>JAZGFE010000211.1:0-33545 GCA_036479215.1 Nannocystaceae bacterium | reverse complement strand
CCCCCGACTCCCCCTCATCCCTCCGCCCACGAACTCCAACTGACGTACCGTCCGCTGGATCATGGCCCCGGCAAGGGCGAGTTTCATCTCGCCGAACTCGCGCTGCACAACCGTGGCCGGCACGCGTTGCCCAACTCCGGCTGGCGACTGTACTTCAACTACCGCGGGTTTTTGGCCGAGGGCGAGGGCAACACGCAGATCACCCAAACGCTCGACGCACAAGGGATCCGGATCCACCATGCCGACGCGGCGAGGAGCGGCGACTACTTCGTCTTGGAACCAACACCCGCATCACCCCCTCTGCCAGCGAGCGAGACCAGACGCTGGCGGATATTGGTACCCGGCCCCGGTGTCTTGAAGTCCGACGCACCCGCCGGCTTTCACATCGTTTTCGACGAAGAGCCCAAACGCCCACACGCTGTACATGTAGCGGTGGAACTCGATCCGCACGATCCCAGACAGACGACGGCCCACACGGGGGATCACCTGCCGGTGCCTACCCCCCAGTTGCGCTTCGCTACCCACCCGCTTCGGGTCGATGACCTCAGTTTGGCTGAGCGGTTGCTTCCGACGCCGCTGCGCGTGCGCGACAGCGGCCGAACGACGCACCTCATCCTCAGCGACACGGCGCTTGTACACGCCGACGGTCTCGCTAGCGAAGCGGCCTACTTGGCCGGGTTCCTCCGCGATTACACGGGGGTATCGATACAGCCAACCCTGATTTCGACCCCTCGACCACACCCAAGGCGCCACCTCGCGTTACGGATCAACCCCAAGCTGGACGTAGATCGAGATGGTCAACCGGATCCAGAAGCGTATCGCCTGCGGATCGATCGCAGTGGGGATGTGAGCCTGGTCGGATCCGACGCCGCTGGGTGTTTCTACGCGATCCAGACCCTGCGGCAGTTGGTCGCCGCGACAGCACGCCGCGCGCTAGCGAAAGGCACCAGCGTGCCGCTGCCGGTGGTGCTCATCGAGGACGCGCCGCGTTTTCGCTATCGTGGCATGCACCTGGACGTGAGCAGGCATTTTGTCGCTAAGGAAACCGTCATGCGCCTGCTCGATCTCCTCGCGTACCACAAGATCAACAAACTGCACCTCCACCTCACCGACGACGAAGGCTGGCGCCTTGAGATCCCCGGAATCGAGGAACTTACCAGCTTCGGCGCCCAACGAGGCTTCGATCCCGAAGAGCGGGTCATGCTGCACGCTGGACTCGGGGCGGTGCGCGAGTTGGAACCAACCGGTACCCCTGCCACAATGACCACGGCCAACGGCGGCACCTTGCCCAACTACCAAGGTTTCGAGCCCGCCACGCTCAACTTCGTGGGTCGCGGGAGCGGATACTATACGACGCAGGACTTCGAGGACATCGTTCGCTACGCGAGCGAACGACATATCGAGGTCATCCCCGAAATCGACGTACCCGGGCACAGCCGCGCAGCGGTCTTGGCCATGGAATACCGATACCGAAAATATGCGGCATCGGACCCCCAGCGTGCTTCAGAGTATCGTCTGATCGACCCGGAGGACACTTCGGCGCACCGCAGCGTACAAGGTTATACCGACAATTTCCTCAACCCCTGCCTCGAGAGCAGCTGGACTTTCTTACGCAAGGTGGTCTCGGAGATCCGCGCGCGTTACGATGCCGTACAAGGTGCTACCCTCGCCGGAATCCATGGAGGTGGCGATGAACTTCCGAGCAAAGAGAAAAATATATGGTGGCGGGAATCACCCGCTTGCGATCGTACGCGTTGGAGCAAATCCCTGAGCGATGGGCAGATCGCCGACGAATTTTTCCGACGCTGGTACCACCTGATTCAAAGCAACGGCCTCGATTTCTACGGTTGGGATGACCTGTTGCACATTGGGGGCGGGGCTTTGGATTTGCGCGCTGAAGCGGTGGAAGGCCCCGGATTGGTAGCAACGGTATGGGCCAATGTGTGGGGCTGGGGTCGCGAAGATGATGCCTACAAGCTGGCAAATCGCGGGTACAAAGTCGTGCTCGCCCACGCCACCAACTTGTATTTGGACCTGGCCTACAACAAGGATCCAGACGAGCCTGGGTACTATTGGGCGGGGTTCGTGGATACGCGAAAAACCTTCGAGTACCGGCCCTTCGATGTCTTTGCCCACGCGACGTTGAACATGTGGGGTGAACGCTTCCCTGAGCACATATGGAAGGAAAAAGAATCGCTGCGCCCCGAGGCGCAAGACAATATCTTGGGACTCCAAGGGTTGCTCTGGACAGAAACCGTCAAGACGCCGGAGATGCTCGAATACTACGCATTCCCGAAGATGCTGGGTGTAGCAGAGCGAGCTTGGAGCCGGCACATGCCAACCAAAGCGGAGATCGAACCCGCCTGGCAACGGTTTGCAAACGGGCTCGGCCAGGCCGCCCTCCCACGTCTCGACCGGTTTCGGGCTGTAGATCTACGTGATCAGGTCGGCGACGCGGTTGGCGTCAACTACCGACTCCCGCTGCCGGGCGCGCGGGTGCTGGCGGGCAAGCTACAGGCGAACATCGCGTTTCCGGGCCTGGCCATCGAATACTCCCTCGACAACGGATCGACCTGGAACCTGTACACGCGCACGAGCGACATAGACGTCCATTCCTCGCGCACGACGTTGCTTCGTAGCCGCGGACGGCGTGATACGCATAGTCGTGTGGCCACCGTGGAACCTAAGATGATGGCCAAGTAGGTCCCCATGCCGTGCCCGCGACGCGGCGGGTCGGGGCAACCCACAGTCCCGGGAGGGGGGCTAGACCCCGACCTCCATACGTGGCACTTGACCTAACCTCTGCGCCAGGTCGACGCGCCGCCGGACCCCGAGGCGACGATAGACCGCGGCCAGGTGCTCGCGCACGGTCTCGCGGCTCCGCGACAATGCGCTCGCCATTTCGTTGATGCTCGCGCCACCCGCACCGAGTACCGCCACACGGCGCTGCGCCTTCGTGAGTCCGCTCAGAGGCGAGATCCGGGCGAAGGGAGCCGGCTTCGCCATGACGACCACATGTTCACCTCGGGCGTCGAGCCGATCGAGGTGCAGCCACGTACGACTGAATAGGCAAGAGCGCTGTGCCTCCCCGTGCCGCAGGAACGCGCGCACGCGGTCGGCCAGACCCGCCGCGACGCCGGGCGCGGACAGCCATCGTTCCGCGCCCGCGGAGTGGTTCAAGACCTCGCCGGCCGCGGTCGTCACCACAACCACGTCGCCATCGAGCTGTTCGCGCCCACTCGCCGACGCGCTGCTGCACACCGACCGAGAGAACTCGTCTTGAAGCTGCCGCGCCGCTCGCAGGTCTCGGCTCGAAAATCGCGGCTGCGAAACGCTCCGAAATGCTCCGTACCATCCTGCGCTCGTGTCGCCGCACGCGACATGGATCCTCAGACAGTGATGGGCACCGGAGACCGCGGAGAGCTCGCGGAGCACCGGCACGTGCTTGAGGGTCTGCCGTTCGAGCAGCCCGAACGACCCGACGGTGGTCACCTCGCCCGCGTCCGCGCCCAGCTCGGTGTCGCCGAAACCGACACACATGGCGCGCCCCTCCGCCGCTGCAAGTCGGAGGAACGCGGCATCCCCCACGCCCACCGCGACGGTTTCCGCGGGACTGCAGCCTCCTCGCGCATCCAGGAACACCCAAGACAGCCCGAAACTCGCTCGGAAATCCTGGACGAGTGCATCGAGCAACCTCCTGCGTCGCGCGCGGAACCCGATCGGTCCGAACCCGCTCTCCGCCAATACCGTCGCTATCCGCTCTTTCATGATTCTCCTGGAGTCGTGGCGCCGTAGGCAGGCGTCGGCGGACCACACCGTTCGTTCCCGGACATGACGGGTAGTCGTCGCACGCTCCATTTGGATCACCCGACGGGCGCTTTTTTGTTGAATTGTATTTCGCGCAGCCTCAATTCGTGCGAGTTCGACGCACCGATCCGCGCCCGCACGCGGGTCTACCCTCCCATCGTGACGGAAAAACTCTTCTACCCCGCCGCCTCGCGTAATCGCGCACCGCTGCTCGACGCGCTCCGCGACACCCTCCACGACTGCGAACAGGTACTGGAAGTGGCCAGCGGCAGTGGCGAGCATGTGGAACACCTCGCGGCCGCGTTCCCACGCTGCACGTTCCATCCGACGGACATCGCCGATGAGTGCCTGGCGAGCCTGCTATCGCGCGCCGGCGAGTGTGCCACAGGCAACATCGCAACACCCGCCCGTCTGGACGTGACTGAAGGTACATGGCCCGAGGGTCCATTCGATGCGGTCTTGAATGCCAACATGATCCACATTTCGCCGTGGGCCTGCTGCGAAGGACTGCTCCGAGGAGCGTCTGCGGTCCTGCGGCCTGGGGGCCACCTCTGCCTCTACGGACCTTTCAGGCGAGCCGGCCGACCCACAGCGCCCAGCAACGAGCGTTTCTCGAACAGCCTGAGGGCACGGGACCCTCGTTGGGGCGTCCGGGTTCTCGAGGACGTGGTGCGCAGCGCCACACCCCACGGTCTCGCGCTGGTGCGGGTCACAGATATGCCCGCGAACAACCTGACCGTGCTCTTCCAGCGCACGTCGTAGGCACGAGACAGACCGCCCAAATTCATGCTTTTTTGGGTAAGCTGGGCTGCCGCGCGGGCCTCACCTACATTTTCTCAGCTGTTGTCGCTTGAACGGAGCACTGGATGCCTAGTAGAGCTATCGTCGGAGCTTCATCGCCATGCCGCGCTACCCCAAAATCCTTCCCGAGCTCGCGTTCCCCTTCTCCCTTCTGTTTGCATCCGCGTGTGCGCCGGATGGCGCGAACAGCGGTGTCAGTCACGACGATGACGATGACGATGACGATGACGACAATGACGACGATGGCAACCCCGGTGGCGGTGGTAGCGATGATGATGGCAACGCAGGTGGAGGTGCCAGCGACAATGATGGCAACCCCGGTGGCGGTGGCAGCGATGATGACGACAACGGCGATGATGACGACAACGGCGATGATGACGACAACGGCGATGATGACGATGACAGCGGCGATGATGATGACAACGGCGATGATAGTGAGGGCAGTGGAGGTGGAGGCAGCGACGACGCCGACGCGTCACTCCCCGAGGACGGGTCCATCGACGCCCTCGAAGACGGTGACTCTCGCATCGAAAACAGGGGTGGGCGCATCGGCTATTGGTACACCTACAACGACGGCACCGACGGGTCGGAGCAGGAGCCGGAGCAAGGAGCTGCGTTCAAGCCTGTGGACGGAGGACCGGGGGATAGCAAGTATGCCGCGCACACGCGCGGCAACGGCCACGAAGGTTTTGGCGCGGCGATGGGTTTTGATCTTCAGCTCATAGGCGACGAGAAGAAGACCTACGACGTCAGCGCCTGGGACGGCATCAAGTTCAAGGCGAAGGGAGAAAATGGCATCGACGTGCGCCTCGTCACCTCGGATGTGCTGTCCGAGAAAGACGGTGGCACATGTGTCCCGGAAGGGGAACATGATTGCGGCGACTCCCACCGCAAGGCGTTCACGCTCACCGACGAGTGGGTAGAGTACGCGGTCCGCTTCGATCAGATCTATCAGGAGACCTGGGGGGTGGTGACAGACTTTGACCCCAAACACCTCATCAGCGTCGAGTTCCTGGCCAACAAGGACTGGGACCCGGACCTCGAGTTCGAGTTCTCGATCGACGATGTGAAGTTCTTCGACGGGGACGACGGAAAGGAGAAAGGCGAGTGGGACCTTCTCGCCGGCTTTCGCTCTTCGAACTACGGGATCGACCCGTTCCCCGACGCAGAATACTGGGGCAACGTCGGTGAAGACTTCGCTGAATCGCTCAACCGGCCCGCGACACCGAGCGCCATCTGGATCGTCGGTACCATCACGGACTGGGGGTCGTGCGAACTCGAGTTCGGGTCGGATGATGGCGAGGAGTACGACAATATCGGTTTCTCCGACGACGACTGGCACGAGGAAACGCTCAACCACTTCGACGACCTCGGGTTCGAGATCTATTTGCAGGTGGAGGCCGGCTTCGCCGATGTGCCCACGTTGATCGACCTGGTGCTATCCCAATACTCTCACCACCCGAGCGTGATCGGCTTCGGCGTCGACGTCGAGTGGCACCAATCTACCGAGCCCGACCTCGGGCTACACGTCAACGACGAATGGGCCAAGGCGTGGATCGACCAGATCCGGAGCTACAACCCGGACTACGGGCTCATGCTCAAGCACTTCGCCATCGACGCGATGCCCGAGACCTACCGCGAGGGCATCTTGTTCGTGGACGATACCCAGATCTTCGACTCCCTAGATGACTGCATCCAAGAGGAAATCTGGTGGGGGAACTATTTTTGGCCCGCAAAAGTCGGCTTCCAGTACGGCTATGAGGAAGACCAATCGTGGTGGGGCCAGCTGGACGATCCTACGGCGGACTTCACCAACGCGCTGCTCGACGCCGTGCCCAACACGGCCGGCGTATACTGGGTCGACTTCACGCTGTACGACGTATTCCCGCCGTAGCTGCGGATCTTGGGCTAGCGCACGCGAGCGAGCACCAACGTCCAGGGAAAGGCGTTGGGTGTGTGCAACACCTCGAAATGGGGCGAGATGAAGTCTAGAAACGCGCGGCGCCCCCAGAGGTTCACGTGTTCGGGATGGTTTCCCCAGCGGCGCAAGTACTGACCCCGCAAGAGGTTCCCGCCGCGGAAGAACGGTTCCCACGGGACGCTTAGAATCACGTGGCCGCCGCTGAGCTCGGCGAGGATTGGCAAGATAGATGCGGGATCGGCGAGGTGCTCGAGTACCTCGAGCATCAGGACGAGGTCGTGCTTCTGACCTTGACCGGCGAGTCGGCGAATGTCGCCCTGCCAAACTTCAGCGGCAGCGCCCAGCCGGATGCGTGCTGCGCTCACCGCTCGATCCGAAAGATCGACCCCCCTGAGATCGGAAGCAATTTCAGCGTCGACAAGCGCTCCCAATGTGTAGCCCTCGCCGCATCCGATATCGAGGATCGAACGCGGTGACACCGAGCGAACCGCCGCGACCACTCTGGCGTGGAAGCGATCCACGAGCCATCGCACCACCGGATTGCCGCCCTCGTGTTTCTGTTGATTGCTGCTCGTTTCCACTCGCGCTCCACCGCTGGAGGCGACACGATACCGCTCCGGCCCCAATGCTGTCATCGCGCACTTGCCGCCGGCGATGTGGACGACGCGACCGACACGCAACTTCGCGCGTCCCGACGTGCCCACACGCTCGATCGTCCGACACACCCACCCTCCGCCCGTGGGGTCGCCGCCAGATGCAGAATGAGTAAGGACTCGGCGCCAAGTCCGTGCACGCGTGGAAAAATCCTCCGCACCTGCTGGCAATCCCACAGAAACCGCCACCAACACGCGCTAGGATCCGCAGATGGCGAGGATCAATCCTTACGCCGCTTTCTACCGCGGCCCCGGCTTCACTCTGTTCCATGCGTATGGCGAGAACAACGCCACCCCATACCGTCCGCACTTCCATGACGAGTACATGATCTGCGCTCAGCTTCGTGGGGAGGAACACTGCGTCGTCACCGGCAAGCATCACCATTTCACAGCCGGCGACCTCGTCCTCATCAACCCCCATCAGGTACACACGGGGAACGCCCGAGCGAATCCTGACCTGGAGTACATCAACCTATACGTCGATCCGAAACTCGTGCGAGAACTCGCCCAAGAGACGGGAGGGGCCACGACAACCCCGGAGTTCGTCCACGTCAAGACTCGAGATGACGGCCGTCTCACCCACGCGCTTGTCCATTTGCTCCAGCTTGCGCGCGACCAGATGCTGTTGCAGGGGGCTGCGGGCCAGAAAAACGGACGACAACGCGACCCTCCATCGATCCCACGGCACGCCGATGAGACCGGGGCGCCGCAGCCAGTCGAACTTGGCGACACGCTCGCTCTCACAGCGCTACTGCGGGACACGCTCCTACGAACCTTCGAATCGTCCTCGAACCTTCGTTTGCCCCAGTTGCGCTCCACCAACCGCGTCAGTCATCGCAATATCGCGCAGGCCATCGATTATATCCGTGCTCTGGATCCCAGCCATGATCCCACCTCGATCACGCTTGAGACACTGGCGGCAGTTGCCGGACTTTCGAAGTTCTATTTCCTGCGCCAGTTCAATCGCGTGGTGGGCATGACACCGGGGGCCTACCTGCGAACGCTGCGACTGTGCCATGCAAGTCGGCTGATGCGAACCACGAAGCGATCCATTGTGGATATCGCGTTGAGCGTGGGTTTCTGCGATCATCCGAGCTTCAGTCGCGCCTTCGTGCGACACGTGAGGATGACCCCACGCCAGTACCAGCAGATGCCGGCCATCGCGTAGATCCACGGCCGGCTTCGGCGGAGCTCGTCGCAGTCGGCACAGCCCGCGAACGTGCCGCGTGCGGCACCCGCGGTGTTTCACCGCGGATGCCGCACGTCCTAAATAAAGGAGAGATCGAGTTTAAGCAGCACGTCATCTTTGATAAGATCGTCCGGTTTTCCGGGGTAGACGATACCAAAGTCTTTCCGATTGATAGTGAACTCGGCCTTACCCGTGGCCCCCTTCTCGGTGACGGAGATGGAAGCGGGGAACGTGATGGTCTTCTTGACACCATGTAGGTCAAGTTCACCGGTGACTTCATGAGTGACCCCCGCCGCCTTGGACTCCACGAATTTCGCGGCGCGAAAACCTGCCTTCGGGAATTTCTCGACAGCAAAGAAGTCGGCTGATTTCAGGTGACCGGTCAATTTTTCCGCATCTGTCTCAACGGAAGCGGTCTCGATGATGATCTCGAGCTCGACGGGCTTCTCACCCGCGAAAGTAGCCTTGCCGGAAAGTTGCTTGAACTCGCCCTTGTGGTCCCCGGTGATCTTGGCCCCGACAAAACCCAGCTTGCTCCGCGCCGGATCCAACGCAAGAACGGTCTTCTTCGCCGAACCTTTCTTCGGCTCTTCCGCAGCCTTCCGCTCCTCCGCCGTTTTCTTGGCGCCCTCCGCCACCGTCGCCTTCGGCTTGCCGTCGAGCTCGCTCTTGCACGCTGCGAGCGAGGCCAACAGACAGATCACCGTCGCCAAGCGGGCGCCATTGCGTGGCGCGAGAAAGGTGGATCTCCTCGTTCGTTGTGTCATCGTTGCTCGGACTTGGGTTGTCCCCGAGTCGCTCGGGGACCCAATGGGACCCGATCTCGAGCGGACTCGCAAGCCCACATCCCCGTCTCCGCGCAACGCCCGCTCTGCTTCAAGGCGCCTCCTCCCCTCCTCCCGCCCCCAGCCGTCTCAACGGATCCCGTTCGGGCGGGATTCGGCAGGGTCCAGGTCGATCTCGGCATCCGTCTGGAACACGCATCAGCCACATCCATGTGAGCGCCGGCGGCCCGGTTGGCAGGCGAACCGGGCCGGCGTCACACCATCGTCGCACCAAAGGCGGCAGTTGGGATCCGAGCATGTCATGAGCTTTGTGTCCATCCGAATCCGAACAAACGAACTACTCTCGGTCGAACACCGAGGCGATGCCACCAGTCGATGGTTCAACGCGCTCCTAGGTGGACTCATCGTCCTCAACGTGGTCGCCACGATTCTCGAGTCGGTCAGTTGGATCAGGCAGGGGCGGGAGTCCGTCTTCGCCGCGTTCGAAACCGCCTCGGTCGCCGTGTTCTCCCTCGAGTACGTGGCCCGGCTGTGGAGTGCGGCAAACAGCTGGCGCGCCCGCCTGCGACTCGCCCTGCGCCCGATGATGCTGGTGGACCTGTTGTCGATCCTCCCGTGGTACCTGCCACGCACCGGCGTGGACCTGCGCGTCCTCAGAGCGTTGCGTCTGCTTCGCGTCGTCCGTGTACTACGACTCGGGCCCTATGCGGCTGCACAGCGCACCCTGCTGGGCATGGTGAAGCGCTCGCGCTATGAGTTGGGCGTCACCCTCAGTTTCGGAGTGGTGCTGGTTCTACTGGCGGCCTCGAGTATGTACCTCGTCGAGCGCGAGGCCCAGCCCGACGCGTTCTCCTCCATCCCAGCCGCCATGTGGTGGGCGGTCGTCACGCTGACCACGGTGGGGTACGGGGATGTCTACCCGGTCACCCCAGTCGGACAAGCGATCGGGGCCGTGATCGCCACTTTGGGCATCGGCCTGTTCGCCTTACCCACGGCGATACTGGGCGCCTCCTTTCTCGACGCCCTGCGAAACGAACGGGAGACCGCGAGCAGAGGCAACTGCCCCCATTGTGGCGGCGATCTCGGCGACCACTAAAGACCCTGCCGCGTCCGTACCACTTTGGTCATCGGTCGCATCACGACCTCCTCGATCACCGTTCCACGACGCGCGGACAGTACACCCAACACCACCTCCGCCACGTCGTCGGCTTCCATGGCCTGCTCAGGCTCGTCGCCGGGCCCGAAGTCAAGATCGTCGAAAAACGCGGTGCGTACCATGCCCGGGTGGACCGCAGTCACGCGCACGCCACTTGATGCGCACTCTTGCCGCAGCGCCAACGCGAAACCGCGCAGGCCGAACTTGGCCGCGCAGTACAAAGTTCCCCGTTTTCCCCCTTCTAGCGCCGCTTCCGATCCCATCAGAACCACATCCGCAGGAGCATTTCGCTTGAGGGTCGGTAGCAAGGCCCGGGTAACAACCATATGGCTGACAAGATTGATCTCGATCGCTGCCCGGATCTGGGTCGCGCTGTGTTGTTCGAGATGGCCGAAGGCCGGCTGCCCGGCATTCGAAACCAGCGCCGCGACGTCACCGTGAGTCGCCACCACGCGCCGGAGTGCCGGCTCGATGGCCTCGATCTTTGACAGATCGAGACGGACGCGATGATACGAAGAATGATCTGAGTTACCGCCACGCCGACTTAGACCGATGACTGTGCACCCGCAGGCCAGCAACCGCTCGCGCACGGCCAGCCCTATCCCGCTGGAGTCTCCACTCACGACCACGCTGCGAGAGTCCATCATGCTCCCCACTCCGCCGGAAGACAGGCGAACAAGCGATCCTCGGGCACGTGTCTACGTAAGGCGTCGCGACAAAAAGCGTGCATACGCCGCTCAAGGTCTCGCGGATACGACACCATGTTACCGCGCGCGACAAGGGGCCCGGCGAGCAAGCGCGAGGTGGGCGACTGTCGCTGTATGACCTCAAACATGGGTCGAGGGAAACGCAACGGCCCGATGCTCACCGAATGCACAGCAGATCCGGGCAGGGTGTCGAAGACTTGATCGAATAGCTCCGTATACAGCTGCTCGTATTGTGCGTCGTAAATCACCGGATCGAACCGTAGCCCTACAGGCCACCCCGCCGCTGCGACCCGCAGAATAGCCTCCAAGCGAGCCTCCAGCGGAGGCGCTCCGTGCTCGACGGCGCGGGCGAGTTGGCTCGGCGAAAGACTGAATGCCACGATCACATTCGACATCGCTCGCCGCGCGAGGAGGGGACGTATCGCTGTACTCTTGGTGCGCAACTCCAGCCACAGATCATCGTGCCCCTCAAACGCGGGCAAGATGAACTCCAGAAAACGTGTGGTCGAGTTGAACACGAGCGAATCAGCGTCGTAGCCAGAATAATAATACGTAGCCTCACCGCCACCACGATGGTGCTCGGCATGTAGATCTTCCACAAAGTCTTCAAAATTCACGAATACGACGTAGTGTGCGGACTGGTACATACCCTGTAGGAAACAGTATTGGCAGTCATATACGCAGTTGTACATATGCGAAAAATAGAAATTTCGCTCACCACCGATGCCGTAGCCGGCCGGGGCCGGCAAGACCCGGCGCTCGTGTTTTCGGGCCAATATCAGTCCGGGGCGGCGTTTCTGGATGCGAAAGTTCTGAGCGCGTCGATTAAACACCTCCTGGTAGCGATCACACTCGATCACGGTCGCCCGGGGATAGCGCGCGAGTACGGCCTGAGTGCGAGGGTGTTCGCGCACATCATGCTCGACGTAGATCGTTTCAATCATGGACCACAGAACTCTCAAGACGGGCCGCGTCGAGACGGCCGCGTAATGCGGACATTGCCGCCTTGGCACCGCGCGCAGAGCCAAGGTATTTCGATGGATCCTCGCAGGGGAGGAGCGCGCTCCAGTGCTGCAGCAAGCGACGCAGTTGCAGCTTTTGGGTGGTGCTGAACGACCAGCGCGATGTGAGATCAACCCAGCCGGCAGGATCCGCATGGCCGCGGCGCAGCACTGCGCTCAGTTTTCGCAGGTCGTGGATGACCGCAGCCACGACCTCGATAGCTGGCGCCATTCGTTGGGTGCACTCGCCAGCCGTCATGCGCAGCGCCGGGTGCAGGCGATTGTCGGCGACAATCTTGATCACTTGCACAAGTTCGCTCGTGCAAAACCGCGTCGCCACTTGGCAGAATGCCGAGGCCTCCATATCATATACGCCATCTTCAGGATACCCCCCTTCGACACGGTCGACGGTGAACACGACTGTGGAGGCGCAGGGTCGGGCGAAAACCAAAGGCGGATAGATGGCGTGCCCGGCCGCGACGTCTACGATCTTGTGGCCCAGGCGCACAGATCCAAGATCGAACCGAGCGTGCCCGGCGATTCCCACATTCAGCCAAGCGGCGTGGCGAATGCCGCCGCTGCGCGCGTGCAGATAGGCCACACCGGCACCGGCGTTTGCCTTGCCTTGCCCCGCGACCACCAAATGGACACCCTCACCTTCGAAACGCGCGAACGGCCCGTCCTCCCGCACACGCCGGAGCCCCAAATCCGAAAGAAGGGGGCGCGCTTCTCCCATGTGGGCCACGAGCAAATGGACGACACCACCAGACGATCCGGCTTCTTCAACCATCGGCGGCATCGGCGGCATCGGCGGCATCGGCGGCATCGGCGGCAGCAGCGGCATCGGCGGCATCGGCGGCATCGGCGGCATCGGCGGGTGCGAGCGCCAATAGCCTCGACTCGAGGCCTCGCGCCTCCTTCTCTCTGCCGCGTTTTCGGGCACCGGTCATGTAGATCGCAATCTTGTCGCGCAGCATGTCGAGTGTGGCGGTCTGATCTTGGCGTCCCAGCCAACCCGTACGAACAATGTTCTCGAGCGCCCGGATGCGAAAACGATCCATGCCCCAGTGGCGCCGGGAGAGTTGATCCTCGTGTCCACCATGCTTCACCACAAGCGCCTCATCGACGAATACCACCGCGTGCTTGGCACACACGCGTAGCCACATTTCGTAGTCCTCGCAGGCCGGAAAGGTTGTATCGAATGGCCCCACATCGTCGAATAGACCGCGATGTACGATCACGGAGGACGGTGAAATGGCGCATCTCGGCAAGCAACGGCTGTAGATTCGGCCCCCCGCTTGCGCGTGCTTCCGCATCTGGTTGACGCGGCGGCCGTGGCGGATCCAAATCTCACCCGTGTGGCACAACGGGCTCCCGGGATCCGCCGCCAGCGCGTCGATCTGGCGTTCGAGCTTGTGCGGAAGCCACTCGTCGTCCGAATCCAAGAAGGCACACCACGTTCCAAACGCGACGGCCACGCCCCGATTTCGCGCCGCGCTCACGCCAGCATTCGCTTGTAGAACTAGCCTGACCTCTGCAAACCGTTCACGTACCGCGGCAGCGGTGCCGTCGGTGGATCCGTCGTCGACCACGATCACCTCGCCAGGCGCCGCCGACTGGACCAACACGGATGTGATCGCTCGGCACACGCGCTCTAGCCGGTTGAAAGTCGGGATGATCACCGACACCTGTGCGGCATCAGAGGGCGGTTCGAACCGGCGAGGGGGGTACACTGCAGCTCCATGTAACGTGACAGCAGCCCGCCTGACAAACGACGCCTCGCGCCGACAGAACACCGGCACCGGCTTCGGTCCGCCGGCCACAGCTTGCAATCCACTTTGCGAGCCCTACGACGGTCCCCCACGGCATGCGGTCCGCGATCCGCGGACCAGCGCGCCCAGGCCGTCACCGATATCAGCCGATCAAACGGCCGCGCAAGGCGTCGAGATCATAGACCTCGCCGACGAAGTCGTGGTCCATGTCTACAAAATCGTCGAGGTTGGAGCCAGCGCCCTTGTCTTGTCCAATCGCGGCCCACGAGGGCGGAGGACGACGATAGGCTCCGTCGGACTGCCGCATGTGGCTCCTGTCGGTGCGCAGTTTCTCACGATAGATGGCGCCAGGAACCAGGCGAAATCTGGGGCTCGACCCGGCAGGGGTCCGCGACGAGGCGGGGAAGGTATCCGCGAGATAGGTCGCGGCGTCCACCGGGTGAGGCAGCAGAGATTCGAAGTCGAGTACCTGCCAAGCTCCAGCGCCGATCCTGCAACAAAAGAACACATGATAGTCCCATACTACAGGTATCCCCATGGCCGCTGCCGCGGATTGGCGCCACATGGCCACGCGTTTCTGCCCGCTCGAAACAAAACAAGCAGCGGACTCGGTGCATCGATCCCGGAGCATCGCGTGCATCTGCCACACGTTTTCCTCGCAATAGTAGGGGCAATATAATGCATCGAGGTTATATCCACCCGCGACGTGCCGAAATTCGATTTCGCTAAGTTTGACCTGTTTGGACATAGTTCGCTACACGCTCTCGAAGTGTCGACAAAGGTACGGCCCCGGCCCCAAGCACCACATCGTGGAACCTGCGAATATCAAATTTCGCACCCAGGCTTTCCTTGGCCGCGGCCCTTAGTTTGAGAATCTCCAACTGCCCAATCTTGTAAGCGAGTGCCTGCCCAGGAGTCGAGATATACCGATCGACCTCATTGTCGATGTTGTTCGCGGCGAGGGCCGTGTTCTGACTCAGGTAGTCGATCGCGGCCTGCCGGCTCCAGCCTTTGGCGTGAAGCCCCGTATCAACAACGAGGCGACCCGCTCGCCAGGCATCGAAACTGAGAACGCCCATTCGATCGAGGTCGTCGGTGTACAGGCCCATTTCGTCCGCAAGTCGTTCCGTGTACAGGGCCCATCCCTCCACGAAGACTGTCTCTCCGCCATACTTGCGAAATGCGGGAACTTCGGGAAGTTCCTGCGCGATAGAAATTTGCAAGTGATGCCCGGGTATGGACTCGTGATACGCGAGCACGCGTGCTTCGTAGCGTGGCCGCGTAGCGGGTGCATACGTATTGATGAAATACTCCCCCGGTTTGCTGCCATCTGGAAAAGGGCCGTTATAGTACGCGATGGTGGTATAGGGCGCGTCCAACTCGGGAATCGGAACCACCTGACAGTCGGCCTGCGGGAGGCGCCCAAAGAACAAAGGCATTTTCTCTTTCGCGGCCGCAAGGGCGTCTACTGCCAACTGCTGCACCTCCTGCTCCGTGCTGAAATAAAGTGCTTTGTCGGTGCGGAGACGCCTGAGCGTTTGCGGGAGGTCGCCGCCGCCAAAGATTCGCTCTCCTAGTTCGCGCATCTCGGTGTTGATACGTGCCATCTCCCGAAGGCCAAGCTCGTGGATCTCGTGGGGTGAGAGCGGTAATGTGGTGTAGCGTCGGATCAGTGCGGCGTAACACGCCACGCCGTCGCTGATAGAGGCCAGACCCGAGTGTTGATCGTCTCGCGCGCGAGGCAACAACTCCTGCTCGAGTACCGCCACATAGCGCCGCACCGCCGGTTTCACCGTATCGAGGATGACGCTCTCAAGTCCCGCAAGAAAAGCGGCCTGCTCCTCCGCAGACCAATCTGGGCGCGCGACCGATCCGGGCTCGAACAAGCGCCATTTTTGCAGCGGTTGATCGAGTTGGCGATGGGTGATTTCGATCGCCCGCCGTATGGACTCGCTGTTGCCGAATTTCCCCGCAGCCGCGCCCGCACGAAGTTTTTCAATCTTGTGGTCGATGACCATCGCGAGCCCGCGGTAGCGCGCGAGCAGGTTGTTGCCGTCACGGACCGTGTCAACTCGGTGCAGGTCCGGCAAGCGGTTCATCGTACCGACAGCCCCGCCTCTGGCTGTGACGTTCCAGTGGGAAAGCTCGCAAACCTCCGTGGCCAAGTCGGTCTCCAAGTCGCCTTTGAACAACTGCCAGGTGACGCGGTCCGCCGCGTTCAAGCTCGCAGGGTCAATGGCCGTGACGGCGGCGAAATCCTCGCGACGTCGCGCTTTGTCCCGCAGCTCCTCCGCGATGGATTCGTTGGCCAAACGGTGGTCGTAGGCGTGAACGCCCAGCTGCGTAGCGCGCTGAGGGTTTTGCTCCAGCACGTACGCCCAGTGGGTTTCGAGCAATGTCCGCAGCGCCGCATCGTGGACGCCACTGGCCGCCTCGGCATGCGCTTTCCACAGCCCAGCACCGCTGCTGCCCTTCGATCCCTCCACCCCGGCACCGACACCGCCCTTCTCGACGGGACGGGGCGCCAACGCACCTGGCTCGGCGGACGGCGGTTCCACGCTCGATTGCGTCGAGCAGCCCAGCAAGGAGAAGAATACAAGGCGTACGGGGAGGCGAAGCATGAGAGACCGAGTGGCGCGAGCATTCCGCATTCCGCTGCCGCCCGCAAGCACTGTGTGCGACAGCGCGGAGTTGGGAGCGCCGGGTGGAGCGAGAATCGGCATCGCCAGCGGCAGGCCCTACTCCGTGAATGGGTCTGCCAGCTTTGGATCCGCCAGAAACTGCCAATCCGTGAGGCTATGCAGGAACGCCAGGACTGCGACGCGCTCGGCCGGGGCGATTTCGAACCCGGCGACGAGCGGGTCTTTGTTCGGGTTTTCGGATCCCACGCCTGCCAGAGCGCCTGTCAACGTACGGCCTCCAGCGGCGTAGTGATCGATGACGCTCTCGAGCGACGCGATGCTACCATCGTGCATGTAGGGCGGCGTCACGCCGACATTTCGTAGACTCGGGATGCGATGCTTGCCCTCGTCAGCGGGATCGAGTGTGAACGCGTAGATTCCCGGGTTCGCTGGCGGGTAGTGACCGTCCAGATTGTAAAGACCCGTGTTGCGAAACTGGGGGCCGAAAGGCGCACTCGGGTCGCTCGCGGCGACCGAGAACGCCAGCGACAGCAGCCGTCCAGCGTGGCATTCACCGCAGTGCAACCGCTCGGAGAAGAAAAGCTCGCGGCCACGCTCCGCGAGGGGCGACAAGGCATCGGACGCGCCGGAGAGAAAACCGTCGTACGCCGATTGGAACGAGAGCAGCGAGCGCTGAAAGGCCGAGATCGACTGGATCGCGGTCTTCCAAGTCAGGCGCTCGGTCACAGGTCGCTCACTGAACGCGATGTCGAAACGGAGGCCATACTCGGTATCTTGGGACAGGCGCTCTATGATCTCAGCTTGAGCATGGGAGGCGCCCATCTCCACCGGCTGATCCCCGAAGAAGGGCACCAAGGCGTGGGCCTCCAAAGTCCTGAGTGTCAGATTTCCCCAAGTGTAATATTGGACGTAGGCCACATTCCCCAATGACAGGGCATTGCGGCTTGTAGGCATGCCCGTAGAGCCCACGGACACGCGCTCGCCATCGGTGAAGCCGATCGACGGATCATGACAGCTCGCGCAGGAGTAGGTTTCATTCGCCGATAGGCGGGTGTCATAGAAAAGATGGCGGCCAAGCTCCACCTTCGCCACGCTCATCGCGTTATCGCTGGGCACGTGCGGCGGCGCCACGCCATCGGGGATCTCCCATGCCCAGTTCGCGCCGGCCGTGGCCTCGCTACCGCCCGCCCACGCGGCGCCGGGGACTGACTCGCCTGAGGATCCGACGAACCCGTCAGCAGCCGGCATCACGCAGGCGCTCGCTAGCACCCCTGCTGCGCCTAGCACCCCCAACACGGCGCGACGGTGGAACTGCGAACGCAACACGAGCTGTCAACCCCAGCCCGTCGCTATCGTTGAAAAATCCAGAGAGCCGGTCGCCAGGAAGACGGTCCTGGAACCCGGGAACAACATGTGCCTTCGCGCGCAAACAGCGCGGTCGCGCTTCCTGTTTGTGCACGAAGAGTCGGCGACAGCGAAGACGGCGACCCGGCCCCTCCCGTCGCCTCCATGGCCACCTCCGGCCTCTCGAACACGGACACGGGGAGCGAGCGTAAAGGACCGAAGGCCCACTACGACGACGGGGACATGGGATGCAGAGTTCATAAGCGAACCAACCGACCCAGGTGTCGGTTGGCGACATGGCGGGACGGAACGGAACAGAACGGAACACTGGGCGCCCCCCCGGAGGCGGCACCTCCCCGAAGGGGAAACGCCGCCTCCGCGGTTCTGGGCCCACCACAGGCCTCGCCCGGATAGCGGGCGAACTAGGGTTCGATGCCCGCCAAATCCACCGGGCTCGTCTCACGTACCTTGACCCCGGGCGCGAGCAGCAATGTGGCGCCCAAGGCGATTTCACCATTGAAATACCCTTTGCTGTTCTCGTAGAGCGGGTCACTCAGAATCGGGAACGTCGCACCTTCGTCGGTCCAGCTCTCCAACTCGTTCGCCTCTGCGGGCGCGCCGGGATTGAAGCCCTCGCCCATGAGCGTAAAAACTTGAAGACCGTCCGCCTTGTACTGCTGCCATTTTTCTTCCAACACGGGAATTTCTACGCGGCAAATGCTTCACCAGGCCGCCGTCAGGAAGAGTACAACCGTGTTCTCGCAGTAGTCGTACAGGCGGTGGGAGTTGCCATCTTGGTCCGTGAGGTCGAAGTCGGCGAGCACGGACCCGACATCGACCGGCCCTTCGGTGGCGACGACGTTCGAGCAATCAGGGCCAGCGTCGCCCTCGGCATCGTCGTCGTCCGCGCCGTCGTCGTCGTCGTCGTCCGCGCCGTCGTCGTCGTCGTCGTCCGCGGCGGCGTCGTCGTCGTCGTCCGCAGCGTCGTCGTCATCCGCAGCCTCCGTTTCTTCCGAGGAGTCGTCGGTCCCGGGATCGCAGGCGACGGATCCGGTCACGATACTCAGCGCAGCAAACAATGGGATTCGTAGTCGCGTCATGTTTGACACCCTAGCAACCTCGCGGACGCAACGCCTAGCCCAGGACCGCCGAAACATACGATCGCATTGCGAATATTCTTGATCCTCGCTACGGCTCAGCTTCGCGCCTGCTCTCCACTCCCCCGTGTGCGAAATCTGCGGCAGCCTGCGAAGATTTGACCTCAGATTGCCGGGTGTCCGCTGCCTCGTCCCCAGCGGACGCCCCGCTCTCCGGCAAAAACGCCATGCGCGCCATCGCCCCCCGTTCCTGTCCTCGCGCGGATGCATTCAGTCGGAAACAACCGCCACCAGCAAGCCAACGCCCTCACGCCACGCTGCTGGCTGTGTGATCGTGGACAATACGACATAGGGCCCGACAAGACCGAACAACGACCCCGGCTGAACCTGTACACCAGACTCCAACAAGGCCATGGCCCAGGCGACATCCACGCTTGCTCTCGATCGGTCCCGATCAAGGCGCGGATGGTACTGGGGCAGTCGAAGCAACGCCGACCACCCTCCTTCGCAATCGAGCACGCTCACGGGTGTATCGTCTGTTTGCCGATGTAGCTCGCGCCAGTTCCCGTGAATCCGGCCTCGAATCTCCATCTGAACGGACTCCGCTAGCACCATGACTTGACCTAGGGCCAACTGAACCGAAGCAGCAGTGTTCAAGAACGTATCCGAGATCCGACAGAGGCGCTCGCGCGCTTCGTCGACGAACTTCGTTGGCCCATCGATCACGCCCCAACCGAGTTTGAACTGGGGGGCGGCCGCAACCTTCGATAGACCAGATACGGTGAACGTCGGCCACGGTGACGATTCGACACAGTATCTCACGCGATCGGGCCGCTTGCTGATCACGTAGTCCGAGAAGACTTCGTCAATGATCAGCGCCGCGTGATGTTCTCGACCCAGCTCATGCAGGGTCGCTAGCTCGGAGCGAGACAAGTAGGACCCCACCGGGTTGCTCGGCGCGACGCTGATCAGCGCGCCCACACGCAGTCCGCGATCGCGGGACTGTGCCAGACGCTCACGCAGCACGGAGACGTCAATATGCCACTCTCCGTCGTAGGCCAAAAGATAGCGAACGACCTTCACACCCATCAAATCCGCGATGAAATCGAACAGAGGATACCCAGGTTCGGGTACGAAAATAGCATCTCCCGGATCACAGCACAGCGCGATCAAGTGAGCGTAGGACTCGCTCGTGCTCGCGCTCAGCCACACGCGGTCCGCACCACACCGCACGCCACGTCGGCCGTAATAATCGGCGATCGCCTGCCGCGCGGACGCCAGCCCGAGAGGCTCGGATTGATAGCCCTCGTGCACAAAACGAGCGATCGTGGTGGCGATCCGCCCAGGCGTCACGAGTCCCACGCGCGTCGGATTCGAAACCGTCAGATCGAGCCATTTACCCCCGCGCCGACGCTGATAGTCCACCAGGAAGGCGTGGAAGGGCTCCGCCTCGCTGCCCCAGTCGGCACGACGAGAAAAGACGCGACTAGGGTCCATCGATACCGGGGTTCCCAGGCCCCGACTGGACCCACGCGACGACTCGCACACCGCGAAGACGACGGCTCAGCGAGCCTCGCCGTGGAAACAGGCGCGAATATCCAACGACGCCATCGACAGCCAGGCCTGGGCGTCCTGTGCCTTGATGCCCTGAACGCTGATACCGAGCCCCACGCCGATCGCGTTCGTGGCGAAAAGTCGGTAGCCCGCTCGAAACCCCACCACCCCGCCGACCTCGTGGCGCTCCACCACGACCGCTGCCACGCCACCCGACACCCCCACGTACGGTCCGTGCTGCCCAAAGGGAGCCACCTCGATACGCGGACCGACGGCTGCGGTGTAGAGCTGTTTCGCTAACGTATCGCCCCCCGCCAACGCCGGGGCACAGTTGGCACACGGGACACGCAGGGTGAGTTGCGGCGGACGCTCCGAGCCACGCTTGACATACATGTCGTCTCCGACGTGATCGATAGGCATCTCCAAGTGGTTGAAGAAGAGGCCCACGGACCAATGCCTATCGAGCGCGACGCCGACATCGAGCTCAAAGAAAAGACCCCCCGCCCGGCTCTGCGCGAAGTTCGGATGCCGCATGGTGCCGAAGGCGTAGCCGCTGCCGAAGGTCAGTTCTACGTGGCGCTCGACCTGTTCTCCGTGACGGACCCCGGCGCGATCCGTAGTAGGATCGGCCAGGGCGCCAGGACTATCGTACGCAGCGGCATGGGTATCCGCATCGACATCGGCGCGCACGAGTCCGGGCCACATACTCACCGCTGCCAGAGCCGCGAAGGAAAGAACTCTGCAACGGCAGATCGAGCGCATGAGCCGTGCCTACCATACGCGCAACACACCATACAAGCGCAAGAGCGCCCGGCATCACGATGGCCGCCCTCCGCCGGCAGGGGCGTCGTAGGCGTGCCGAGGGGCTGCTTGCACAGAGACTGATCCGGGACAACCTCATGACATCTCCGTTTGCAACGCCTGCAGTGGGCTGAATCGAGGGGCACGGCCCCGCATCGTCGTCATCTCCCCCGCGTCATCGTCGTCATCGTCGTCATCGTCGTCATCGTCGTCATCGTCGTCGTCATCGTCGTCATCGTCGTCATCGTCGTCATCGTCGTCATCGTCGTCATCGTCGTCATCGTCGTCATCGTCGTCATTTTCATCGGCTCGATCCTCGTCCCACGAGTCCAAATCTCCCTCTTTGTCGCTGCCACACGACACCGCCGAAGCGAGCACCGAGCCACACACACCCATGCATAGAGAACGATAGACCGTTCCTCAATACAATAGGTACCGGGAGTTAATCGCCGGTGTTCACGAGGCAACCGGCGCGGAGGCTACCGTCCGCTATCATGCGCAATCGAGGATCGGTCCCCCACGATCCGGCACAACGCAGCCGCGCGACCGCGTACATCACGCAATGTCGCGGCACGAGTCGGCGACATGAATGTACTTTACATTGCAAATATTTCTCGTCACAAAGTTCACCGCCCCGCGAGAACCGGGCAAACAAACTCCCCTGACCCGCGCCGCTAGCGGGAAAGCAACAGCCCCGTGCAGCCCGCCGGCCGCTCCCTCGCTCGAACTGCACAGCCGACAGAGGCAACCCGCACACCGACGAGCGCGCGACACGACGAAGCGGGGATCCGTCTTGGTGTTTGCCCCCGGAGCGCGGTCGGATACTGTCTTTTTTCATGCGCTTCGCCGAAATGCTGCGGATCCCCCGAGCCGACGAGCCGGTCGCGCACTGGCATATCTCGCCCCGTGTCGACACCCTTGCCTACGCGTTTAGCTGGCTATGGGTTCTCATCCCGCTCGGACTCATGGGGGACGAAAAGCTCGACTATATCGTCGTCTACCTGTTCATCCTCGCCGCCACCGATGTGCACCGGCACTACAACTTTCCGCTCGTCTACATGGATAGGGAGGTCCGAAAGAAGTTCCCCGCCCGTTTCTGGCTGTTCCCTGGTGTGATGCTGGTACTCTTCATCACCAGCCCCTGGCTCACCAGTCAGAAATACTATCTGAGCACGGTCGATGTCTCGGCACTTCTCGCGTACGTCGTCGTCCTCATTCAAATCTGCCACCGCGACGGTTCTCGCATCGCGCTGGCCTCGCGTACCTACACGATCGGCTTGATCGTTCCGGCAGCTGCAGCTGCTGCTGCCGCTGCCGTGACAACGCTCGGCGCTCCGGCCTGGGGGCTGGCGCCCGGTTGGTGCTGGCTGGTCGCCGCCTTGTTCACCACAACCTACTTTGATCTACACGTGAGGCGGCTGCGACTCGCCGGACACGGACCCGACGGTCTGCGAACCTTCGGGTATCCGCGGGTCGTATTGGCGCTGATGATCTTCGTCCTCGCGTTCGGGGTCGACCTCGATTCGCGCCTACACGCGGGCGGATTTCCGATCCAAGCGGTCTTCAACACCTTGGCCGTGTTCGCCGGAGCCTGGAACATCTGGCATATCTACATGCAAAAATACGGGATCATGCGACTGTACGCGGCCAAAAGCGGTCGCGCGGATGCCCTCGCCGGTTGGCTCGATCGCCTGATGATCTTCTGCTGGCTACCGCTGTACTTCGCCTGGCTCGGGCCGGCATACCGCGAACTCGTCGCCAAATACTTCCGGCGGGGTAACCACATTTTGCCGGATATCATCCGATTCTTCGATTCCATCCAGCATATCGCCGTCCCCGCGGCCGCAGGCTTCATCGTGGTGAGCGTAGCTCTATGGCTCCGCAAAGAGCACGCCGCCACCGGCCTACGCAACAAGCCACGCCTCGTGATGGCACTGGGCACCACCTGCCTCGCCGCCTCGTTCATGTTCATGGACCCGGTGAAGGTCTACTTAGCCTACGCCTTCACGCATGGCATCGAGTACATGGTCTTCGTCTGGGCGTGGCAACGCAAGCGCTATCAGCAAGAACTGAGTCACAAGCCTCGACTGGGACGCCTTCTTCAACGCCCGCTCCTCGCCTACGCGACTTTCACACTAAGTCTCGCCGCGATCTTTCTCTATCTCAAATACTACGGTCGATACATCCATGCCGCCGCCGATCCGCCGCGAGCCTTCGGTTTTCGCACGGCCAGCCTTGTTTTGTACTGGAGCGTGTACCAATCGATGGTGCACTTCTACTGGGATGGATTCATGTGGAAGATGCGGCTCAAGTCCGTGCGTGCGCATATCTGAACGCGCCCATCGGATGTCGGGGAGGGGACGTGGCCCCCGACATCGATCGACCTTCCTTCGTCCCTAGGTCGCCGCGCCGCCTTGGGTGTCGCAATCGGCCTTGCTCACTTTGACCCACCCTTTGCCCTTGCACTCATTCTTGCCAGCGCAGCCGTGAGATCCCTTCACTCCGCATTCGCTCTGACCTTCGCAAGTATTGACACCTTGACATTTCACCAGGTCGTCCGCGCCGGCCGAGGCCGGGTCGACGGTCCCCCCCGATTTGTCACAGGCACCGAGGAAGAAGGTTGCCGCTGAGAGGGCGATACTAGACGCGAGTGTATTGATCATATCGATTCTGTTCCTTTTGTTCCAGCTGTTCGGGTCGGTGCTGTCGGCCCACGTGGGGGCCGTTTCGATCTCGAGGGCGGCGAGCGACGCCGCCCTCGGCACCGGATCCCGCTGCCCCCTCGGAAGCGTCGCCTGTGCGCCTGATGTTACGCGGCAGCGCCCGCTTCGCAAACCTCTAGCCGCCCCAATCCGAGGTCCTCGCGCGAAGGAACACCTTGAAAACTGGCATCGCGCGACCACACCGGCCGCGGCGATCACCTATCTGCGCGTATCTGCGTGTTCGCCTTCGCCTTCGCCTTCGCCTTCGCCTTCGCCTTCATCACCCTTGCAGTCCCCCTCGCCTTGCCCGCCTCACCCTGTTTGCCCTCGCCCTCGCCACCGCGCACGTTGCATGCCTCCAGCCCGAAATGCCGCGACACGATGTGGCGATAGCGCGCGAACAGACGGTACACGGCGAGCTCGAGAAGCAAGAGGACGGGGACAAGGTACAGCAACGCCACCACCAACGACCAGGGATGGCAATGCCACAGGATCCGATGGATGGCCGCGGGCCCACCCACCGCACGTCCTGTGGCGGAGAGCAGCTGGACCTCGCGATCACAGTCCACATGCGTGAGGCCGAATCGCAAGAGCTCCTCCCTGGATACGCCTTGGTACGGCTCGAAGCGGAAGCCGGATCGCTGCGTGCGTTGGCCGGCCCATCGCGCGAGCGCGGAGCACACGCCGCAGTCGCCGTCGTAGAGGACACGCCGTGTCTCGCCGGATCGGGTCACCTGCCCAGTGTAGTCCCCCCGGGTGCGCTCCTCGGCCGAGCGGCGCGACGCCCGGTAGACGTCCCCCGCAACGCCCACCAGGCGCCGGAGGGCTCCCCTGCCACAAGGGAAGCCGTGCCGGGTCCGCGCTTTGGACGCGACGCGGTCCACCATCGGGCCTCACGGGTTCCGTGGCCTTCGCAGATACTGGTGAGCGAACAGCGGAGACGTAGGACAATGAAGGCAAACGACCTACCCACACTATTGCTGATGACGCGATTGCGTGAAGAGACCCGACCGCAGCACCGCAGCACCGAGGCGATCCCGTTTGGTCGCGCGCTGCTCTCTCGAGCCCTCCCGTGCTGGAGATATGTGGGGCAACTGCGAGCGCTGTATCGGATCCACCGGGCGTTGGAGACCGCCGTCGCCAGCTCGTCGAACCTAGCGGTCGCCGGGGTGTGGCACGCGGGACTGTCCAAGACAGCCCTGCTCGCCAGAGATCTGGTGTTCTTCGAGCCGCTGCGCCACGCTGAGGATCTGCGGGCCGCTCGCGCTTCGCGTCGCTTCGCCATGCGTATTGACACGGTGGCACGGGCGGCGCCACTCGCGCTTCTGGGATACCTGTACGTGCTCGAGAGTTCGACGTTGGGCGCTCCCGCGATGCGCCGGCCCATTGCAGAAGCGTACGGTCTCCAGGAAGGTGACGGATTGGCCTACTACCGTGCCTATGGAAGCAAGGTCCGCAGCAGGTGGCAGGACTTCAAGAGCCGCATGAATGACGCGGTTCCCAACGGCCGCGAGCAGGACCTGGTCATCCAGGGCGCTCGCGAGGGTTTTCGCTACATCGGCGCGGTACTAGGCGCGCTGTCGGCCGATCTTCCGCCCCTACCTCAGGAGACGGCAGCGACCTAGGGCCGCAGACCTCGCCCGACCCGCTCGAGACCCATGGCAGCTTGTGCCATCCCGCCGAGCCCGCCGCGTCCGCCGCGTCCGCCGCGTCCGCCGCGTCCGCCGCGTCCGCCGACGGAGCGGGGGCGTGCGACCCGCGAGATCGCGCATGTAGCACGCGAAGTCGAAGAACACTGTTGCGCCGCCGGGACACTCCAGAATACTCCACCTACCGAACGGTAGGTACATGCTCCCCCACGCGCTCATCCTCTACGCTTGCGTCTTCCTCGCCGCGGTGCCGCTCGACGCTGCAACCCACTCCGCCGAGACCTCCGCAACCGCCCCACCGAGTTCCGCGCCCCCCGCGGCTACGGCGAGACGCCCCGCGGCCTCCGGCTCGAACGTGGACAGCTACGAAGACGCCCTTCGCGACGCGCTCGCTCGGCGGCCGGGCGGCCTCACGGCGAACGACGTTGCGGGCCAAGCTGTCCTCAGTTCGCCGGCGATGGCCGTCAAGCGTGCGGAGCTCGTGGCGACGGCAGCCAATCTAGACCGCACGATGGCGCGCTACGTGCCCAATCTCACCACCCAGTTCTCGTACACCCGCAACAGCGAAGTCGACATCAATCTCGGCGGAGACGGTGCAATGGTCGGCGCGTTGAACGAAGGGCCCGTCGGCATCGGGCCTTGTCCCGACAACAGCGGGGCGAACTGCGTGCTCGACTCGCAGGGCGTACCGCTGATCGCCGCCGGGTTCGCGCCCATTGAGGTGCCGCTGAACAACTACAGCCTGCAAGCATCGCTCTCCGTCCCCTTCTCAGAGTACGCGCTTCGCCTCATGCCCGCCAAGCACGGTTCCGCGAGCGAAATGCGGGCCACCCAGATGCGTCACGACGCGGAGGCGACGAACGTCGAACTCAACGCCCGACTGGCTTACTACGACTGGCTTCGAGCCTTGGCCCAGCTCTCGGTCTCCGAGCGCACGGTGGCCAGCACCGGGGCGCGCCTCGCCGACGGACGGGCTGGCCTCTCCGCCGGGATCTTGACCCAGACAGATGTGCTTCGCCTCGAAGAACTGCTCGCCTCCGCAGAGGTGGCACGGATCCAAGGCCAAAGCTTCGAGCGCCTCGCGCGGCGCAACCTCGGCATCATCATGGACCGCGAAGAGATCGCCTTCACCGTCGGTGAAGATCTCTTCGCCCCCGTGCCCACGCTCGATTCCTGGGGCCCCGTGGGCGCACTCGTTCGAGAGGGCCATCACGCACGCCTCGAGATCCGCGTCCTCACCGAGTCCGCAGATGCGTTGCACTGGGGAATCAAGGCCGCGCGAGCGGACCTGTACCCCAAACTGAGCGGCTTCGCCGACTACACGTATGCCAATCCCAACCAGCGCTTCTTCCCGGCCACCGAAGAATGGAACCAAAGCTGGTACGCCGGCTTGAGCCTGAGCTGGCAGCTGGGTCAATTCCTCGACGCGAAGCTATTCACCAAGAAGATTCACGCCGATGAGCGCGTGCTTCGTTCTCAGGTGATCGCCATGCGTCGCGCCATCACGCTCGAGGTCCATATGGCGTGGGAGGAGCTGTCGCGGGCACATACCGCCCTCTCTTTGAATCAGCGGACCGCCCGGCTCACCCAGGCGGTCTGGAATCAACAAGTCGCGCTGTACCGTGCCGGCGAATCGACGACCACCGACGTGGTAGGGGCCGAGCTCGCTCGGGTGAATGCCACGCTTCGCGAGGTCAACGACCGCATCGACCTTCGTGTCGCGCAAGCCAAACTCGAGCGTGCGGCCGGCCGCCTGCGACCGATGGCCCCCGAGGCGAGCACCGGTCCCGCCCGATGACAACGCCACCGACAACGGCGCCGCAACGCGACCTCCGCGAGGCGATCATGACCGCCGCCGTCCGTCTGTTCGCCGAGCAAGGCTTCGCAGCGACGTCGATCCGTCAGATCGTCGAGGCCTGCTCCTGCACCAATCCGTCGCTGTACTACTACTTCCCGAGCAAAGAAGAGCTCTTCCGTCGGGTGGTGCAAGCTCAGATCGATCACATCGCCGGCTTCCTGCGCAACTCGACCGCCGAAGCTGGGCCCATTCGTGAGCGCATGCAACACGCCCTCACCGCTTTTGTAGACTTCGGCTCCCAGCATCCTGAATCGTTCCGTTTGTTGCACCGACTGGAAGGGAACGCCGAAGATGGTGCTCCGAAGGTCGACATGTCAGCTGCCCGGAAACTCCATCTCGATCTCATGGTTGAGATGGTCCGACACGGCGTGACCAATGGCGAAATCCGCCCAGGAGTCGACCCCAGTTGCTGCGCCCTGGCCATGGCGGGTATCGTAAATTTTCAACTGCAGATGGCCCTGTGCTCAGGCGAATGGCATCCCCGACGCATCCGGCAGACCTTGGATCTCCTATTCGACGGAATCGCAGTATGACCAGCCCAAGACTCCACCTTGTCCTCGCCACGTTGCTGATCAGCATCACCCTCACGTCGGGCTGTACGGCACCCGATCCGACCAGCGAACAGCCTCCCGCCGGAAGGGATCCGAAGGCTGCCCCGCCGGTCTCCGCGACACGTGTCGAGGCGGCGATCATCCAGCCGAGCAGCGCCGCGCTGCGTCTCGTCCGGCCTGGCGAGGTCGAGGCCTCGCGTGAGGCGAACATCGGCGCCGCACTCGGCGGCTTCATCGAGTACGTCGGGGTCGACGTGGGCGATGCCGTCAAGAAAGGTGCGCTCATTGCCCGTGTGGACACACGCATGCAGGTGGCCCAGCGCGAGCTCGCCGAAGTGGAACTCGACGAAGCCAGGCGTGAGTACACTCGCCTCGCATCGTTGGGCACGGCGGTTGCGAGCAGTCGGACCGACGCCGCCCAAACCCGCTTGCACCGCGCGGCCGCAAAGCATCGAATCGCAGGGATACGAGCCGGGCGCACCATCATCCGCGCGCCCTTCGCAGGCGTGGTCACCCGGGTAAGCGCAGAACGTGGCGAGATCGCAGCACCAGGCGCCCCGATCGCGCAGATCGTGCAGCTCGACCCCGCCGTGGTCTCGGTCTCCATCGCCGACCGTGACGTTGGCGGCCTGAAAGTCGGCGGCAAAGCGCAGATCACCGTAGGTGCGCTGGCGCGACCGCAACAGGGAACGATCAGCCGGGTCGAGCCCACCGCCAACGCGAAGACACGCGCCTTTCGAGCCGAGGTCGAAGTCACCGAGAACACCGACCTCTTGCGGCCCGGCATGATCGCCAGCGTGAGTTTCTTGGCGACGGTCGCCAGTGACGCGATCGTCATCCCGCAGGAGGTCTTGGTGACCAAGCTCGACACAAATGGCGTATTTGTGGTGGACGACCAATCCATCGCCCGCTGGCGCACGTTGGAGCTCGGTCCCATCATCGGCGAACAGGTGGTTGTCGAGCACGGGCTGAGCGCCGGTGAGAAGGTCGTGACGCTAGGTCAACGCGGCCTGAACGTAGGCGACGCGCTCCTCATCACGCGCGAAGGCGTATGCTGCACGGAAGGTAGGATTGTCTTCGGAGCGTCCAACCAACTCGCTGCATACAAGGGTCCCGAGGCCACGAAGGCGCCCACGAAGGCGCCCACGAAGGAGCGCAGACAGTGATCCGAACCATCGTAGCTCGCGCCTCGACGATCTGGCTCCTCGTCGCCTGCGTATTCATTTTTGGTCTATGGACCTACAACACGCTACCCCGCGAGGCGGCGCCAGATATAGACATCCCCGTCGTCATGGTGACCACTCCATACGTCGGGGTCTCGCCAGAGGACATCGAGACTTTGGTCACGACCCCGCTGGAGAACGAACTCGCCGGCATCAGAGACCTAAAGAAGATGAGCTCAACCTCCGCCGAAGGGGTGAGTCTCATCACCCTTGAATTCGAGCCGGAGGCCGACATCGACGAAGCCTTGCAGCGTGTGCGTGACCGCGCCAGTCGTGCCGACTCCAAGCTTCCTGCGGACGCCGAGGACACGGTGATCAGCGAGATCTCTTTCTCCGACATGCCGATCATGATCGTGACGATCGCCGGATCTCTGGAGGAAGAAGAACTGAAAAAACTCGGGGAGAAACTGCAAGATCACGTGAAGCGGATCCCTGGGGTGCTCAACGCCAACCTGTCGGGAGGGCGCACGCGGGAGATCCAAGTGCAGGTCGATCCCGTCCGACTCGAACACTACGCCCTCGGTATGCGCGACGTGATCAACGCTATCCGGGACGAGAACGTCAATATCCCCGGCGGCGATCTGGCGGTCGGCGGCACCAACTACCTCGTTCGCGTGCCGGGCGAGATCAAAACGCCGAAAGCCCTGGAGGAAGTGGCGATCAAGCGCCGTGGCGATCGTCCGGTATTTGTGCGCGACGTCGCCCGCGTCGTCGACGGTTTTGCTCCACGCTCCACTTACGCGCGAATGAACGGAGAATCCGCGGTGTCACTCGCTGTGAGCAAGCGCTCTGGTGAGAACATCTTGGAATTGTCCGAAAGCATCAAGGCGACCGTCGCCGTGCAGGCCGCCACATGGCCCGAGGGCGTGCGCTATCGGACCTTGGGAGACCAGTCGAAGATGATCCGCGACATGGTCAGCGACTTGGAAAATGGGGTCATCACCGCGCTCTTGCTCGTGGTCGGTGTGCTCATGTTCTTCATGGGTGTGCGAAACAGCCTTTTTGTGGCAGTGGCGATCCCCTTGTCGTTCTTGCTCGGGATCCTGATGTTGTCGTGGATCGGCACGACACTCAACATGATCGTGTTGTTCTCTTTGATCTTGGCCCTTGGCATGCTCGTCGATAACGCGATCGTGATTGTGGAGAACGTCTACCGCCACATCGAGGAGGGCAAATCGCGCAAGGATGCTGCGATCGAAGGTACGCGCGAGGTGGCCGGGGCCGTGACCGCTTCGACCGCGACGACCATCGCCGCATTCGCCCCGCTTCTGTGGTGGACAGGGATCATGGGCGAATTCATGGGCTACTTGCCAAAGACAGTGATCTTGGTGCTCACCGCATCGCTGGTCGTCGCCATCGCACTCCTCCCCGTCGCCACTGCGCAGATGATGGCGGCCACCAAGAAACGCCCGCCGCCGGCTACTCCGCGCACAGGCCCTCAGGAACTCCCCTCGCTGGGTCGCGTGATGCGAATATACAGGTGGCTGCTCAAAACTTCGATCCGCCATCGCTACCTCTCGGCCGGGGCGGGCCTCGTCACCCTTGTCGCCAGCTTCATGGCCTACGGCGAGCTCAACCACGGCACAGAGTTCTTCTCGGAGACAGAACCCAACCGCGCCACCATCTCGATCAAGGCTCCCGATGGTACGGACCTCGAAGCAACCGATGTCATCGTGCGCAAGGTCGAGGGCATCTTGGCCGCGGAAGAAAATGTAGACGTATATGTGGCCGAGGTCGGCGTGGGTGGCAACGCGCAAGACCCAATGGCCAACTCCTCCGCCGCCGGAAACGAAGCCCGGATCACGGTCGACTTTCTGCCGGACCGTTCCAGCGCGACCGGAAACGACAAAGTGCGGGTCGGACTCACCAGCCAAACGGTGCAGACGATCCGCGAGGCGATCGAGATCCTGCCCGGTGCCCAGATCACCATCCAAAAAGAAGCGATGGGACCGCCTGTGGGTTCCCCCATCGCCGTAGAGGTCTCCGGCGAAGATTTTCGCGGCGTCGGAGAGTACGCCCAGGTGGTGCGGCGCCAGATCGGGGAGATCGAGGGCACCGCGAAGATGACCGACAACTATAGGGTGGGCCGGCCCGAGCTGCGCCTGCATATCGACCGCGGTGCCGCGAAACGAGTGGGGGCGAGCACGCAGTCCGTGGCGAGCGCGATACGAACGGCGGTATCGGGTACAAAAGCCAGTTCACTCCGAGATGGCGACGACGAGTACGACATCGTAGTTCAGCTCGAACCCAAAGCGCGCGACGACATACAGGCGATCCTTGCCATGCGTATTCCAGGGCGCGAGGACACAAGCCCCGACACGTTCCCTGTGCCGCTGGCCTCGGTGGCCACCTACGAACTCGCGGGCGGAAATGGATCGATCCGCCATATCGATCAGGATCCCGTCGTGACCATCGAGGGCCAGATCGCAGAGGGCCACAATGAAAACGCGGTACGTGCCGCGGTCATTGCTTGGATCGCAGAAACGAAGGCCCCGGGAGGCTTCAGCGTGCGCTTGGGAGGTGCGAACGACGAACAGCGAGAGACCCAGGAATTCCTCGGCAAGGCCTTCTCGATCGCCATCTTTCTCATCGCTATCGTGCTGGTGACTCAGTTCAATCGCTTCGATCTGCCGATCATCATCCTTGCTTCCGTGGTCTTGTCCCTCGTCGGCGTACTCTGGGGACTCATCGTCACCAAGACCCCCTTCGGCATCGTGATGACCGGCCTCGGCGTGATCTCTCTCGCCGGCGTGGTCGTGAACAACGCCATCGTACTGTTGGACTATGTCGAGCAGCTCCGGCGGCGCGGTGTCGCCATGTTCGACGCGCTCATGCAAGCCGGCACGGCCCGGTTTCGACCCGTAGTGCTCACGGCGCTCACGACGATCTTGGGCCTGCTACCCATGGCGCTCGGGATCACAGTGGACTTCGCTCCGCTCGGTGCCGGCCACGCGCCACGGCTCCTCACGGGCACCCAGAGCGCCCAGTGGTGGGGGCCGATGGCGGTCGCGGTGATCTTCGGCCTCGCCTTCGCCACCTTGCTCACATTGGTCCTCGTGCCGACGATGTATTCCATCCTCGAGGACCTCCGCGGAGCACGGGCATGGATCATCCGACAGGCCTTCGGCCCGCGCCCCGCGACCTCTGTGGCGTCGGAGGCGGGTGCACAGGCGCCTACGGGCGTCCCCCCTCAGGCGGATGGATCCGGCCTCCCCGCGGAATAGTGTGACCCCACCCTCACCGCGGCCGACCGCCGAGCACACCCGTCGCCTGGCCACATTGGCTGCCCCCATCGTGCTCACGCAGCTGGGCACGATGGCTTTGGGGGTGGTCGACACCGTGATGGTCGGTCACCTCGGGGTGCACGAACTAGACGCTGCAGCCCTGGGAAACGCCTGGCTATTCGGGACCATCTTGTTCGGCATGGGCGTGATGCTGGGCCTCGACCCCATCATCACCCAGGCGTTTGGCGCTGGCGACGGCCGTCGCCTCGCCTTGGCGCTACAGCGGGGTATCGTGATCGCCTTGATCACAAGCCTACCGCTCGCGGCGTCGTGGACCGTGACGGGCCAGGCGCTGCGAGCGTTCGGCCAAGAGCCGGAATTGACCTACGCGGCGCAGGCCTACGTTTGGGTGCAGATCCCCAGCATCGCACCCTTTTTGATCTACTTCGCCCTCAGGAGCTATCTGCAAGGCCGGCGCATCGTCGCACCCGCACTTTGGGTCATGGCGCTCGCCAACGCCTTCAATGTACTCGCCAACTGGGCCTTGATCTGGGGGCATTTGGGCCTACCCGCAATGGGCCTCGAGGGCGCCGGGATTGCCACCGCGATGACACGCGCACTCCTGTGTCTCGCCACAGCAGCTTGGATTTGGGCATTCCGATTGCACAAAGACGCGTGGATTCCTTGGAGCCGCGAAGTGCTTTCCCCCGCCGGACTCAAGGAAATACTCGCATTCGGCCTCCCCATCGGCCTGCAGTTCGGACTGGAGGGCGGCGCGTTCGAGATCGCCACACTGCTAGCCGGCCTCCTCGGAACCCAAGATCTGGCGGCGCATGCCATCGCGCTCAATCTGGCCTCCCTCGCGTTCATGGTGCCACTGGGCATCTCCATGGCGGTCACCACCACCGTGGGCAACTTCGTCGGGCAGCACAAGTTCGCCGAAGCACAGCGTTCGGCGTGGGTCGGCCTTGTCCTCGGGGTCGGCGTCATGGCTGTGTCCGCGGTGATCTTCACCGGACTACGCTACGAACTCCCCGCCCTCTACACCGACGACGTCGGCGTGATCAACCTGGCGGCCAGCGTGTTGCCCATCGCCGCTGCGTTCCAA
>JAZGFE010000210.1:0-31221 GCA_036479215.1 Nannocystaceae bacterium | reverse complement strand
GAAGAGCAAGGCCGCGTCCTCGTCTCGCGCGTCGGTGGCCGAACCGCCGCCTGTTGCGGTGCAGCCCGTCAACAAGCCGCGTCGCAAGAAGCTTAAACTTGGCGGGGGCGATAGTCCCCTGGGCGGGTAGGGAACAAAGCGAAGGCGCATCGGCGGGTGGACGTCGGTGCGCGGTCACCTGCTTTGTCGCCCGTCCATGGTCTTGTTTGGCGTGAGCGCTCGTGTTAGTTGAGGGCGACTGGCTCGGTGGCCAAGTGGCTAAGGCGGAGCTCTGCAAAAGCTCTATTCGCCGGTTCGAATCCGGCCCGGGCCTCCAAGCCGAAACGGCGTGTCGAAAGACACGCCGTTTCGCGTTCGAGACTGCGTCTCGAGAGAACGCAGGTCGTGCGAGATCTGGACTAGGGACGGGGGACGGTGTTCGCCTGTGTTTCCGCCATCATGGGGAGCGAGCGACGTGCGAGGAAAATCTGCGCCATCTCGTACTCAAAGAACGACATCATGCGCGTCGACACGACGCGTTTCATGAGGGACACGGCGCGATCTTCCTCACCGATTCGCCATCGGCGAAGACCTTCGTAGAAATAGGCTTCGGCCCGTTCCCCTGCGGTTTTTGCTCGCTTCGTGAGTTGGTCGAAAGACGCGAGGCCGAGGGCGTGCTGGGCCAGCATCATGTGCCACGGTTCGCCTTCATATCCGGTCAGGAATTCACGTGCGCGGGGCTCGGCAGCCTTGCCCTGTTGTTGGGCGAGATCGAAAATCCAAAGCGAGAAGTACAGTTTGAGCGACGCTGGTACCTCGTGTCGGTTCATCGCACGGCGGTAGACCTCGAGAGCCTCGTTGTAGTACGCGTGGCTGGTTGTGAGTAGCAATGTCTGGGCGTAGGTGGATGGTTGGCCGGGCGTCGCGGAAATGGAGCTCCTGAAATCAGCCATCGCGAGGTCGATTTCGCCTAGCATGAAGAGGATGCGATAGCGGTCGACGAGCCGGGCGCTATGTTCTCGATCCGGCAAGTTGGGTAGCGACAGCAAGAGATTCAGCTGGCGTAGGCCCGACTTAAGCTCCTTGCGGGCGGCTGCCTTATCGCCACTTCGCAAGGCGATGAGGCCAAGCCGTTCGCGAGCTTGAATCTCCCAGTCTATGCGCTCTGCCTGGTCCGGGAAGGGTAGGTTGAGCAAAGCGTCGTACCGTTGTCGTGCCTCGATCAGTTGCCCCCCCCACAGCTCGATCGTACCAAGCAGGTGCAGTGCCCCGGGCAAGGGTTCGAGCGCCGTGCTCCGCTTCAACAGCGGCAGCGCTTTCTCGGGGCTTCCCGCTCGATAGTGGGCCGTCGCGACGGTGAGGTACGCGTCGGGCAACCCCGGCCGAATAGGCCGGTCGCTCCATAGTTTTGCGGCCCGATGGTGAAACTTCTCTAGCTGTTGGAGTGCGGATGTGCCTCGGTCCGAGGCGTCGTCTGCTTCGCGTTCGAGGCGTTGTTGGTACATCTCAGCCAGCGTCGACCATGCATCGAACACATCTTCTTTGGCCGCGATGGCCCGCTCGAAGTGGGTGATCGAGGCATCGACGAGACCGAGCTGCCGTAAGCTGTGGGCGCGGGCCAAGTTGGCGTGGGCGTCCTCCGGTGCGCGCGTCAACGCGCGCCGAGCGAGGTTCTCCACGATGCCCCATGCTTGGGTGATCAACCATGGCGGTAAGCTCGAGTTGCGGGCTGGGTCGGGGTCTGGCTGGAGATAGTCGATGAGGTCGTTGAGGGGTTGGGCCGTGTCGGAGGGTTCGGTCGCCCCCGATACAAGGTCGCGGAACGTCCTGGTCTGCTCGCGCGAAGCCAGGACGACGAGTGCGTCGTTTGCTCCATCAAAATCGTCGGCGCGCAGATAGGCGCGTATCAGAAGAAATCCCGCGAAGTCGGCTCGACTCCGGTGCGCCCGCCGATTCTCGAGGCCGGCCGCGTCCACGTCCCTCAGGATCGGTATTTGCGCGCGATAGATACTGGCCAGCTCATCGGTGAGCCACGGCGAAGGGAAAGCCGCATTCGCCTGCTCGAGCACGTCTTGGAGCTCGATGGGCGGTTGTTGGTGCAACTGGGTCGGGTAGTTGTGCCCCCTTTCGATCCAATCAACGAGCAACGCCCAATTCTCGGCCACCTGGGTCCGCACCGCGGCGGATCCAAACGCTTCGGCTACGCCGAGCGCGAACGCAGCGGGGAACTCTCGGCCTTCGCGTGCGGCGGCTTGGTAGATCTTGAGCGCGACTTGTGTCGTCCGTGGCTCGGCGAGGTTGGCGGCGCGGAGTTCGGCGGGTGTGTACAGGTCGACGGCGCGCTCCATTGCGCCCACGCTGCGTTCGTGTTCGCCGTCATCGAGTGCGCGCTCCGAGACATCGAGCAGGTAGGTGAGCAGGAGTTCCCGGTAGCTCCCGCGGGCTGGGTCGCTCACCGGCATCAACACGTAGGCGTTGAGCCCCCGCGCGAGTTCGGTCTCATCGCTGATTTGCCGCGGAAGATCGATGTGGGGCTGCACGGTCTTCGTCGCTGGCTTGCAACCAGCATCGAAAGCGAGCAGCGGGGCGGCCAAGAACAGGGCCCAAACGATGCATCTCACGGGCCGAGTGTACGGCCAACGTCAAGTGTTCGCCAGCGGAGCTATTCGCGCTCTGACCAGCGTAGCGTGAACATGAGAACGTGCGCACTGCCCGAGTACCGGCCCGCATTCGATGCGCGCGCGCGTCCGCTGAGCACGGTATCGGCCGAGGGACTATTGATATCCCCGCCGGAGGCAGCAAAGTCGAGCGCCGCTTGGGGGTCGAAGGAGGGGGGCGCTCCCCCGGGACCCACCCGTTGAGGCAGCAGGATGTCGAGTCCGTAGCCGGGCATCAAGAGCCAAGACCCGTGGCTGCGGAGCAGTTCGATCTTGGGACCGACGTCCGCAGCGAGTGTCCACCCATCGCTCTCGGCGGCTGTGATCGCCCCCGCCCTGACGGCTGGCGATCTGAATCCGCCGCCGAGCAGAAGCGATACCCGCGGTGCCGTCGTCGTGTCGCCGCGGGTCTTGGGGTGAAACGTCTTCCACAGGTCGTACTCTCCGAAAACTTCCGTACCCAGAACATCTTGCCGCCCCCTGTAGAGCTGCAGCTCGGGTAGGATCGCTGCGGATGGGTCAAGGCCGATGAGGCTCAGGCTGCGTGCGTCTCGGTGATCGCATTCGGCGAGCCTATTTCCGCCGGGGCACTCATCGATCCAATAGCTATTGGTATCCACATGCCACTGGCGCGCGGTTCCAAAGTTCCACGACACGCCTACCGCGACTTCACGGGGCAGCGGCGTCCGGAGTCGGGCCTCGAGGGTAGGCGCTAGATGGCAAGATTCAAGGCCATTTGGGTTGGCATCGAAGGCATCGCCGCTGGTGCAAACCCGAGCCCGTCCTCGAAGTTCGACCGTACCGCCGCTGAGCAGCGGTCGCGTGCGATACCTTAGCCCTACGCGGCCGTGCTCACCGATGCCCACCGAGACACCCAGGGTCGTCGCAAAGTCGAACCGGGTGCCGAGTCCGTCCTGGCGCCCGAGCCAACGGAGTTGGCGTCGGCCGGAGAACGAAAGCCGCTCCGCACACCGAGGGTCCTCCACCGAAGCGTTGTCCACCCAGCAGGCCGACGGCGCGTCGTCGCGCGCCATCAGGCGTGTGTCGTTGTCATGGGAGAAGTGCAGTCGCATCCGGGGAAAATGAACGGCCACGCCGACTTGCAGGTTGTCGAACAACGACCAGGCGGCGGCGACGGAATAGTCGGTGCGGATCTCGTGGGCGCCCCCGTTGCGTAGCTTTGGGCAGGGCATCCGTGGGTCCGTGGTGCAACCGACGTCCGGGTCGGGCGCGAGATGGTAGCGAAGGCTGTCGGCGCTCCAGGGCCGGAACCGGCTGGACAGATCGTAGATCCCGGCGCCGATGGCGATGGGATCGAGTTGGTAGCTTGCGCCGAAAAAGTAGCCGCCAACGGGGTTGACCAGTGTCGCCCGATGGTAGGGGCGCCCCTGGGGCGCCCCTAGTTGGTGGCTCGCGGATTTCCGGACGGTCAACAGGTCCACGCCCCCGCGCAGGGAGGTGGAGAGCTGAAGCCCTGGCATCGACGCCAGCATGGCGGGATTGTGATGGAGGGCCGTGACCGCATCGGTGGCGGGTCCTTGCGCCTGTGATCCGGCGAGCCTCGCCCCTCCTCCCGGGGCGGCAGCGGCGGCCTGCGAAGGGTAGAGTCCCGCGCACAGGAGGGCGGTGAGACTACCGAGACCGCCGGCGAGCGTGCTGCCGCGCGACCCCTCGTTGTCCGCAGTGGTCGGCGTCATCGCGGCAACGAGCATACTCGGTCGTGTGCCAGTCCGCCCAGTGCGGGGAGGACGGTCGGCGCGTCGGGGCACCCGCCGAGTCCTAAACCTCCATCACACCCGGTTCTGCCCGAGCGCCCGAGCTGCGCACTCTGGCGGAAACGAGCCCAAATTTAGCCTTCGCGAGTCATCTCGCCGGTTGACCCTGCCCCGGCTATCCTTCTACGATATCCGGAGTGGACACCCTCGGGGCGTCACGAGGAAACCCGGATGAGCAGCAGCAACCAGCACGAGTTTTTCTGTCGTGACGACCTGTGGTCGCGGGTGGAACTGTTGGCCGAGCGCCGTGGGTTGACGCCCGACCAGGTGCTCGAGGCAGCGTTGGTTCGCCTGTTTACGCGGCAGGGATCCGCTCGCGCTTCAGCGGAGGCTTCGTATACGAACGGCAAGACCTCGAACTCTGGCCTTGGCTTGCTCGCGGCAACGGATCCAGTAGAGACCACATTGCCCCCCGGGCGCACGCTCTATGTTCGCTTTCAGGGTCGGTGGTACACCATGGAGCGAGATCGATTCGTCATCGGTCGTGGCGCCAAGCATTCGGACCTGCCGATTCGCGATGCGAACATTTCCCGGCAGCACTGCGAGATTGTGCGGGAAGAAGGCGAATTCCACATCAGGGATCTGGGCAGTACCAATGGTGTGGAGTACGAAGGCCGGCGTGTGGACGACTTCCGTATCGAAGAAGGCATGCGTGTCCATCTGTGTGAGCACGAGTTGTTTTTTACCTTCAACGTGCCCTCCGAATCCTAGCGCGACACCGTCCGCGGCGGGGGTGGGCGGTCTTTTCTCCAGGCTCACGGGAGAGACCTGACCATGCATCGCGGCTTGTGGGAAAAATTGCAACTTGCCCTCCGGGAAGCCGCGCGAGGTCAGTTTGCGGCCATCGAGGAGGATCGTGTGGTGGCGCAGATACAGTCCGCCGTGCAAGCATTCGGCGGGGATACGCCCGTGTCCGGTACGGCCGAGTTCGGGAGTTGGCGTGAGGAGGTGCTTCGTCTCGCGGGTATGGGGCGGCACGATCGATCACGCGTGGTGGCGGTGGGTTTGCGCCTGTGCATGGCACGCGCGCAGCAGCGAGCCCACGCCCCGACTAAGCCGAGCCGACCCGCACGTCGCAAGGGCGCGGCGAGGGGTCGGCCGAACAAGACCGACCCTGCGAAACGGGCCCACGCGGTCGAGCGCCCGGCCGCGCGAGACGCTGGAGCGCTGACCGACCTCGTTGGCGTGGGGCCCAAGACCGCCCAACGTCTGGGATCGAAAGGTTTCGAGACGATTGAGGACTTGGCGTACCTGATCCCGCGTGGCTACAGAGACCTGCGTCTTCGACATCGTTTCGAGCAGGTTTCCGAGGGAGAAGTAGCAGTAGGCGAAGCGAACATCGAGGCGTTTCGGCAGGGTTGGTTCGGGGGCCGCTACCGTGCGCGCATGGATGTCGTGCAGGAGCACGAAGGCGCACCCGCGGTGCAGTTGCGTTGGTTTCATCCCGTCGGAGGGCTCGTGGAGCGCGTCGAGACCGGCAAGCGTGTGCTCGTGGTGGGGCTTGTCAAGACGTTCCGGGGCAGCCTCACGATCGTGCATCCGGAGCTGCACAATCTCGAGGCCGGGTCGCTAGGTATCAGCGTGGTCTACCCGAGTGTGGAGGGGGTGGGTGCGCGCACATTGGCGAGACTCTGCCGAGCGTCGGTGGCGCGACTCCGAGCACGCGACACAGCGGAGTTTATCCCCCACGACCTGCTTCGGCTCAGGGCGCTGCCATCCCAGATCGAAGCCCTGGAAAGCTTGCACGAACCTGCGGGCGATCTGAGCACGGATGCGGTCGACGCCCTCGCGCAGGCGCGCTCCTGCGGCCATCGACGACTCGCCTACGAGGAACTGTTCCTGATGCAGCTGATCCTGCTGCGACGGCGTTGCACCCACCAGGCGCAGGCCTGCGCGGTTGCCTCGTTGCCCGACAGCAGCTTCGACCAGGAACAGCTGCGCGCCTGCCTGCCCTTCGAGCCCACCGGCGCCCAGTGGCGGGTGCTTCGTGAAGTACAGCGGGATCTGAGCCGGGACAAGCCGATGCTGCGTCTCCTGCAGGGGGATGTGGGGTCGGGGAAGACGGTGATCGCGTTTTCCGCTGCTCTGGCCCTCGCGCACGCGGGGAGTCAGGTCGCGATGATGGCCCCTACTGAGATTCTCGCGGAGCAGCATCTGAGGACGCTGTGTCCGTGGTGCGAGCAAGCTGGGCTACGGATCGCCTTGCTGACGGGGACCACAGGTCGGGCCCAGAGAAGCAGTCTCCTGGCCCTGCTCGCTGCGGGTAAGATCGACCTTCTTATCGGTACACACGCGTTGTTGGTCGGCGACGTGGCCTTCGCTTCGCTGGGGCTCGTGGTCGTTGACGAACAGCACCGATTCGGGGTGGAACAGCGGACTTTGTTGCGCGAAAAAGGGCAGACCCCCCATCTGCTGGTCATGACGGCCACGCCGATACCCCGCAGCCTAGCGTTGACCGCCTTTGGGGAGCTGGATGTGTCGGTCATCGACGAGCTCCCGCCCGGGCGCAGACCGTGCGAGACGAGTGTGTTCGCGGGGCGACAGAGTTTGGTTCCGGCTCGGGCCAAGCTGTGTTCCCTTGTGAGGGGAGGTGCTCGCGCTTATGTCGTGTGTCCTTTGGTGGAGGCGAGCGACAGCATCAACGTGTCGGATGTGGAGGCGACTGCCGTCGCGTTTCGGGAGCTGTTGCCTGGCCATCGAGTCGGCGTCGTGCACGGAAGGATGACAGCGGCTGACAAGGAGAAGATCTTGCGCGCCTTTCGTGGAGGTGAGCTCGCGGTGCTGGTTGCCACAACGGTCATTGAGGTCGGACTCGATGTGCCGGAAGCGACCGCTATCCTGATCGAGCACGCGGAGCGATTTGGCCTGGCGCAGCTACACCAGCTCCGCGGCCGGGTGGGACGCGGGGAGCGAGCATCTCAGTGTCTGCTGCATACCGCGAACCCCCGGACGTCGGAAGCGGGTGAGCGATTGGGGATACTGGCGAAACACGCCGACGGCTTCGTGGTGGCGGAGCGAGACTTGGAGATCCGGGGGCCGGGCGAGGTGTTTGGCATCCAGCAGTCCGGGGCGCCGCGGCTACGGTTCGCGCGCTTCAATGCGGGAGGTCTGGTGCTGCTGCAGACTGCGCGCGACGACGCAGCCGCGTTGTTGGAGGAGGACGCGGAGCTACGCGCCCATCCCGAACTGCGAGCGGCACTGGAAAGGGAGCTCGCCCGTCGTGCTGTGTTCGCAGGGGAATCGGGGTGATCGCCGCGTTGGGGCTCCGCCTACAGGCCGCGGTCACGCGCGTGTGGAGTCAGGGCGACTGACCGGCGCCGCCCGCTTCGCAGTATGCGTCTCGTTCGCTACTGTCCGCTCCCGGGGCGTAGGCTGTGGTGGCTGCGAAGAATAGGGCCGCCTGCGCAGCCGCCAACTCGATCTCCGCAGCCACGAGCGCCCGATCCTGATCGGTTGGCGCATCGCGGAGGCGTACGTAGTTTTGCCAGGCGAGCTCGCGCCAATAAAAAACACCGCTGCTGTCGCCACCTTGCGGGTAGGTTGGGTCGAAGTCACGGATAATCGCGTCCGCGATATCCACTTGGGCGAGATACACGTTCACGAGGTTGTGGTCGTGGTAACTCACCGGGTGTCCCTGCTGATGGAGTTCGTAGAGTGTGAAAGGTAGGTCGCGCTGAATGTGCGCACTGATCCCCAGCAGCGCGTTACCCGATGCTGGCAGATCGTGATCGGCTGCCGCATCGAAGGCGATCTGCCACGCCGGTGGCACAGTCGCCCCGCCGTGTTGATAGGCATCGTAGGCGCGGAAATAGTAGTCGGCGAAAAGCGCATCCTCGCGCGTGACCGATCTGACGTCTTCGTAGCCCAAGTCGTGGGCCGTCTCTAGGTAGGTAACGGTGGTTTGAAGATAAAAGAAAGCGAAAATGGCGTCATGGTCACACGCCTTCGCCTGTTTCCGAAAACGTCTTTTCATTTTCTGGAGGACATGGTGTATGCATTTGATGTTCCCGGTCCTGCAGTGTTTCTTGTTTGACATATCGCAAGCGGATACGTCGGTAGTGAACATCCAAGACACCAGCGTACAAAGCACAATGATTTTCATTTGTGTTGCTCCATCTCGACCGAGTGCTTGCTCTATGTTCTCGAGCACCGTACTGGTGCCCCGCAAGCTCGACTCCACCATGACCCAGCATGGCGGGCGTACAAATCGATGCGTTGAGATGGATGGCCTGCAACGATCTAAGTGTCGCCCTTGCTTTGCTGGATCGGCGCCGTAGCGGTCCCAGCGTCGGTGCACGGCTAGATTCTCCGTTGAGACGGCACGCCTCTGGGCGCGTGCACAGCTGGGGAGTCATCCGGTTTCGTTTTGGGAAGGGGCGGTGTCGAGCGGACCCCGCAGGACCCGCCTGCACAGGTTCACGCCACCCGCATATCGGCTCGGTCGGGACCGTGCCCCCCCGTCGTCCTGGGCCCGCGCAATGGATGCACTAGCCGGGAGGCGCTCGCGTCGAATCGACCGAACAGATCAATTTTTTCTATCTCGCAACGGACTCGCCGTTTGGCCGAACATGGAGGTGGTGAACCACACTCCTGTTTGGCGGTTCTGCGGATGGCCGCGTGTGACAGTGCTCCGGTGGGGCTTGTGCTCCCTCGCGCTCGGCGCGTGCTTGCTGCCCCAGATCAACGCCCTGCCGCGCGTTGCGGTGCCCATTTCGTGCGAGCGGGCGGTGCAGGTAGACGGTGTGCTCTGGTGCGGGTCGGAGGTTCCCACCTCGTTGAGGGCGCTGTGTGATCGCGTGGGGGAGCCTATGCGGAGCCACGACATGAGGATCCGAGCGGGTGACGCGGTGCGTACGGAGCGATCTTGTGTCGACGGGGTGGTCGACCGGATGTCGCCCTCGGATATCGAAGCGCTCAAGTTGCCCGTAGACGTGAACAGCGCCCATGCGTCGGAACTTGCCACGCTCCCTGGCATTGGGCCGGCCCTCGCACGACGTATCGTGGCCGGTCGGCCTTATGGAGTTTTCGAAGCGTTACTGGGCGTAAAAGGGGTGGGACCCGTCCGTCTGGCGCGACTTCGCGCGCGGGCACGCGTGGAGGCGACAGCGGTCAGCGCCAAAGGGCGCAATCCTCTGTTCCGACCAAGGCTTCGAGATCTGCAACAGCCTTGGGTACGGCGTGACTGAGTACCTCGGGCCCTTGCGATCGGACCAACACATCGTCTTCGATCCGGATCCCGATACCGCGGAAGGCACGCGGCACGGTATCGTCGTTGGGGGCGATGTAGAGACCTGGTTCGACGGTGAGCACATTGCCAGCCTCGAGTGGCCTCGGTTGCCGCTCGACGCTGTAGTCCCCCACGTCGTGTACGTCAACGCCCAACCAGTGCGACGTCCGGTGCATATAAAAGCGCTTGTAGAGGTGTTTCTCGAGCACCGTGTCGAGACTCTCGTTGAGGAATTTGAGGTCGATTAGGCCTTCACACAATACGCGGAGGCTCGCCTTGTGAATGGCCGCGATCGAGGACCCTACGGTGCTCTGCTTGATCCCAACCTCGTTCGCAAGGAGTACGATATCGTACAGCTGGCGCTGGGCAGCGGTGAAACGTCCGTTGACTGGGAACGAGCGCGTGATGTCTGCGGTGAACTGCTCCCATTCGCAGCCTGCGTCGATGAGCAACATCTCGCCGCTGCGCAGCGGCGAGCGATTCTCGATGTAGTGCAGTATCGTGGCATTCTCGCCGGAACCGACGATCGTATTGTAGCCAGGACCGCCGCTCCCTGCCATGCGGAAATGGCATTCGATCAACGCCTCGATCTCGTACTCGTGTCGGCCCGGCCGCGACCAGCGCATGGCTGCGGTGTGAGCCGCAGCCGAGATATCCGTGGCGCGCCGCAGCGACTCGATTGCCGCCTCGTCCTTGATGAGGCGCTCGTCGTCGAGAATCGGCCGTGCGTCCATGAGTCCCCGGGGGGGCGAAGCGCCGTCCCGATTGCGCCGGCGTAGCTCGGCCCAAGCGCCCATGAGTTTATCTTCCAGGCGGCGGTGCTGTCCCAAGGGGAAAAATACAGCAGAAACGCCGTCGAGCAGCGACGGGAGTTCTTTCTTTAGCTGGCTGAGAGTGTGAGCGCCATCCATTCCATGGTTGTCCATCGCCCCCTGTGGCCCCATGCGTCGGCCGGTCCACACTTCGGATTTCGGGTCGCGTGGGCGCGTGAAGACCACCGTATGGGGAGTGTGCCCAGGCCGAAACACGAGCACCGCACCGGGTTCCGCGATACCGGTCAGGTAGTAGAAGTCGCTGTCGGGACGAAAGCGGAACTCCGTGTCGTTGGATCGGTTCTTGAGTTGCCCGCCGTACAGCACGAGCGCGCCGTCTCCAATTCGATCGGAGAGACGCTGTCGTCGTTCGTGGTACACGCGGGGATCGACGTGGTCGGTCACCGCGTGAGTATAGAAGAACGCTGGAGGGTGTGTTGGGCGCGGCCGCCATCGGGCGTCAGGATGTTCGCGCCGTGGCCGATGCTTGCGAGACGTGACAACTTGGCCCCCCCGTGTCCCCGAGCGCGCGCCGTCCGATGTGTTGCTTGTGGGGGTCTTGCCACAGTGGATCTGGCCGCTGGCCGGCCCCTATGGTGCTGCGGTGATCGCATCGGTGTTGGCGTATATGTGGTGCTGGGGCCCATGACGGACGTGGCGTCCGGCGAGAGGCAAGATCTGGGATGGTTGCCGATGCGCGCGCGCCTCTTGTCGACGGATCAGCGCGTTCCACAGAACTGGTCTTGGATCACCTTCCAGTAGAGGTCGTGCTCCGCGGCTCGCACACGCGCCGCGAGCGAATCCGACGTGTCGTCGGAGCGTACCGGGACGCGGCGGTGAGCGATGACCGGGCCTTCGTCGTAGCGCGCGTCTACGAGGTGTACGGTGGGTCCTGAGTGTGTGGTGCTCGAACGCAATACGGCCTCATGAACGTGGCTGCCGAACATGCCCGGCCCGCCGAAGCGCGGTAGCGGTCCGGGGTGGATGTTGAGGACGCGCCCAGGAAAACTCGCCAGCACCGTGTGCCCGAGCAACTTCATGTAGCCCGCGAGAACCACGATATCGACCGCGTGTTTGTGTAGAGCGGCGAGGATTGCGTGACTCACGTCCGCGTGCGAGCGCCCGCTGATATGCTCGGCGGAGATACCGTGTTCACGCGCATGTTTCAGGGCGCCCGCTCGCGAGTTGTTCGAAACGACCAGTACAATCGGGGCGGCTAGGTCACCGCGACGATGGGCCTCGATCAGCGCCAGCGTGTTGCTGCCGCCGCCCGACGCCAGCACGCCGAGTCGCGGTGGAGGCGTCATGCGCAAGAGCATACATGAGCGGCGGCACCCGCCCAGTCTCGTCGGTATACTGCGGCACGATGCACCGATTCGGCACGGACCCCGCGCACGGTCTCCCTGTTTTTCGCTCGACCACGGTGCTGTGCGTACGACGCCATGGCCGGGTGGCTTTGGGAGCCGACGGACAGGTTTCCATGGGCAATACAGTAGTCAAGGCCACGGCGTCCAAAGTTCGGGAGTTGGCAAAGGGTCGGATTTTGGCTGGCTTCGCCGGATCTGCCGCGGATGGTCTGACGCTTTGTGACCTACTGGAGGCCAAGCTTGCGGCCGTGGCGGGGAATTTTGCCCGGGCCTGTGTCGAACTGGCGAAAGACTGGCGGCAAGATCGTCGTTACCGTCGGCTGGAAGCGCTGATGATCGTCGCGGATGAGAGTCGATCGTTGTTGCTTTCAGGTACCGGCGACGTGATCGAGTCTGACGACGGGATTTTAGCCATCGGCTCGGGGGGAAACTACGCGCTCGCAGCCGCGCGGGCGTTGCGAAAACACACGGATATGGGCGCGCGAGAGTCGGTGGAAGAGGCACTGTGCATTGCGGCCGATGTCTGCGTGTTCACCAATCACGAGCGCAAGATCTTGGAACTGGAAGCGAAGTCATGAAGCTGGAAGACACCCGGAATCTCACGCCGCGCCTCGTCGTCGAGGCCCTCGACCGATACATCATTGGCCAGCATCAGGCCAAACGGGCGGTGGCGATCGCGTTGCGCAACCGCTGGCGCCGACAGATGGTCGATGAGGAGATGCGTGAGGAGATCTCTCCCAAGAACATCATCATGATCGGGCCGACGGGTGTGGGGAAAACCGAGATCGCACGTCGACTCGCGCGCCTCAGCGGGGCGCCATTCGTCAAGATCGAGGTGAGCAAGTTTACGGAGGTGGGCTATGTGGGGCGAGACGTGGATTCCGTGATCCGTGACTTGGTGGAAGTGGCCGTGAAGCTGGTCAAGACCGAGATGGAGCATCAGGTCCGCGAGGAAGCCCGCAAGCAGGCAGAGGAACTGGTGCTCGATCTACTTTTGCCCTCGCGTTCGACCGAGGACCGAGCGTATACGGATCGATCCGGTGAACCGCCGGCCAACGAGGGCACGCGCCAGAAGCTGCGAGATCTCCTGCAGGCGGGCAAGTTGAACGATCGCGAGGTGGAGGTGGAGGTGGAAGAAGAGACCCAAGGCAGCATACAAATCATGCCCGGGTCGCCCATGGGCGACCAAATGAGCGAGCAAATCGGGCAGCAACTCCGTGATTTTATGGGCAAGTTGGGGCGTACCTCGAAGAAACGAAAAGTTCGGGTGGACGAGGCGATCGAGTTGTTGGCGGATCAAGAGGCGAGCAAGCTGGTGGATCGGGAAAATGTGGCGAAAGAGGCCGTACGGCGCAGCGAGCAGCTGGGTGTGGTGTTTCTCGATGAAATCGACAAGGTTTGTAGTCGGGAGAATAGGGCGGGGGCCGACGTCTCGCGGGAGGGCGTGCAGCGTGACCTACTGCCGTTGGTCGAAGGCACGACGGTGACGACGAAGTACGGGCCTGTACGCACCGACCACATCTTGTTCGTGGCTGCGGGCGCGTTCCATTTCGCCAAGGTCAGCGACCTGATTCCCGAATTGCAGGGGCGCTTCCCCATCCGCGTTGAACTCGAGTCCTTGGGTGCGGCGGAGTTCGAACGCATCTTGCGGGAGACCGACAATTCGTTGTTGCTGCAGTACACGGCGCTACTTGGCACGGAGGGAGTGACCTTGGTTTTTGACGACGGCGCAGTGAGTGCGATTGCCGAGATCGCGGCGGAGGCCAATGCTTCGATGCAGAACATCGGTGCTCGACGGTTGCACACCGTGCTCGAGCGGGTGTTGGAGGAACTCTCATTCGAGGCGACGGAGGTGGGTGCGCGCGAGGTGACGATCACCGCCGACTACGTGCGCGAGCGCGTGAAGGACTTGATCGAGGATCAGGATCTCGCGCGACATATCCTCTAGGTCGCGGGGTCGAGCTTGGCGGCTGCGCAGCATCGAGTTGCCGCCGAAGCGCTCGCTTTGGGGTGTTGTTCGATCCGCGGCGCGTCTAGTTCGGCAGGACGACCGGCGCGCTTCGTGCCGGTCGCGGGGCCGTCCACAGCTCACCTGCGGCCCCCGGATCGGGTTCGCTGCGTGTCGGCGTCACCTCGCTTCGTACCATTGCCTGTAGCCGGTGCAGGATGCAGGCGACGTCTGGATCGGCCCGATTGTGCAGGCTTCGCCGGATCCACTGGACCGCGTCGGCGTATCGCTGTGCCTTCTCCAAGGCGATGGCGACCTCGAGCTCTAGATCCGCGCGACCCGGGGCCCAATCACAGCGCTCACAGGTGCGCGCCGCCAGCCGCAATATCTCCTCGGTGGGTCCAGCGTGCACCAGCGCACGCTTGAGCGTCAGCCGCATGTCGTTTGCCCAGACCGAGGAGAACACGGCTTGCACCGTGGCTCCGTCCGGGAGACCCGGTCGCGCGGAATTCGCAATCGCTAGCCGGCAGAATACGCGCATGTTCGCATCGCTGTCGAGATGGATCGGAACGAGTCCCGCCCGGAAGCACAAGGTGGCGAGCGAGCGTGGCGTGAACACTTGAGCGTGCGCTTCTTGGAGGAAACGTGCTTCGAGCGAACCGTATGCGCGGAGTAGGTTCGGAACTTCGATGATGATCACCCCATCTGCTTTCAACTGCTGCTTAAGTCGGCGTATGTGGGTACGAGGGTCGTCCAGGTGTTCGAGCAAATGATGTTCGACGATGACGTCGAATCGTTCGTCCGCGCACGCGTCCGCTACGGTTGCGTATTCTTCGATTGTGCAGCCTCGGGTGGGGACACCACGAGCCGCAGCTTCTCGAATCCAGGGTCTCCACGGCTCGAGCCCCTGGGCGACGATCTTATGGCGTCGGCTGGCCATAGCCAAGAACCGGCCATCACCGCTGCCGACGTGCAGCACACGGTGTGGCCGGTCCCGGGGGACGGACTGCAGGACCTCCGTCAGATCTTCCACTCGACGTTGCCATGTGGAGGTGATCAGGAAGGTGTCGCCCTCAGCGAATTGCCCGTTCTCGTCCTCCGCCAGCGCACAGCACTCGTGATCGTCGTACACGCGGGTGCGGTAAGCGGCTCGGACTTCGCGCTCTCTGCCACGCTCGGGGTCGAGCGTGCGCCCGTGGGTGCATTTTGGGCATAGGAACGTGGGCATTGAGTCGCTATGGCGGACATTCCCCGCCAGCTGGACCCAGCTAGACGAAAACGGCAGACCACACACGGGGCAGGGAGGGAGGCTCGTCATGTCGCTCCCCAACGCTGCAACGTTCGCGCCGTTGCGGAAAACCTGCGCCTCGACCGGAGGCTCCGGAAGCCGGGACCGGACTGACGGGGTTCCAAGCGCACCGTCGCGGGATCGGACACCCACGAGGCCGGGACGCGTCTCGCTCGCGGCGCCGCGTGGGCCGGGTACCAAGCTGTGCCGCGTGGGTGTCAGAGAAGTGCGGCTGCGACGGGGCTCGGCCGCGACGGGTCGTCGCATATGCCGGGCTACATGGCCGCGACGTGGAGTGCGAATGCGAAATGAGCGACGGCAGGGTGCGCGGCGGACGAGGGCGTCCAGCTCAAGACAGCGGCGTTCGAGGTGCTGCTGGCGCGCTCGAAGTAGACAAACCCCCGCATCTCGGTGCCTGGTTCGAGCTTGCCCCACGGCAGCGCGGATCGGGCGAAGTCCGTGTGCATGCCGCGGATGCTCCGGACGTGGCCGTCCCCCCCACGGTCGTAGGATTTGGACCCACCCGGATCCGTACCTTGTTGTGCGGTGAAGGTGCTCCCCGGGTCCAGCAAAGGGTAGGTGAATCCCCCCGCGTTGCGCAGCTCGAAATCACCGGGCGCCAGGCGGACGGCGGAGGCTCCTCGGTTCGAGACCAGTACATGCACGATGGTCATTTCGTTGCTGAGTGAGGTGGCCTCTTGCCAGGCTTGCGTCGTGAGTACGACGGTCAGCCTGCTCGCGTCGTCGCGGGCGACCATGCGATGGGAACCATCTGCAGCAACGAACTGCCGTGCGGAGAGACAACCCGTGTCCGCCGCCAGCAGCATGAGGGCGAAGAGTGTCGAGGTGGCCAGTTGACGGGTCATGTGCATGGTCCGCGGTCAGCATATCCTGCTGGGCGACCGTCTTCCAAGATGCGGCGCACCAAGGGTTGTTCGGCATAGATGCGGCGCAATTCGGGGTCGCGGAGGTCGTCGCGGCGGGCCGTGAGCAAGGTCGCGGCCTCTCGCAGCCACGTAGAGGCTTCCTCATCGCGGCCTCCCTCGATGAGGAGGAGACCCAGCGTGTGGATATAGAGCACGCCGTCCACCGGTGCGGCGCCCCGTCGGACGAGGGCCACGGCGTCGCGCTCGTGTCCGATGGCCGCTTCCAGCTGCTGGCGTCGCTGCTCGACTTGGGCGAGCACGTGCAGTGCCCGGCAGATTTCGGCCTCGTCGTCGGCTTCTCGTGCCGCACGGAGCACCTCCTTGGCCAGCCCACGGGCTCGCTCCGCGTTGTCGGGTGCGTCCTGGCGGAGTAGAACTGCCGCGAAGTGCGCTCGCGCACGGAGTTGCAGAGGTGTGTCCCCGCGTTGCTTGGCGATGCGGGCAGCCTCCATGAGCAGTCCCTGTGCACTTTCGAGATCGTCGAGTTCCATGGCCACGACACCCAAGTGGATCATCACATCGTTGAGCAACCGCGGGTTGCCGAGGGCCTCGTGTAGTTCGAGCGCCTTGCGAAGGTATCGTTCGGCGCGCGAAAAGAGCCCGATGTTGGTGTATGTGATGCCCAGATTCGCCAGCTTGACGCCGGTACTGACGCGGTCGCCCAGATCGCGATCGATGGACAGGGCTTTGCGAAAACAATCCACGGCTTCTTGGTAGCGTGTCGCTTCGCGGGCCGCTTCACCTTGGAGGTTGAGGGCTTCCGCCTCAAGGCGGCGATGCCCAGCGTCGTGGCCCAACGCCGCAGCTTCCACGAAACACTCGTGGGCCGCTTCGTAGCGGTGGGTCGCCAGCGCGACCCGGCCGACGGCGATCGTCAGCCGGATCTCCGACCTCGTCGTGGGCTTGTCGCCGCCGTGGCATCGGAGGCCCTCACGGGCGAGCCTCTCGGCCTCGGGGAAGCGGCCGCGGGCAAACTCGACTTCACTTTTGAGTTCGCAAAGGGGGGCGAGAAACGGGGTCGGATCCGCGAGGGAGCGGATGAGTTGCTCCAAGCGGGGGGCCAGCTTCTCCGCACGGTTGGCGCGGCCGCACTCGACGTAGAAACGGAGCAACAAGGTGGCGGCCTGAGCTTCGCGCTGAGGAGGACCATGCGATTCCGCCAGGGTGATGAGCTCTCGGATATCGGCGCCTTGGGCTCGGCGTCGGCCCCACGCGCGGAGGATCGGCTCGCGTTCCAGTAGCACTTCGAAACGGCGGGCATGTTGCGGACCCATCGCGCCAAGGGCTTGAGAATAGTAGTAGTACGCTTCGACGTTGCCCGCCACGTCGCGGGCGTCGCGGGCGGCTGCTACGGCCGGGGCCACGGCAAGCGACGGCTTGCCCGCTTGGATGAGGTGTTCGGCGATAGGGCCGTCATCTCGACCCGGGCTGTAGTCGGCGCGGGCGCGTTTGATCTCGGCCGCACGCATGTGGACGCGTTTGGAGGTGGCCACAGGCGTACTCAGTTTACAAACCTCGTGCATGCTGACAGTGGCGAAGCGGATGCGGGGCGCTCCGCTGGGGCTAGGCACCGTGTCGCGTTCGAGTAGGCCGTCGTCGATCATTTCGTCGAGATGGGCGTCGGCCCCGTCCGCAGCTAGGGTCAGCAGTTCATCCGCACGGAAGCTACGCCCTAGGATCGCCGCTGTCTGTAGGACGGCGCGTCGCTCCGGCTCGAGGTCGTCGAGGCGTCCCTCGAGCACAGCCCCGATGCTCGGCGGCAGCTCAATGAGCGCCCGGGGATCTCGTACCTTCAAGAAGCGACCCTGCGGGTCCCAGCCGATGACGTTGCGTTGCAGCAGCGATGCGAGCACTTCTTCGATGAACAGGGGATTCCCGCCGGTGCGAGCCAGTACAGCGTCTGCCAAGCGATCGGCCTCGTCGCGTCGCTTGAAGCGGCGCACGATGAGCTCACGGCGTGCGCGCTGGTCCAGCTCTTGGAGTTGGACAACCGAGGCGTTGGATCTCGCCGCCAACGCCTCCGCACGAGGCCCGGGACGCGAGGTCACGATGGTGAAGATCGGCTGGTGGTGCACCGTCTGCGCGGCCTCGTGCAAGATGTCGAGGGACTGCTGATCGATGAACTGCAGGTTCTCGGCGACGATGAGCAGCGGCGAACGCTGTGAAATAAGGGAGACCAGGCGTCGTATCAAGCGGCTGAGTCGATCTCTGCGCTCGTTGGGGTCGAGCGCCGATTCCGAAGTACCTGAGAGGCTCAGGGACGAGGCCAGCGCTTCGGCGAGTTGGTCCGGCTGTCGCACGCCGTAGTCTTGGAGCTTGTCCGAAATCTCGATCTTGTCACTGTCGGAGTTGAGGCCCAGAAACTGCTGGATCAGCTGCAAGAACATTCGAAACGGCGTATTTCGGTGGGACCATTGGCCTACGCCTCGCAACACGGCGCACGCGCCACGCGGCAACGAGGCTGTGAATCGCTCGATAATCGCGTGCCGCCCTAGGCCGGGCGCCGCCACCACGATCATCGTGCGCGATTGCTGATGTCGGATCGTTTCCGAGAAGGCGTCGCGCAGGATCTTGAGTTCGAGATCGCGGCCGTACAGGAGGACGCGACGTCCGGGTGGGTGCGCAACATGCCGTTCCATTTCGGAGAGAGGGCCAAAAAACGGTGCCGCCTGCTGCAAGTCGTCGGCCCGCGTTTGAGCGTCTTCGTCGTGGTCCGATACCGAATCGAGTACGCGAGTCGCCCCAAAATGCCAGGCCTGTCCGAGTCGCTCGAGGAGTCCCGCCGCAACCATGATGTGGTCATCGACAGAGCGCGCCGCGAGGCGCTGGAGTTGTTCGCCCATCTTTTCGGGTAGGGTGAGTTTGTGTTTCCCGTCTTGGCTACGGGTGATCCTCACTTTGGTCTCCACGAGAGCGAGCCCGAGGCCCGTGCCCGGAGCCGAGTCCCCAATGGCTTCTCGCAAGGCACGGGCTACGCGTAGTGCTCGGTCCGCGTCGTCCCCCGTGTTGATCACAGTGCCGAAGGCCAGCAGAGCCGCTTGTGCGTCGACGCGGTGCACGTGGGCGTCACGTTTGAACGCGATGCTGCGGACGACTTCGAGAAAGGGCGCAACGTCCGTGTTTCGATCTCCTGTCCACTCGTGCGGAGCTCTAAACACAGCTTGCACCAGTACGACGCGCTGGTCCCGATGACGGGGGGTGGTCACCGGAAACCCGCTGACCTGGCTATCGGCCATCTCGCGCGTCATCGCCTCCTCGGCCTTGGCCCCGCTTCGGATGGGGTCAGCGGAGCGCTCGCGGAAGTCCGCCACATACTCGGCCAAAGTTGGGGCATCGATGATTTGCTCGACGCTGTGCAGGTACTTGGCCAGATCGCCGGCCAAGTGACGTGCACTGGGATAGCGGGCGTGTACGTCCCGTGCCAGCGCACGATCGACGATGGCGGCCAGCTGGGTGGAGACTTGCGGCGCCGCATGGCGGACGGCGCCGAGGGGTTCGGAGCGTACGCGCTCCAAGGCTTGGATGTGGTCTGGGTGGCGAAAGATAAGCTTGCCCAGGAGGCACTCGTACATCACAACCCCGAGGGAGTAGATGTCTGCTCGCCGATCCACCGTGCGACCGTGCACCTGCTCGGGCGACATATAGGCTACTTTTCCCTTTAGCGTTTGTTCCTTGTCCCCTTGGGCGTCGGGCTGGTGAACCGCCGTGCTCGGTTTTGTCCGAGCGATTCCGAAGTCTAGGATTTTTACGTTCCCAGCCACGTCGACCATGATGTTGTGGGGACTTACGTCGCGGTGCACGATGCCCAAAGGCTGGCCGTAGTCGTCGCTCTTGTCGTGGGCGTACGCGAGACCCGTAGCGGCTTGCTGCGCGATATAGGCGATGATGCCCTCGGGGAGAGTCTTACCCTTCGACTCCACGGCGTGGAAGAGCGCCATCATATCGATGCCGTCGATCAACTCCATCGCAAGATAGAATCGGCCCCGAACTTGCCCGAAATCGAACACTTGGACCAAGTTTGCGTGGTTGAGACTGAGTGCAATCTTCGCCTCATCGACGAACATGCGCATGAATTCGGGCTGGTCGGCGAATTCCTGGCGGATCTTCTTGATGACGATCCACTTTGTCAGCCCCTCGGCCACGCGTACGTTGGCCTCGTAGACCTCCGCCATGCCGCCTTCGCCCAGTAAGCGCGTGAGTACGTATCGCCCGAAGTGTTGGGGAAAGTGTTTCCTCATGTTTCCGGCCTCTCGTCCGGATCCGGGTCCGCGGCCAGGTCGCCGGGTCCGGCCAACTCGTCGATGGTGAGGTTGTCGAAATGCGTGACCGCGTCCCATCCGCTGAACGCGAAATGGCGGTGTTGCGGACCGGTGAGTGGGGCGCGGTCGTCGTAGCGCAGGATCTCGCGGCCGTCGATGTGCCACGTGAGCGATCCACCCAGTCGGTCGATGGCGAAGTGGTAGCGACGTTTTGGTTCGACCTTCGGGTGTGTGGCGGTGCGGCGGTCGCTTCCATGCTCGTCACGGCGTGCGATGACGTTGCGCGTGTTCTGCCAACCGCCGAAGATCAGTACATAGCTTGAGGACTTATAGCTGGTCGTTTGCGCGTAGCTCTCACCGTCGCCAGCGATCTCAAATTTGATGTCTCCATCGGTGCTGTCGGACCACGCGTCGAATTCGATGTGCACGTCGTCGGGCAAGGGAGCGCGTAGCCACAAGGGTTGGTTGCGCGGACCGTCCACAGTGAGCGCGCCGTCGTCGATATGGTAGTGGGCGCCCGTGCTGTACCATTTTGGTCCCAGGCCGACGCGGTCGAAGTTATCGGAGAGGAGGGGTCGTCGTTCGACGGGCACCGTGTTGTAGGTGCGCGGGCGTTCGGAGCATCCAGTGCTACCGCAAAGTGCGAAACTCGTCAGCGCGATGGGGCCGAAGCGAATCACCATTGACGCGCCTCGGGCTCGGTGCTCAGCAACGCGCACAGGGTCGCCGGCCATGGGTCGGGCAGATTGTCGGTGGGTACGAAGCTCGGGGCCTGATCGCTGATGTCGAGGAGGTCGAACAAGGAGGGGAGTGGCTTGGGTGCCAGTGCGATTTCCAGCAGCACGATGCCGGCCGCGAAGCGATCGGTGGCCGCGTTGGCTTCTGCGCCGCGGCGCAGTTCAGGGGCGAGGTAGCGCAGGGTACCTGCTGCGCCCACGCCTGGAGAGGGACCCTCGCGCAGGGCGAGTCCGAAGTCGGCCAGCGCGATGGGTGCGTCCGCGTGCGTGTCACGGACCAAAATGTTCGCTGGTTTGATGTCTCGATGTACAGCGGAGATGGCGTGCACCGATGCCAACGCGCGTTTGAGTTGTTCGGCAATCCGAGGCACGTCGGCGGCGTCGACTTGCCCGCGCCGCAGCGCCAGACGCAGATTTCCACCGCGACAAAGCTCGAGCGCGATGAAATGGTGTCGAGGCTGGGCGTCGAGGAGTGCGACCACGTAGGGGCTCCGCACACGGGAAAGGGTTTTGGCTTCCGCGAAGAAACGCGCTTCGATGGCCCGGGCCGTCGTTCGGTCGGTGTTGGGGCGTGCGCCCAGAAGGCGCTTGAGAGCGACTTGGCGGCCTACATGTCGGTCGTACGCCTCGTACACCACCGCATGGCGGCCGCGACCGAGGGGACGGCCGAGTTCATAGCGGTCCCCCGCCAGGTTGCGCTCGAGCTCCACCTCGTCGAGACCGTCGAGCAGCGCGAGTCCACGGCTGCGGTGGCGGGTTTCGACGCCCCGTTCTTCGAGTTTTTGTACGCACTCGCTCCAGCCGCGAAGCCCCCGGGGGTGATCGACATCCACGGCCAAGATCGCTTCGAAGTGGCGGCGGGCTTCGGGCACGCGCCCGCGCCCGAGCATGGTTTCCGCCACAAGGAGATTGATCTGCACGTACGCGCTGCTGATCTCCCGGTGGTGCCGCACGACCTCTGGCAAGGTGAGGGCGGCGCGGGCGAGTGCGAGCCCACGATCGGGATCGATGGCGTCGATCAACTGGCGCGCGAGTAGAAGGGCAAGTTCGCCGCGGGGTGCGGCCAGCATGCTTTGGGCCACTGTGGTCAAGGCCCCGCGCAGGTAGCCGTCGAAACTCAGACGTTGGAAACGCGGGCGGATCGCTTCGAGAGAGGCCCCCGATCCCACGAGTCGCGCGAGTTCGGCGAGAGCGGGGAGCTCGTCCGGTCTCGTGGCACCAACCTCGAACGCTTGCACGATGGCTCGCAACGACGCATCGAACGCTTCTTCGTCGCGTGGATTGGGGGAAGATTTGAGCCCGGGGCTCATGCGCACACCTCCAGCTCCACGGCGCGGGCCGGGTCGCCGAGTCGTAACTCGTCGCCGATCAACAGTTCGATCTGTCCGCCACGAAGCAGGTGTTCGCTATTGAGCACGCCTTCGGTGTCGGCATCGAGCGTGAGGCAAAAGAAAGGGTCGCGGAAACGGATCGTAGCCGGTGCGCGCTGCTGAGGGGCGAGGCGAAGGGGTCCACCGTGCGGTGCGAACAGCCACCAGTTCATGTCCCCCACGGGGCGGATCAACGCGGTGGGCTCGGAGTCTAGCTCTTCTCCCGGGATGATCTCGAACGTGGTGGCGACGCCTAGCCCCAGTTCGCCCCCGTCGTGTATCTCTCCTGGAGAATCGGGATCGACGGGGATGCCGTGCCAAAACGTGCCGGAACGCGAACCCAAGTCGCGCACAATCAGGCTCGTGCCGCTGGGGTCGAGCTCGACGGCGGCGTGACTGCGGGACAGGTCGGGCTCCGATACGGCGATGTCCGCGGTCGGGGAACGCCCGACGACGAGGCGAGCGGACGTGTGGACGTGGACCACCTGGGCCGGCTGATTCTGGCTGCACCAACGAAGCACGAGTCGCTGCGCCCGTGGTGTGGAGCGGTGGAGGTGCTCCGCTTGCGCGCGAAGAGCTGCGGTGTCTCGAGCCCCCTCCTTCGACCCTCGGACGGCGGCACGCAGTAGCTCCCCTGCGCGTCGCCGCTGGCCGCTCCGCCAGGCGTGGTCGATCTGTGTCACGAGTTCTTGTCGTGTTCGGGCCAACTTCTCATTGGACTCCAACCGGGCGTACACAAGCTCGAGCTCGGTGATGGCTCCCGCCGCCTCGTAGGCTTGTGCTGCGCGGGGCAAGTCATCGAGCGCCTCGTACATCGAGCCGGCCTCGGTACCGCGCCCGGCGAGCTGGAGATGTTGCGCCCGCTCCCTCCGCAGCGCGTTGTGCTCCATCGCGTCTGCGGTGTTGGAGCTGCGCTCTCGAAGCGTATCGGCAAGAGAACCGTGGAGGGCGAGCGACGCTTCTCCATCTTCGCGCGTGTGGACGCAGGCCTGCCGCAGCGCCGATAGCCTCTCGTTTTCGTCGCTGAGGGTGTTGGCGTACTCGAGTCGCAATGTCGCCGCGTGCTCGTGCTCGCCCGCGTGCTCGTATAGCCGGGCCGCTTCCTGCAGGTCGCCGGCTTCCTCGAGCACGAGCGCGGCCCGGAGCTGGACCCTTTCGCGCAGAGGCCGCCGTCGGCCCCGAGGCCCCCGCGGCGGCGGTGCTGCTCTCCTGGGCGCGCGACTCACAACGGCAGACTAGCACGCGACCCATGTCCGCCAAGCGTGCCCGGAGGCCGGCCCGGCGACCCGTGAACGGACGGCGGGAGGTCGATTTTGCGTGGCGGTGGGGCATCGTCGTCGTGCATCGGATGATCCATCGTGCAGCTCGGGCTAGACTGAACGCGCATGCCGGTCACGCTGCTTGAACCTGTTGCCGCCGGGCAGGTCCGCTTTCGAATGCAGGGGCTCTCCGCCGATGCGCGTGGGATCGCGGTGGGGCGCGATGCATTGCTGGCCTTCGACTCCATCGACGGTGTTGTGGCGTTCATCGGCGCGTACAGTGAAGAGGCGAGTTTGGACGCTTTGTTCGCCGGTCTGGCTATCGAGCGTGTGCGTCGCACGGGGGGCGGCAGCGCCTTTCTCTTGCGAGCGGGAGGGCAAGACGGGTATGGCCTCGATCGCCTGTCCCGGCTCGCGGGCGCCGTACGAGGCCGACTGTACACCGGCAACGGCACGATCTTCGTGAGGTTCCGCGATCGCGCGGCGCCCTTCGGCTACGATCTCGCCCAGTCGGCTGGGGAACTTGGGTTGATTGGCAAATCCGACATCGTTGCCGTGGAGCCGGAGCAGGCGACCTACTACCGTACGGAGCAGTCGATCGATCCCGTCGAACTTCTGCAGCGGCTTTCCGTGCGCTCCGTGCCACTACCACCACAAGGCGTCGCCGCGGCGGCGGAGGAATGTGGGTTGCGAGAGATGGTGTTGGTACTGGTCGCTCCGGGCTTGGCAGATCGCGTGTTGTCCTACCTCTGGCGTCTCAACGCGCCCATGGCGGGGACGCGGATCTCCATCGATGAAGCGCGTCAACCTGCGCTCCTCCTCCGCCTGCGCCATCCCTCACCGCGTGTCCTCGGGGTGTTGTTCGGAATTCCAGGGGTGGAGTTGCTTGCGCCCGTGTCCAGCCGTGCTGCGGTGGAGGTCGGCTGGCGTCACCCCGTCAATCTCGCTGCGGCCAGCGGATGCTTACCGGGCGACGAGATGTACCTTTTCCGCGGCCGAGCCGATCGCGTGGAACGGCTCGACGGTGCGCCGCGGTTCGTCGAAGCGCGGTTTTTGGTGCGGTCCAAGACCGCCGAGTGTATGCACACCATCGGCGAGACGCAGGTGCGATCCATCGAGCCGCTGCAAGTGGAGCTGAAGCTGCGGGCCACGTCGGATCGACGAGAGCCACGGGCGGTGTTGGTCGCTTGGCAGCAGGTAGAACTGCTGCGTCGGACGCTGTACCTCATGCCGCCCAGTGCACTCGCCGCGTCTCGCGTTGCCGCGTTGCGTGAGGGGGTGTTGGTCCTGGTCGCGGCGGCAAGTCAGCGTGGCCTCGCAGTGGGAGACCGCATCATCCCCATCGGTCGTCGTCTGTGCGAGGTCGCTCCGGGCGTGCTCGTGTGCGACGGCTACGAGCTCTATCCGCGGGTTTCGCCGGAACTCATGCGCGGGATTTTGGGGCTCGAAGGTGAAGACAAGGCCCTGTTCCTGGCGCCGGGTCGGACGCCGTTTCGACTGCGATCGGCTCAGGTCGTCCCCCTCGAAGCCGCGGCCTTGGGACGCGTGCAGCTCGAGGACGTGGCCGAAAGTCCAGATCTGGTGGCTCCGGCCCCGTCCCCGCGGTTGGAGAACGAGCAACTCGGTCGTTTTTCGTTGTGGGGATTCCGTCCGGGAGCAAGTTGAGCGGATGGATCGAGCTTAACTGTGAAGCCGAAGCTCGAAGCGTTCGTGGAGAGATTTGTACTGCCGCTGCTCAACGGAGCGGCGGTCGAGGTCCACGGCCGGCCGTTTTCTCGCAGCGATGGCGCCGCGTTGCTGGCCGATGCTTCGGCCTTGGGCTCCGCGGAGCTGCGCTGGGCTCGTCGCGACCGCGCCCGTCGTCTGGTCGCCGATCCGCAGCTACCCGACCCGAGCGCCGAAGAATTTTGTCTTTGGCTGGGGCTGCACAACATGCTCCTTTTCGACCATCCCGACCGCGGGCGGATCTGGGCGCGCGATGCCAAGTGGCAGCGCGTGGAGCTCGAGACCCGCGCGTTGCTGGGCTTCCCGGATTCGACCGCCGTCGAGGCGTCGCTGGTGCGGCACGTGGCGGTGGGCCGTCTGCGTGACCTCACACGCGAGGACCATGTCGTCACGGCCGGGAACGCCGAAAAGCGATACGCCGGGCGCGCAGCGCCACGACGAGCGTTGGCTGCTGGTCCGGGGATTCGATGGCGTACCGAGACGGTTCGGTGGCTGGATCAAAACCACGACCCCGTGGTCCTCCGGCTCCTCCCCGAGGCGTTCCGCGCCAGCCCGCTGACGTGTCTGCTGTACCCCGAGCTCGCGCCACCGCAGTGGTCGCCGTTGCATGCCGCCGGGTTTCTGGGGCGACGCAGTTACGCGCGGGCGGTGTGCCACCATTGGGCGCGACATACCAATTGGGTGCTTGCGGGGGGCATTGTGCTCGGGAGTTTGCTACGCAGCTTGGGGATCTGGGGCGGCGCGACGCCCCTCGGTGATAGCGAACCGGCGATGGACAGCGCCCATCCCTTGGCCTTGCCTGGTGTGGCCTTTGCCGACGGGCCCGAGCAAGTCGGCGCGATCGTTGGTGCACTGGTGCATCTGCATCTTCTCAAGGTGCTCGAGCTCGACGCGCGCGTGGTGGCATCTTCGGGTACCGCCGACGGGTCGGTACTCGCGTTCCTCGCCCTGCCCCTGCTGCTGCACGCGCTTGAGCCCGCTTTGGGCCATCCGCTGGCGGGTCTCGAGGAGCGGGCCGGTGGTGAGATTCGAAGGCGCTGGGAGGAGTATCAGAACCATCTCAGTGGTATCGTTCCCCGTTCCGCCCGCGAAGCTCTCCTCGTGACGCTCGTTCCCCGCATCGTAAAGAAGACATGAGCATGACGCCTCCCTCCTCCGCGCAAGTCTCGCAATCTTCCCTTGTGACGCGTATTTCGGCGCGATTGCGAGAAGGTGCGCGCGAGCTTGAACGAGATTTTCTTGGAAAAGAAGAGGTCATCCGTTTGCTCTTTGTGTCGGCTGCGGCCGGCGAGCACCTCGTGATGGTCGGCCCGCCGGGTACGGCGAAGAGTGCTCTTGTGCGCGGCTTCGCGAAGAGTGTGGACGCCCACTACTTTGAATACCTGCTCACCCGATTTACCGAGCCCAACGAAATCTTTGGCCCGGTGGATATCCAGGCGTTTCGCCAAGGGGACTATCGGCGGCGACTGGACAACATGCTGCCGACCGCCGAGATTGCCTTTCTCGACGAGATATTCAAGGCCAATAGTGCCATCCTCAACAGCTTGCTCGGCGTGCTCAATACGCGTCGCTATACCCACGGAAGCCACGTTGTCCAGGTACCACTGATCTCCATGTTCGCGGCGAGCAATGAAGTCCCCACGGACGATGCTCTCGCGGCTGCGTTCGACCGATTCCTGTTGCGGGTGCGCGTCGACTATCTCGACAGCTATCACTTTCGCGGGCTCTTGCAAAAAGGTTCAAACTTGGAGGCCCTGATGGTCGATCCGGCCGCTGAGGAACGAGATCCGTGCGTGAGCGCAGGTGAATTGTTGACGATTCAGCGCCACATTGCGGGAATGTTGCCTCGAATCGACGAGGACTTCCTGGCGACGTTCAAGGGCCTGGTCTTTCAGATCCGGTCCGAAGGAGTGGGGCTCTCCGACCGACGAATCGTGAAGCTCTTGAAGCTATTTTTGGCCTCTGCTGTTTTCGACGGCCGCGATCAGGTGAACGATTCCGATTTTTTCGTACTCCGACACGTGTGGAATACGCCGGAGCAAGAGGAAGTCTTGCGCGAAGTGATCGGGCCGGTGCTCGACCGCTGGCACGAGCAGCACCCGGACGAACAACGCGTGGGCGTCACGCCAGCGAGTCTGTCGGACCTGCTCGAGGAGTTGCGGATCATCAGGGAAACTCTCGGTTCAAGCGAGGCCCTGTCGGATATGCAGCTCTTCTCCCAGTTGCGAAATCTTGGCGACGTCAAGGCGGCGCTGGCTCGTATTCGAGATAACCCGGCCGCCGAGCGCATGGTTGGCGAGGTCGACAAACTGCTCGAGACGGTCTTCGCCTCCAGCCGGTTTGTGTGATTCACGTACCCATGGCAAGTCTGCGGCGCAGTTCGGTCACCTCCACCTCTTCGTCCTCGGATCGTGGCGGCATGGCCGAAGCCCAGTTCGGTGGGATGGCCCTCTCTGAGCTCACACCCACCGGAGCCATCGGCCTCATGCGAGCGGTGGTATGGCACAACACCTTGCTCCGCCTCGGCGTCCACGCGCCGCTAGTTGTCGTCCACGATATCGGCTGTGTGATCGTTGGCGTGGGGCAGCTTGCCGGTAGTCTGCGAGGCATGGGGGAAGTCGCGTCGCAGGAATCGTGGCGGCGATTGCTCTTGGAAATCCTCGATACCGATCTCGCCCGGGCGCACGCCCAGTGGAAACACAACGACGCGATGGTTGCCGTGGTGCTAGCACGGGCGCTGCGATCCATCGTCGCGCAGCTTCCCGAAATTGCGCGGGTCGGGCGACTGCTCCCCCTTCCCGGCGACGTCGCGCACTACGTCCAGGTGGACCCCCAAACCGCGCATACGCGTCACGATCAAAGCGCACTGCTTGGATGGATGGCAACGCTATGTGAGCAGCGTCTCGTTTGCCTGCTGGCGATCGAGCAGATCGATGTGGATGCGCTGCGTTTGCTCGAGCTGTTTCGTGGCGGCGCTTCAGACGTGGCGGGGGTCGACCTTGCCGACCTGTACAATGTGCTCGACAGTTCCGCCTTGGGCGACGTGATCGATTTTTCCCTCGAGCTTCTTCCGTCTTTGCTCGAGGTCCGACGCGGCAAGGGACAACAGGCGTTCGGCGTGGACGGCTACGCGGCGATCGACAGGGTGGGCCACTTCGACAACCTGGTGCTGAGCCAACTGGCTCTCGATGACGACCTGTTCGAGCAACGCTTCCTGAACAACGAGCTATTCTACTATACGCACGAGAAGCACGAAGAGAGCGAACGTCGAACACATTGGGTATTGGTGGACGGCAGCGCTTCGATGCGCGGGGTGCGGGAAGTCTTCGCTCGGGGTCTCGCGTTGGCGTTGTGTAAGCGCCTGTCTCTACTCGGTGAGAACGTCCTCTTCAGCTTCTTCGACAGTCGCTTGTACGAGGCCGTGCGCGTGCACCCGAATTCGCACGCCGAAGTTCCCTATGCCCTGCAGTTTCGCTCCGAACGGGGTCGCAATTATGCCGCGGTGATCCGTCAGATCAACGCGACGCTCAGCAGCAGGCGTGGCCAGGATGGGCAGCGATTCGTCTACTTGCTGACCCACGGCGAGTGCCAGTTTCCGACCGAAGAGGTCCAAATTCTCTGCGCGCGGGCACCGGTTTACGGTGTGTTCATCCTTCCTAGTGGACCGCTGGAGCTGGGGTACCTCGACTTACTCCACCGGGTGCATACCATTGATGAAGTCTCCGTCAGTCACGTGCGCCGGGCCTCAAAGGCGCGTCAGATCATTCGTGAGGTGGAAGCGGATCTCGAGCGCAGGCGCGATCCGGCCGGGCGACGATGATCGACACCGCTTCGTTTTGGGTTCGGGCCGAGGCGTGCGTGCGAGCCCGACGCTACGAGGACGCGCTGCCCCATCTGCGTCGGCTCGTGCAAGTGGTAGATCGGATCGATTTCGAGTACGAAGAGTGGCTGCGCGCACTGGGAGAATGCTTGCGCGCACTCGGCTTCGAACAACAGGCAGCGAGCTGCGCCGCCTACCTCGGGGCAACTCAAGTGCCCGGATCTGCGGTGCTCGAGCGGCTGCAGGAGCGCGCCCGTACCGGCGAGGCGGGCGCGCTGCTTGGCATTCGGTTGCGCGCAATCTACCTGTCTCGCGCCGGCCAACACGAGCGCGCTTCTCGCTGGTGTGCTGCCAGTGGCATGCCCGTCCAGCAGGCGATCGAGCTCGAGCGAGCAGGGCGGCACCAGGATGCTGTCGAACTGTGGCGGGGCCTCGTGGGGAGCGGCCGCCTCAGCGACCACCCCTACGAGCTCGCATTGACCAGGATCAACATTGGTCTGTGCATGCTGAAACTTGAACTTCCCGACGCTCGCGCGGCGTTGCTCGAAGCTGCGACTGCGGTTGAAGAGGTTGCGGATGAATTCGAGACCGAGGGCCTTCGAGAGCGGAGCTTCGATTGTTACCAGTTGCTTGCGCGTTTGGGCGCCGAAACGGGCGCGTTTGAGAATGTTGCGGAGGGCTATCTCAACAGCATTCGCATTCTGAAAGCCGATGGATTGCGACTCGATGCGCTCCGACTCTACGAAGCATTTGTCGGCCTGGCCCGCCGATCCCAGGAATACCACGCGGTGGCCACTATCCTGCGCGAGGCGGCCGAGTACTGTTGGCGAAACGGTCTTCCCTATGGGGACGACCTGTGTTGGCGCTCCGGGGAGGCGTGGATCAAAGCCGGAGAGGAAGCCCTCGTCACGCAGTATCCCGCGCAGATTGTAGAAAACGCCTACGCGGCCGCGGCCGCGGCTTTTGGCGCGGTACGGGCGTTCGCGCAGGTCGCCGAGGTCTACCGCAAGATGTTGGTACTGTCGGGCGAAGGACGCAACGCCGCGCGCTACCGTCGGCTACTGGCACGTTTGGGAGCGAACCCCGGCGACGCTCCCAAACCCGTGCCTGTGCCGGATTTCCTCAAGCAAGTTCCCGACTACGAAGAAGTTTGGTACGTCGACTTGGCGGAATGGGAGCTGGAAGGCGATCCGGCCTCGGTTGCTGCGGGCATCATGGCGGATCGGCGCTTCCCCGATTTCATTCGCCGGCATGCCTTGTTGCTGGTGCTAGCGATCGAGGCTGCGGGAGCGGACGAGGCAGTCGGGCTCGGGGAGATTGTGACCCGCCTGCGATCGATTCGAGCCTACCCCGTGATCTCGGTGCTGGAGCAATTGTATCATCGTGGCGATGTGGAGGTGCAGGTGGCGGTGGCGGAGGCGATCGGAAGCCTACGGTTCAAACGCAGCTTCGGGTTACTGGGGCAGGCGCTTCGGGCCGAAGATCAAGGGGTGCGCGAGGCGGCCCAGCGGGCGATCGCGGGCCTGTTCTTCCCTCACGCGTTTGACCCGCTGCGCAAGCTCTTCGAAGCACGAGACCTCCGTGAGGCCGAGAGTCTAAGAATCGCGGTGCTGCAGGCCGTAGGACGCATCAATTCCGTGGATGCGCTCGAATTTCTGTGTGACCGGCTGCGTGATGGTGAAGAGCCTTACGCGACGATCGCTCGAGATGCTGTGACGACGCTGAGCAACGTCGAATTGGCCCCGTACTTGCGCCAGCAGATCGAACTCGTGCCGCCTCAATATCGCGGCAGCTTGGAAGACACGGCTCAACGCTTGCTCCAGATCGCTCGGTAGAGCGCGCCGAGCTGATACGCTCTATCGATTCAAGATGGTTTTGCGCCTCCGCGAGGACGGTTGCGCCCAATCCGACCGCCTGTGCTCGTTCGGAATGACATATTTGTCTGCTGTCAGGGAGTCCGGCGGTACATGATGCGCATTCGCCGGGTGATGGCTGTATGTGGTCGATTTGCCGGTCGTAGGCCGGTAGCGGCGCGCCGCGACGACGAATCGGTCATTTGGATGGATCCGTAT
>JAZGFE010000209.1:0-20901 GCA_036479215.1 Nannocystaceae bacterium | reverse complement strand
GCTGTGTGTTTGTTTCAGGTCCGAGACAGATGCGTGGCACACGCTCAGGTGATCCGAGAACCGTTGACTTCGCAAGTCCGCACGCTAAGTCACCGAAACCATTGACCTTTCGGTGCGATGGCCCTGGTGGGGAGGCTCATCGCGGCCTCGTAGCGCCCTGGATATCCTCCCGACCGCATCGACCTCACTCCCGACCCCCCGCATGGCTGTTGGCTCCTGGTCCAGGCATCTCCCATCTCGACTCGCAACAGCGCTACCTGTTGTGCTTTCCACTAGAATGGTCTCGGTCGAGAAAGTCCGCGATGGACGGAAGACGCTCGACAAGCTCGTCAAGACCCAGAGGCATGACGGCAGCGAGGAGGGCGGGCCACAGTATCGCCATGAGGTTCCACGGTTGGCGCGACAGTGTCCTATGCGGCTGCGGACAACTTTTTGATGCTGAGGGGGGAATACCCCGCATTTGCGAGGTCGGCGAGTTTGTCGAGGCACAGAGCCAAGAATCGCTTTCCGGTCAACCAGGCCACCACGGTGTCATTCCTTCAGTTCCTGAGGGCGTCGAAGTTGCAGATGGATTTCCACCGCTTGAACTGGAGCTCAACCCGCCAGCGTGCGCGGTATAACGCGAGGACCTGGGCATCATGGAGGCGGCGGATGGGGCGATCGTGAACAGGACCCAATACTCGCACCACTCGAGGTCTTCTGGCGACACTGTGCCCGTCCTTTCTCGCGCCAAACGTGCACGCGCCTTGCCCCTTTCGTTCACTGGAAGCCGACGTGGAGGAGCAGCATGCGCATGAACTGCTCGCTGGTTTTCAGCTTGGCGCCCGGTCGTGATTTCCGACGATTATGGACGACCAGCTATGAGCGATCCTCTCGGCGACCCGATCGAACAATCAGTCTAGCAGCCCGAGTGCGTTGAGCATGACGAATGTGATCGTGATGGGGACGAAATAGCGAAGCAGCCGAAGCCAGGCAATGTAGAGTTTGCTGGCGCTCGTCAGCGCGGATCCCTCGGCGAACGCCATCTCGCGGGCTTCGCCGCCGACGCGCCACGCCATGAATACAGCGGTGAGTAGACCGCCGACGGGGAGCATCCAGTTGCTGACAAGGTAGTCGAGTGAGTCGAACCAACTCTTTCCCACGAGCCCGTCCGGATCGGCTTTGAACAACTCGAGAGATCCGCTGAGCGCCGAGGGAACGCCGACCAAAAATACTGCCCCACCCAAAGCGAGCACAGCGGTTTTGCGGGGCCACCCTCGTTCGTCGATGAAGTAGGAGCAAACCACCTCCAGTAAAGAGATGGCGCTTGTCAGCGCGGCGAACATCAGAAGCACGAAGAACACCACCGCCAGCAACGGACCTCCGGGCAGGTTCGCCAGGGCAACGGGGATATTCTTGAAGACCAGACCGGGGCCTGCGCTCGCGTCCATGCCAAAGCTGAAGGTGATGGGAAAGAGGACGAGGCAGGCCATCAGCGCGACGATGGTATCGAGAGCGGTGATGGCTACACTCGCGCTGAGAAAATTGTCCGATTTTCGCATGTAGCTGCCGTAGGTCAACATGGCGCCCATACCTAGGCTTAACGTGAAGAAGCTGTGCCCCAGGGCCTCAAGGATCGCGTGCTGGTTGAGGGACGCGAGGCGGAAGCCGAAGACAAAATCGACGGCACGCCCGAATCCGTCGAGGGTCGTGGCGTAGATCAGCAGACCGGTGAGCATCACGAGGAGCGCGGGCATGAGCACTCGCGCTGCGCGTTCGAGGCCAGTTCGAATGCCACCGAGTACGATGGCGATGGTGAGGCACATGAATACGGCGTGCCATAGGACGTTGGTAGGTCCCTCCGCTGCTAAGGCGTCGAAAACGCCGGGTAGGTCCGCGGACGCGTGTGCGGCGAGGCCTCCGCTTACGGCGAGCCACACGTAGTGCAGCGTCCAGCCGGCGACGATGCTGTAGAACGAAAGCATCAGGAATGCGGCGGCCACCCCGATCCACCCGTTGAGCACCCAACCGCTGCGCGGTGCAGAGAGCTTGGCGTAGGTACCGACGGCGGAGGTGCTGCCCATCCGCCCCAGGAGTATCTCTGCCATCATGATCGGCAGTCCCACCACGACGATGCAAACAAGGTATACAAGTACGAAAGCGCCGCCGCCGTTTTGGCCGGTGATGTACGGAAACTTCCATATATTCCCCAGTCCGACCGCAGAGCCGGCCGCAGCGAGGATGAACCCCAGGCGTGATCCCCATTGCGCTCGTTGTTCGGTCATTCTTGTTTCCGGATCCCCGTTCGCCGTTCGCCGTTCGCCGTTCGTATGGGAGCGCGAACGGCTCTGGGACCACCGATGCTAACAGCAGGCGGCGCCGCTCTCGGAGTCCGGGGCGCGTGGGCTGCGGTGAGGGGCGGGTGTCGGCGCGGGATCTCACATCTTGGGCCCCTCGCGGACAGCGGAGCGCAGGCACCTTGCTCGCTGGATGCCACCCGGAGATCGCGGGCCGGGCGCTGTTCTCTGGTATCTCGCGGTTCGTTGGTTGGGTGGGACGCACGCACGCGCTCGCCCCGATGAGCGGAGCCGAGCCGCTTTCGGGGGTCGTGCGAGCGCGTGTCCACTCGGTCCCGGAGTCGCGTAGGTGCCGCGACTCGCGAGGATTTTTGATCGCGTCGGGTTGCCCCGTCCGCTTCGAGTGGGTGTAGAAGATGCCCGCGCGCCCGATGGCGCGTAAACGCGGATCCGGAGCCAAGGATCGACGAACATGGCCCTACACAGCATCAAGAAAGGCCTCGATCTTCCCATCGCGGGTACACCCCAGCAGCGCATTGAGGATGGGGCGGAGGTGAGTCAGGTCGCCGTGGTGGCGGCGGACTTTGCCGGCCTCAAGCCCGGCATGGCCGTGGGTGTAGGGGACGAGGTGAAGCGGGGCCAATGCCTCTTCATCGATCGTAAGAGCGAAGGGGTGGTGCACACGGCACCGGGCGCCGGGCGGGTCGTGGCCGTGAACCGCGGCCGATATCGGGTGCTCCAAACCGTCGTGATCGAGCTCTCGCCAACAGAGCGCGCGGGGCAGCCGGCCGAGGAAGAATTCCTTCCCTTCCCTTCTTACTCTGGCAAACCGGTGGGCCAGCTCTCGGGGACCGAGGTGCGGGACCTATTGGTTGAATCGGGCCTGTGGACCGCGCTTCGTGCCCGGCCCTTCGGTCGGGTGCCGAGCCCGACCAGCGAGGCGCCCCACTCGATCTTCGTCACCGCGAGCGAAACCAACCCCCTGGGTGCTGACGTGGATCAGGTACTGGCCGGCTGCGAGTCGGACTTCGAGACGGGTCTCATCGCGGTGTCGAAGCTCAGCGGTGGGAAGACCTATTTGTGCAAAACGGCGGGAAGCAAGGTCTCCGCGGGGTCAGCAGACGTCTGCGTGGAGGCGTTTTCCGGGCCCCATCCCGCCGGTACCGTCGGTTTGCACATCCACACTTTAGATCCCGTCCGTCGCGGCAAGACGGTCTGGCACCTGCACTATCAGGATCTGATCTCCATCGGCCGTCTCGTGAAGTGTGGGAAACTCGAGGTGGATCGGGTTGTCGCGCTGGCGGGTCCCACGGTCCGCAAGCCGCGGCTCATCCGGACCCGCGTCGGCGCGAACGTGCACCAACTTGTGGCCGGCGAGCTCGAAGCGGGTGAAAACCGGGTGGTATCGGGGTCCGTGCTCTCCGGACGGTCTGTGACCTCCGAGGTCGACGGATTCTTGGGTCGCTACCATCTGCAGATCTGTGCGTTGGCCGAAGGTCGGAAACGCGAGTTTCTCGGCTGGATGAAGCCCGGCGTGAACGCCTTCTCGGCCACGGGAATCTACGTGTCGCAGCTCTCGCCGGGTCGCACGTTCCGTCTCAATACCACCACGCACGGTTCCCGCCGGGCGATGGTGCCCATCGGTGCCTACGAACGTATCTTTCCTTTCGATATCTTGCCCACCTTCCTCCTGCGTTCACTGCTGATGGGGGATGTGACGCGGGCCGAGGCTCTAGGCGCCCTTGAGCTGGACGAAGAAGACGTGGCGCTATGCACCTTCGTGTGCCCTGGCAAACAGGACTACGGCGCTGCGCTGCGCAAGAACCTTGACGAAATCTGGAGTGATGGCTGATGCAGTTCCTACGTGATCAGCTCGACAAGATCGGCACGCATTTTCACAAGGGGGGCAAACTTGAGCCACTTTACCCCGTATACGAAATGCACGACACCATCCTCTTCACACCCGGGGAGGTGACAGGCAAGGCATCCCACGTACGCGATGGTATCGACCAAAAGCGCATGATGATCACCGTCGTGATGGCGTTGATGCCCTGCGTGTTGTGGGCGATGTACAACACAGGGTTTCAGGCGGCGCACGCCATCGGCCAAGGTGCCTCGCCGTGGGATGGCTGGCAGACCTGGCTCTACGAGGCCTTGGGGGAGGCCTTGGGCTTTGGCTATGCCCGCTCCAGCGTGCTGGGGTGTATGTTCTTGGGTGCCCTCTACTTCCTCCCCGTTTTTGCGGTGGTCGGACTCGCGGGCGCGGTGGTGGAGGTCACATTCGCGGTCATCCGTGGCCATGAGGTTACCGAGGGCTTTCTGGTTTCTTGGTTTTTGATCGCGCTCATCTTGCCACCCACGATTCCATTGTGGCAGGCGATACTCGGCACGGTGTTCGGGCTCGTTATCGGAAAAGAGGTCTTCGGCGGCGTGGGTATGAACATCTGGAATCCCGCGCTTGTGGCCCGGGCGTTCCTGTTTTTTGCCTATCCCGCGGAAATATCGGGGGACGCGGTGTGGACGGCGGCCGTTGCTGGCGGCACCGTGGATGGCTTCAGTGGCGCCACGTGGCTTGCCCAGGCCGCTGTCGGAGGCGTTGCCACGCTGAATGCCCAGTCGGATCTCTTTTGGGACGCGATATGGGGCTTCATACCGGGCTCGATGGGGGAGACTTCGGTCGTCGCGTGCCTGCTGGGTGCCGGCGTGCTCTTGGTGACCCGGATAGGCTCGTATCGCACCATGCTCGGCGTCGTCGTCGGAACCGTCGTCATGAGCTACGGCCTCAACGCGATCGGATCCGACTCGAATCCCATGTTCAGCCTACCGTTTTGGTGGCATATGGTGCTCGGGGGCTGGGCCTTCGGTACGGTTTTCATGGCCACAGATCCGGTGTCGTCGTCGTTTAGCGAGATCGGCAAGTGGATCTACGGATTTTCTATCGGCGTGCTGGTGGTGCTCGTCCGGGTGGTCAACCCGGCCTATCCGGAGGGGATGATGCTCGCTATCTTGTTCATGAACATGTTCGCTCCGCTTATCGACCATTTCGTGGTGCAAGCGAATATCAAGCGACGAAAGGCTCGCTATGAAAGCGCATAGCACAGGCTACATCTTTGGTTTCGCCACCGTGGTCTGCTTGGTGTGTTCGGTATTCGTGTCGGCCGCGGCCGTGTTGCTCAAGCCCAAGCAGGACGAGAACAAGATTCTCGACCGGCAGAAGAAGGTGCTGATCGTGGCAGGACTGCTTCGGGAAGACGAGCGGGTGGCAGCCGCAGAAATCACCGAGCGCTTCGACGACAATATCGTGGCCCGGGTCGTCGATCTGAAAAGCGGTGCGTACGCCGATGATGTCGACGCGGCGAGCTTCGACCAGTTGCGGGCCTCGAAGGAATCCTCCACGAGCCGGCAGGCGCCGAAAAACGCTGCGAAGGTCGCCCGACTTCCGCACCGCGCCCTTGTCTACCAAGTGCAAGAGCGGGGGCAGGTCCGAAAGCTGATTCTCCCCATCGAGGGCAAGGGGCTGTGGTCGACGCTCTATGGCTTCGTTGCGCTGGCCGGCGATACGAATACGATCGAGGGGATCACGTTCTATAAGCACGGCGAGACCCCCGGCTTGGGCGGCGAGATCGACAACCCGGCCTGGAAGGCGTTGTGGAAGGGGCGTCGGGTCTCGGATGACGCGGGAAAGCTGAGCATCGAGGTGGTGAAGGGCAGCGCCGGTCCGCCTGCTGACGATCCCCATCGCGTAGACGGCCTGTCGGGTGCCACCATCACGAGTCGGGGCGTGAGCTATCTCGTCCAGTTTTGGCTGGGCGAACACGGTTTCGCCCCTTACCTCGCGGGATTTCGAGAGAGCAGGAGCTAGCGATGGCGAAGAAAAATTCGCGCGAGATATTGCTCGATCCGTTGTTCAACAACAACCCCATCGCCTTGCAGGTGCTCGGCGTGTGTTCGGCGCTGGCGGTGACGACGAAGCTGGAGACAGCGGTGGTCATGTCCATCGCTCTCACCATGGTCACGGCGCTGTCCAATGTCGCGGTGAGCCTGGTTCGCAACCACGTCCCCTCCAGTATCCGTATCATCGTTCAGTTGACCATCATCGCCTCGTTGGTGATCGTCACCGACCAGGTGCTGCAGGCTTTTGTCTATGACGTGAGCAAACAGCTGTCGGTGTTCGTGGGTCTCATCATCACGAATTGTATCGTGATGGGGCGCGCCGAAGGCTATGCGATGCAAAATCCCCCCTTCGCCAGTTTCATGGACGGAGTGGGCAACGGGCTCGGCTACAGCCTCGTTTTGATCGTCGTCGGCTTCCTTCGCGAGCTGCTCGGAAGCGGGAAGGTGTTCGGCCAGTCTGTCCTTGCGCTGCAAAGCGAAGGGGGGTGGTACGCGCCCAACGGGCTCATGCTGCTGCCGCCCGCAGCGTTCTTCCTGATCGGGATCTTCATCTGGATCCTGCGCAGCGCCAAACACGATCAAGTTGAGGAGGCCTGAGATGCTGGAGCATTATCTGAGCCTGTTTGCGAAGGCCACGTTCATTGAGAACATGGCACTGGCCTTCTTTTTGGGCATGTGTTCGTTCTTGGCGGTATCGAAGAAGGTCGACACCGCCATGGGCTTGGGGGCTGCCGTTATCTTTGTACTAACGGTGACGTGTCCCCTCAACAATCTGCTCTACACTTTTTTGCTCAAGGAAAACGCGCTCATCGAAGGGGTGGACCTCTCGTTTCTGAACTTCTTGCTCTTCATCGGTACCATCGCAGCCGCCGTACAGATCGTCGAGATGGTGCTCGAAAAGCACGCGCCAGCGCTCTACGCAGCGCTCGGCGTGTTTCTGCCCCTTATCGCGGTCAACTGCGCGATCTTGGGTGCCTCTCTCTTCATGGTGGAACGCGACTACAATTTCGGTGAAAGTGCGGTCTTCGGTTTTGGCTCGGGGGTCGGTTTTGCCCTCGCCATTGTCGCGTTGGCGGCCATCCGGGAGAAGATGATCTACTCTAATGTGCCGCTGGCGCTGCGTGGGCTCGGCATCACGTTCATCGTCACGGGCCTGATGGCCATCGGGTTTATGGTCTTCGGCGGCATTCAACTGTAGGAGCTAGCGACGTGCATACCTTCTTGCTCGCAGAAACCGCACCCTTGACCATCGCGCTGCTCGCCAGCTTGTTGTTCACCCTGGCGATCCTCGCGCTTGTGGCTGTGCTGGCGGTGGCCCGCCGGAGCCTGGTCAACACTTCGGACGTGACCATTACCATCAATGATGACCCCAGTAAGGCGTTCATAGCCGCGGCTGGCGGCACCTTGCTGGGCAGTCTCGCGGCCCAGAAGATTTTCATTCCTTCCGCTTGCGGCGGCAAAGGTAGCTGCGGCGTGTGCAAAGTCAACGTTATGGATGGGGGCGGTGCCATGCTGCCCACCGAGACCGGCTTCGTGAGTCGCTCCGAGCAGCGTGAGGGCTGTCGACTGGCTTGTCAGGTCAAGGTGAAAAACGACATGAAAATCGAGGTGCCGGCCGAGATGTTTGGCATCCGCAAGTGGAAGGCCAAGGTTCGTTCGAATCACAATGTCGCCACCTTTATCAAGGAATTGATTCTCCAGTTGCCGGACGGGGAGAGCGTGCCCTTCCGCGCGGGTGGGTATATCCAGATCGAGTGTCCACCGCACCACGTGAAGTACAAAGACTTCGATATCGAGGAGGAGTACCGAGGCGACTGGGATCGTTTCAATGTGTGGAAGTACGAGTCGAAGGTCCAAGACGACGTGGTCCGCGCCTACTCCATGGCGAACTATCCGGGCGAAGAGGGCATCATTATGCTCAACGTCCGCATAGCGAGCCCGCCACCGCGCATGCCTGACGTGCCACCAGGCATCATGTCGTCGTTCATCTTCGGCCTCAAGCCCGGCGACGAGGTGACAATTTCGGGGCCGTATGGGGAGTTCTTCGCCCGTGACACCGACAAAGAGATGGTGTTTGTCGGCGGTGGCGCCGGTATGGCGCCCATGCGATCGCATATTTTCGATCAGTTCAAACGCTTGGCCAGCACACGGAAGGTGTCGTTTTGGTATGGCGCCCGCAGTTTGCGTGAGGCGTTCTATGTCGATCATTTCGATGCCATCGCCAAGGAATTCCCCAATTTCACCTGGCATCTGGCCCTGTCGGATCCGCAGCCCGGGGACAACTGGACCGGCCTGACCGGTTTCATCCATCAGGTCCTCCTTGACGAATACCTCAAGGACCACCCTGCACCCGAGGACTGTGAGTTCTACATCTGCGGACCTCCAATGATGAACGATGCTGTCATCAACATGTGTATCGAGCTCGGTGTAGAGCGCGAGAACGTGATGTTCGATGACTTCGGCTAGTTGACGCGCCGGGTGAGTGGACGGTGTTGACTCGCGGCACTCCATTACGTGGTGCGCCAACTTGTGGCGCGGCATCCCATGGCCGGCTACGCGGTACTGTGCTCGCAGCGCTGCTGGGATGTGCTATCGCGGCAGTCGCTCTGTGGCAGCGGGATCCGGGGCAGGGAGCCTCGCCAGCGACCGATTCGGGCGGTTCGGCACGCGGGGCGGGCGGGCCCACGCAACTGCGTGGCGCCACCATGGGGGCGCGCTATCTCGTTAGGTTTGGGGGCACGCTGGAGGCACCCCACGGCGATCGGGGTGGGACCGTACTGGCGGAGCGCGTGCAGACCGTACTCGACGGTGTGGATGCTCGCATGTCGAACTATCGACCGGACTCGGAGTTGTCGCGCCTCAACGCCGCGGCGGCGGGCGAGGATATCGAGGTCTCGGCGCCTCTGTACGAGGTGCTGGCGCTGTCGCAGCGCGTGGCCCGAGAGAGTGGGGGCGCGTTGGATATTACGGTGGCACCTCTGGTGGACGCGTACGGCTTTGGGCCCGGGGAGCGCACGTCGGATCCAGTGGAGCTGGCACGACGACGGGAGCTCGTCGGGTACGCACAGCTGCGCCTGCTGGCCCCGGGCATCGTGCGAAAAGAGCAAGCCGGTGTGGCATGTACCTTGTCGGCCGTGGCCAAAGGCTATGCAGTTGACCAAGTGGCCCGGGTGTTGGAGGAGGCGGGCGTCCACGACTACATGGTAGAAGTTGGGGGCGAGGTGAAGGTGCGGGGTCGTAACGCTTCGGGCCGACCGTGGCGGGTGGGTATCGAGCGGCCCGCGGCAGACGCGTTTTCGGCGCCGCGGGTGCAGGAGGCACTGGAGCCAGGCGATGCGGCCGTGGCGACGTCCGGCGACTATCGCAACTACCGGGAGGAGAACGGCGTGCGCGTGTCCCATACGCTGGACCCGAGGACAGGAGCGCCGATCCGGCATACGCTAGCATCCGTGACCGTCGTCCACCCGAGCGCCGCAGCGGCCGATGCCTACGCCACCGCACTGAACGTGCTGGGACCCCGTGAGGGCCCCGCGTTGGCCGAGCGCCTCGGCCTGGCCGCGCTTTTTCTGGTGCGGGAAGGTGCAACGTTTCGGTCGGTGGCGACGCAGGGTTTCTCAGAACTCAGAACGTCCCAGCGACAAACTGCGGGGGGAAGCGCGTGATCCCGGTCATGCTGCTCACGGTGGCTCTTGTCGCCGTCGTGATGGCCGGCATGGCGGTGGGCGTGCTGTTTTCGGACAAGCCCCTCAAGGGGTCGTGCGGCGGCGTGGGTGGGCCCGAGTGTGCGTGCGAGCGCCAAGGCAAGCTGGTAGGGGACTGCGGGAAGACGTTTGCGCTGGCGGATGGCGGGGAAGGTGCGAAAGGTGACGGCCGCGCACATCTGAGTGTGTTCGGCCAAAAGTAGATAGGGGATCGTCCGCGCTCCCTAGGCTCGCAACTTGGTCAGCGTCAGGCCGGCGAGCACAAGAGACGCGCCGATGGCGAGGCTGCTCGTAAGCGCTTCGTCTCCCAACCATGAGCCGAGGAAGACAGCGGCGACTGGGGTGATATATGCGATGAGGCTCATGCCGTTGGCGGTAGTGTGTCGAAGCAGCCAATAGTACAAACCGAAGGTTGTGACGGTACCAAATAGTGCGAGGTAGAGAATGCTCGCCGCGCCGCCGCTGGTGAGCACGATGGCAGTCACATCTTCCCGCCAAAGGGCAACGCTCCACAGGGAAGCGGCCCCGATCCACATGCCGTTGCGATTGAGAAGCGCCGAACTGACCTGCGCGGCGTAGCGCTTCACAACCACTTGGCCGATGGCGGCGCTGAAGGGACTGAGCAGAAAAACGAGACCCACAAAGCGTGCCTCCGGGCCGATGGCGGCCAGATCTTTCACGAAAAGCAGGATGATGCCGGAGAATGCCACCACGAAACCGATCCACTGCCGAGGCGCGAGACGTTCCGCGGGCAAGGTGAAGTGCCCGAGTAGAGCGACCATCAGGGGGAACGTGGCCCACAAGACACTGGCCAGGCCGGAGGGGAGAATCTGCTCGCCCCAATACACGATCCCGTACGAGATGCCGAAGTTCAGCAGACCCATGACCAGGCTCAATGCAGCGCCAGGGGTCGCGCCGCCTTCTCGACGCGAAAGCGCGGGAGCGAGGAGGGTGAACACGACAGCGGCAACGGAGAAGCGCATCGCCGCCGCGCTGAAGGCCGGTAGGGCGCCGAGACTCTCTTTGATCACCAGCCAAGTGCTCGACCAGATCAAACAGAGAATAGCGAAGGGCACGGCGAGGGCCCAGCCGCGAGGAGCCGAAGCGACGACGAGCGAATTGCGTGGGCTGGGCGACATGAGGCGATCGTGGCCAGCGGGGTATCATGCCCATCGCCCATCTGGCGCAACGAGGCGTGGCGATACTCGTTTGTCCCGATCTGCGAGCCCCATGCCCCGGATCGAGGCGGTTGCCGATCACCACTACGGCATCCGGCGTGGGGCATCCGGCACCGCTGCCCACGTCGAGCCGCCACGTTGGACGCTGCAGGCCGCGCTAGCCCACTTCAAGCGCGCAGCACGAACATCTCAACATGAAGCCCTGCACCAGGAACATCTGACAGTACCAAGTGGTCGCCGCCGAGGTCCGCAAGCCAATTCGAACGTCGTTCCCGCCGGCGGACACTGGAAGACGCGTGCGCGGGAGACCGATCTTCAGCGCCCGGCCTTCTTGTGAGAGATGGACCTTCAAGCTTCCCGCGATCATATTCGCCAATTCACCGAAACCATCCGCGAGCTGGTCGTCGTCGGTCGTATTGTCTCCCAACATCAGGCTCACGATGCGACGACTGTCCGCCACGCTTGCAGCGAGGATTGCCGATCCATCGACTTGCCCCGTAAGAGGTACCTCTGCGGTCACACCCGAGTAGGAGAGGGCGCCCGTGACTTCCGCCCATTCGTCGAACCTCGGTTGCTGGTCCAACAGGGTCCGACGCAGTCAGTGATCATGTCGCGGAGAACCTGCATCTCGATTCGGAACGGGCGTGAGGGCGTGGGGCCGGGCAGAAGGCTCGGTCTCGGCTCGTCTTTTCTCGCGGGCATGCTCGCCATTGTCCTACCTTGTCGTGATCCGGCGGTACGTGCCCTCCAGGCACTCCATCATGTTGCGCGGTCTCACCGAGATCTCAAGGGAACTGGGATTGCAAAACCAAACAAGAACGCCGGCCTCGATACCGTGTCCCGGATTGGGGACGCCTCACATGTTCCGAGTCGAAGCCATCCACCGAGCGGGCCCCATGGGCACACGCAAGCGAACTCGACGGCCCCACCTAGGCGAAGTCGACGGGTTCCGCACACGCTGCTATGGTCCGGCGCGTTGCAGACCGTGGTGCCCAGCGAGCGTGAATTTAGTCCATCGCGGCTGGGGAGCTACGGTGCCGTGTTTCGTTGGTGGGTGTTCATGTCGCTGGTGTGGAGTTGCGGTGGCGCGGAGATGCCCCGGTCCCCGGCGGAGTTGTCCCTCGCCGAGTCGGTTCCGGCGGAGTTGTCCCTGGCCGAGTCGGTTCCGGCGGAGGCGTCCTTGGCAAAGTCCCCGGTCCGTCACGTGGTGGTGATCAGTGTCGATGGACTCAACTCGGAGCATTTGCTGGCGGCACTTGACCGCGGCTCACTGCCCACGCTGGCGCGACTGCGCCGCGAGGGGAGCGCGACTGTGAACGCTCGAACGGACTACGATGTGACGCTCACGTTGCCGAACCATATTACGATGCTGAGCGGGCGGCCCGTGCTGGGCCGGCCCGGGCTCCCCCACGCCGCGTACCACGGCTATGTGTTGAACGTCGTGCCTTCCGTTGGCGATACCATCCATCGCCACGCTGGCGGAGCGGAGGGATACGTCACGACCATGTTCGACGTTGCGCACGATCTGGGCCTGTCGACGGGGATATTCGCCAGCAAGCCGAAGTTCTCGTTGTTCTGGGCCAGCCTCAACGAGGGCAACGGAGGGTTGGACACGACCGGCAGGGATCAGGGGCGCAACAAACTCGACCATTTTGTTGTCGACGAGGATACTGCGGCGCTCGTGGCGGGCTTCTGCGAACGGATGCGCAGTAGCGCAATCGCCCTCAGTTTCGTGCACCTGCGGGATCCGGACATGGCGGGACATCTCGCGGGCTGGGGCCGAGACATGTACGCAGCCGCTTTGGAACATAGCGATGTGTTGCTCGCCGAGATCTTGGCGTGTGTGGAGGCAACACCGAGGCTCGCCGGATCGACGGCGATCATCGTGACGAGCGACCACGGGGGCGTGAAGTACTCACACCACGAGCCACACCTACCCGCGAACTATACGGTGCCGCTGTTCGTGTGGGGCCCCCAAGTGCCCGCCGGCCTCGACCTCTACCGTGCGTCGTCGGGTCATTACGCCGATCCCGGCGGCAGGCGGCCTTCCTATGCCGACGTGCCGCAGCCGATTCGGAACGGAGATGCGGCGAACCTGGCCCTCCGCATGCTGGGCCTGCCACCCATCGAAGATGTGATGATGAGCGGCGACCTGCTGGCCGGGTATCTGCCACGCTAGCCGAGGCAGAGTGGCGACGCGCGAGGTGCCGCGGGGTGCCACGGGGTGCCGCGGGGGGCCGCTCGGTGTCGGCGATCCGCATCGTCGGTGCCGTGTCCCTGTGGCCCGTGCGCGGAACGGCGGCGCGACTGCGCCACGATATAGTCCGTTCGTGAGTGAGGAGCTGCTGTTCGTCTTCCTGCGCCAGATGCTGGTGGTGCTTGTACTCGCCCGGGTGTTGGGTGAGATCTTCCGCGCGGTGGGGCAGCCCCCCATCGCGGGGGAAATCCTTGCAGGCGTGATCCTGGGCCAGACCGTGCTGGGCAATCTATGGCCCGATGTCTATCTGGCGTGGTTTCCCGTCGACGCACTGCAACGTGGCATGCTCGACACCGCCGCGTATATCGGGGTGTTTCTATTGCTGCTGGTCGTGGGCTTCGAGGTGGACGTTGGTTCGGCGTGGAAGATGCGTGGAAAGGCGTTTTCGGTGGCGCTCACGGGGGTGCTTGTGCCCCTAGGAGCGGGTTGTTTGGCGGCATGGTTGATGTTCGATCGCTTCAATGAAATCGAGGGCGCCAATCCAGTCTACTTTTCCTTGTTTGTGGGCGTCTCGGTGTCGATCACCGCAATCACCGTGGTCGCCAAAGTGTTGTTCGACCTCAAGGTCGTGAAATCCGATATGGGACTCCTCCTGCTGTCGGCCATGGCGATCAACGACCTGATGGGCTGGGTGATCCTCGCTTTGGTGATGGGCTTCGTCGCGTCGGCCTCGGAGGCTGCGGGATCCGGTACCGATGTGCAGCAGCTGGCGGCGGTGGTGGTCGGCATCATCGTCTTCGTGGGCGGCTGTGCCACGTACGGGCGTCGGCTCGTGACCCGCTGTCTGCGGTGGTTCGATCACAAGGGCCTGCCAAGCCCGGCTACACCGTTGACCTTCGTGGTCGCCTTAGGTCTCGCTTGCGGGGTCGCCACCGCGACCATCGGCATTCATCCGATTTTCGGCTTTTTTGTCGCCGGCCTGATGGCGAGCGACCACAACGCGCTGTCCGAGCATACGCGCTCGGTCATCAGTCAGATGGTCGAGGCTGTATTCGTGCCGCTGTTTTTCGCCGGCATCAGTTTGCACGTGGATTTCGCGGCGAACTTCGACGTGGTGATGGTTGCGGTGGTCACGTCGGTCTCCATCGGCGGAAAGTTCGTTGGGGCGTGGCTGGGGGCGGTGCTCGGGCGTCTGCCACGGGCAGATCGCTTGACGGTGGGCATCGCCCATACCCCGGGAGGTCCCATGGGAGTGTTGCTGGCGCTGGTGGCCAAGGAAGCGGGGATCGTGGGTCCTTCGATGTTCGTGGCCTTGGTTTTCGCGGCCATCGCATCGTCGTTGTTTGTGGGGCCGGCGTTGGTATGGTCCCTGCGTCGTAGCGAAGTGCGGGGCAGCTTCGGCTTCTTTTCTCGCAACGCGATCGTCGCCGAGATTTCGGCCACTACACCCCACGGCTGCATCGCAGAGTTACTCGACAAATTGGAACAGATTCACCCCGATCTACCGCACGCCGCGATCCGTGAGACCGCGTTGTCCCGCGAGAAAACCCAAAGTACCGCGCTCGGGCACGGTATCGCGGTGCCCCACGCCCGCCTTGATGGCGTGGAAGAACCGGTGGTTGTGTTCGGCGTGTCCCGTCGGGGCATCGAGTGGAACGCGGTCGACGATCACGGCGTGCGTCTCGTATTCTTCATTCTCACGCCCGCCGACGAAGCGGACTCGCAGCTTACGATTTTGTCGACTATCGGCAAGGCGTTGAGTCAGGAAAGGGTGCGCGCCGAACTGCTCGCGATGCGTGGTGAGGACGCCCTGTGGGAGGGGTTGCGGCGAAGTCTGGGTGGCGGCTGAGCGCCGCTCCACCTTGCCCCATGGTCGGCGATCCTACCCGGGTTGGCCATCGACACGTGGACCCGCCAAGGCCGGGAGGTACACCACCAAGAACAGGAAAAAGGCGACGCACCATAGAGTCGCGCTCGCAACGATCCAGGTGAGATAATCTCCAAACGGTATCCATGGCGCGAGCACACGCGTGAGGGCGGCCGCAACGATACACAGGAATGCGGCCAGGGTCCCAAGCGACGTGTGGAGCGGGCGGCCGGTGTGGCCAAGGGAAACACGCGAGATCATACCCAAGATCATGGTGCCCATCGCTCCCACCGTGAACGCATGGAGGCCACTTGTCTCGGGCACCCAGCTCCCCAATCCCCACAGAGCTTGGAGTGCGAATCCCACGGAGATCCAGCCGTGACCGACGTGCAGCACCCATACCAATGGGTCGCGGAGGATACCTTGATGAAACCAAAGTCCGGATCTCAACGCGAAGATCAACGCTGCACACCCGGAGACTGCACCGATGGCCATGGGCTGTGCGCCCCATCCGTGCAATGCCATCCACAACACGACACACAGAGTCGCCGATCGCTCAAGCACGGCAGGGCGCCGCACGGCGTAGCGGATGCCCTGCTTGGTCAGCGCGTTGAACGTGAAGGGAGGCACAATTCGGCCGCTGATGAGCGCGATCATGAGCACGATGATGCCCACACCGACGCGCAGCCAGGCGCCCGCACCACCTTCGATCGATCCGGCGACTTGAAGGTGGGCAGTCGCGTTCCCGACGGCCAACATCACCAATAATGCGGGAAAAATCACATTGCGCAGCGCCCGTGCAGCGAGAATAGGGGGCGCGAGTACAGCGATGAGCGCGAGCGTTGCGCCGAGGTCGATGGCCATCACGAGCCACCACGGCAGCCAAGCGCACAGCCACATCACAACGCGGCCGACGAGCCACAGGAGCGCGACTGCGGCGATCTGGGAGGCGGGAAAGGTCTTGATGCCGGTCCACTTGGGTACCGCAGTCAACAGAAAGCCCGCCACGGCTGCGAACGCAAAGCCGAACAGAGCCTCGTGGGCGTGCCAGAGGGATGGTGGCCAGCTGCCCGTGAGGGACGACGTGCCTGCGTACACCAAGATCCATGCCACCACGCTGAGGATGCCGTAGGCGGCGCAACCTACGAACATGGGGCGAAACCCGGTGGTGAAGAAGCGTTGGATGCCGGGGGGATGCTCGCCCGCACTTGCCGATCGGGAGGTGAGGGAAACGAGCTGGGAAGGGTCGTGATGGGGTCGCAGATCGGGAGGCATGGGAGGGGAGGGCGGGTGGTACCGCTCTATCCGGGGACACATTCCCCGTTCTCACTACAAGTGTAGCCGGGCAGGCATGTGTTGATGACGTCGCCGCAGTTGTAGCGGGGGCAAGACAAGCTCGTACTGTAGCACCCGTTGGGGACCGCCATCCCGCCAGGTGCCTCACAGCACCTCTTGCCGTCGCCACATGCCGTGCTGCCCGCGTTTCGACTCACATACCTGCAGGTATTCCTCGCAGGAGTCGGCTGTCGGATCGGTCTGGCATTCATTCGCGGCAGGGCCCATCCCATGCCACGTCCCCCCAAATACACTGCGTCGTGCACTCCCGTTCCCCTCTGCGCTCGGAACCAGGGCACACCCCACAGTCCGCGTCGACGAACGGTTGAGGATCGCCTCCTGGAGCGCAGACACCTTCATTTTCGCAGTTTTCCCAGTCGCTCCAGTCTCCCCAGGTCTCATCGGCCTCACATGTACGCCCTTGCGTTCGGTCTCCGCAGTTTCCGCACGGCTCGGTACGCATCTCCGTTTCCCCCGCCGTGCACTCGCCGTCGCCGTCGCCATCGCCATCGCCATCGCCATCGCCATCGCCATCACCATCGCCATCACCATCGCCATCACCATCGCCATCGCCATCGCCATCGCCGTCGCCATCGCCATCGCCCGTCGGTCCAGCGTCTTCGGTCGTGCTGCTCGACGCCTTCGAACTCAAGCCCTCTGGATTGAAACAACTAGCGACCACAAGTAGCAATAGTGGAGTTAGGCGACATACGATATGTATGTTCTTCATTTGCGAGCGCACGCTAGCATAGAGCGTTGGCGCCGAAGATGATCCGGCGGAGCGAGTGGGTCCGCCCTTCCCTCGTTCTGATCCGACCCGGCGCTTCCGAAACGTCGCGCCGCCTGGTGTCGTACGCCCGTACGCCGCGTGGGCGACGCGCACATCAGGCGGCCGCAACGCGGTCCGCATCGCTACCCGACTTGGGAGGTGGACGCCGGTACGAGACGCGGGCGTCCGCGGACCCACGCGATCCGTTTGCATCCTGCTCCGCGCTGCGGAGAAGATAGGCGCTGCAAATGAGCGATACGCCCCGATCTGAGACCGTCAAGGCGTAGGTCGAGCGCCACCGGGCATGGACGCCTGTCCTGAGAAAGCTGCGAAAGCTCCTCTTCACACGCAGGGCTACCGAGCGCGGGGAACCATCAAATGGGGTGCCCCTTGTTGCGCCGTCGAACGGAGAAATGACATGGGGCTCTGCGCCTACTCGAACGACCTCCGGCTTTGGTTCTTCCAAGGTGCGTTCCTCTGCGATCGGGACGGGGTGCTGATCAAAGCCCAAGAGGGCTCCACCGAGGCACCGCGGAAGTGGCGGTTCTCGAGCGCGCGAGTCATCTCAAGATCATGCCGATGATCGTAGTCGGTGCCGGCCTCAACGACGCGTGCAGGAATGGCTGACGGGCGCATGCGGGGGTCGGGCGGTGGTGGGGCACGTTCGCGCCCCACGTGGGCGCCGTGATCCAGATAGACAGAGATCCGGTAGAGTCCCGCATGGCCGACGCACCGATGGATGTCGCCAAGAGAGGTCGATCCAACAAGGTCGTACTCGGCGCTTGGATCGTCTCTGGATGGTTGCTGTTCTTCGTCGTGGTCGCCGGGACCTGGTGGCTCATGCCGGTCGACATGACCGCTCGGGTCGACACCCCGTCCGCGCGCCTAAGTTTCGTGCTCTCGCATCTTTTTTGCGCGAGTACATTGCTTTTTCTCGGCTTCCTCGCGGTAGGCGCCACACGCTGGCAGCTCGAGACCCGCGACCCGATGGGAGCCTCTGCGCTTCGGGACGAAAGTGGGGGCGACGAGGGGCAACGCGATGGCAAGCAGGTCAGCACGCACCGCGGGGACGGGGACAGCTTTGCCACCCACAGTCGCGTGCATGTTCAGTTCCTGAGCAACACCACCGAGCAGTTTGTGATGTTCTCTGCGGCGGCTCTGGCCGCGACGCCATTTCTGACGACCCCGTTTTTGCGAGTCATCACCCTCGCTACCGTCGCCTGGATCGCAGGTCGCCTCCTCTTTTGGGGAGGCTACTGGTACACGGCGACTCGAGGTCTGCCCGCCTATCCGCGCGCCGTGGGTCTCGGCCTTGGACTCTTGTGCACCTTGGCGTTGGCCGCAATCGCGGCCACGGGCATCTGCCTGCATTTTCCGTCTTTTGCCTATTTATTCGGATCGCGGGTAGTGGCCAGATCGGCCCTGGGCGGGGGGGGCATGATCATCGATCCACCGACATCGATCTCGGGTGAAAATCTCCTGCCAGTCGCCTTTTTTTCCGCTCTCGTCGTATGCGTCGCTCTCCTTGCGCGATTCCCCAGGTTGGCACCCCCGGTGATCCCGATCGCGGTGCTCAGCTCGCTTGGCTGGGCGTGGCTTCTTCTCAGCGGCGTCATCCCGATCCGCTGATCTCGTCCCTTCCCTGAGACAGACGCGCGCATGGCGCTTTTGTGGTCGGTCATGAAGCGGACCAACTCCCTTTCCACACCCCCGGCGTGCATGGACGCGCCGAATACCGAGATGTCGAAGGCGCCTATGTCGCCGGTCCACGGGTCCTTGGCATCATGAATCGCCACATCGATTCCGCGGTCGGAGAGATGTCGGGCGATTCGTAGGGAGATCTTTCGCGTCTGGCCTTCACGGGTTGCGTATACGATCAGTGCTCTCTTCATGTCGGCACCTCTCTGAGCGAATCTTGGACGACGCCGGTCTGCCGGGGGCCGCCGACATCATACTGGGCGATGCGCAAGACGCCTGGCTTTTCGCTGGTCGCCGCGTGCGTACTGTGCGATAGCGGGTTGGGGGGAAATGGAGTATCGCACCATGACGAACCACACCAAGACCGCGCGCGCGAAGAAGGACGACAAAGGTCGCCCGCGGCAAGCGGCCACCACGCAAGGGTCGAAAAGAAAAGCTGTCTCACAGAAGCTGCCCACCAGCCTCAAGGCGCTGAACAGGCTTGCGGCGGCCGCTAGCTTTGGGCCCGCGTGGATCAATCTCGACGTGATGCTCTTGGACGCGACCGACTTGATCTCGGTGATCATCACACGCCAACTACCCGGCGAATGGTTGTTGCCCGGGGTTGTGCTCGTTGATCGAAGCTGCCTCGGAGCGAAGGACGGTTTTGTGGGTCAGCCGATACGTGGGGAGGAGGGTATCATGGGGTTCGTGGAGCAGGTCGAGGCGCGTGGACCCGAACTCGAAACTTGCGAGGCCGACTTCGCGCGCTCGGTGGTCTGGCATGCGATGGACTACGCGACGACATTGGGCTTCCGACCCCATGTTGATGTTCCTAAGCATGTCATTGGGCCGCGTCCCGAACCCTTGATCGATACTCCCGGCGCTCACCCAGAAAAGCCGCACTACGTGACTGGGCCGTATGATGATATCCCGCTCGTTCGGCGTCGGTTGGATGCGGCTGTGGGCCCCGGCAACTATGAGGTTGTTCCCGGATTCTGAGCGGGGGCCGGACCGGCGTCGCCGATCGACTGGAGCAGGCGGTGGAGCGCCGCGGGGCTTTCCGCGAAGGCGTGCGCCCCCGCCTCCGCGAGTTCTTGGCGCGAGCCATAGCCGTAGAGCACGCCGATGGCCGAGATGTTGTTGTTGCGTGCCCCAACGATGTCGTATCGGCGATCTCCGACCATGGTGGCGTCAGCTGCTGGGATCTTGCCCTCCGCGAGGGCGAAGCGCAGGAGGTCGGTCTTGTCGGCTCGGAGACCGTCGAGCGTCGATCCAAAAACAGTTTCGAAGAACGTGAGGAAGCCGAAGTGTTCGAGGATCCTGCGGACGTAGACCTCGGGCTTGCTCGAAGCCACGAACAGCCGCGTATTCGAGTCGCTAAGTGCGGATAGAAGCTCACGGACCCCAGGGTAGGGCCGGTTTTCATACAAACCGCGCGTCGAAAAGCGTTCGCGGTAGTAGGCGATCGCCCTGGATGCCCGTTGCTGGCCCACTAGCTTGGTAAAACTCTCGAGCAAGGGCGGGCCGATACACCAGGTCAACTCATTTGCGGGCGGCACATCTTCTCCCAGTTTGTCGAGTGCGTACCGAATCGACGACGTGATGCCGATCTTGGGATCGGTTAGCGTGCCGTCCAAATCGAGGAGGACCGATCGGTTCACAGTCATGTTCGTGTTCACAGTCGTGTTCGTGTTCGTGTTCGTGTTCGTGTTCGTGTTCGTGTTCGCTGACGAGAGCACACTTAAGGCGGCAGTGCGCATCGTCCCGAACAGCGTGACGCGAACCATGTTGGACTCGCGCGGGTGTCGCTGGTCGCGCCCGAGGTCGTGGGCGCCTACTTGGTGTCAAGCAGCGCGCGGAGGTGTTCCTCGAGTATGCGTTCATCGCCTGCTTCGAAATTGTGGTGCGCATGTTGAATGACCCCGTCGCGCGAAATCAAGTACACGAGGGGAATCGCCGGGTCGCGTGTGTACAGCGAGAGCACGTTGCCGTCGGGGTCGAGGC
>JAZGFE010000208.1:0-11843 GCA_036479215.1 Nannocystaceae bacterium | reverse complement strand
ATTTCTGCGGCCTTGACCATGCCCAAGAGGTCGTAGGCGCCTATATCGACGGCTTCTACAACCCCAAACGGCTCCACTCAACAAACGAATACATCAGCCCCATTGAGTTTGAAATCGCTTCCGCTCTTCAAGAAATTGCAGCACAGTTCCACTGCCCACTTTTGGGGGGCAAGGTCAGGCGCTCGAGCTGCTTTCGACGATCACTTTGTAGGCAGAGCCGCATCGGAAAAAACCGTCGAAGTGCCCACAATCATGGGTGTTTTCTAAGTCTGGGCCTGGAACTTCAGGCTAGCCTCCGGGGGCCCAGAACTCCCTGCGTGAAAGCAGCACCGCGATGCGAGCGGGGTCGAGGAGCCCGCGGACACGTGCAGCCAGCTACCCATCCACGCATGTCCCCGTAGGCTGATCGCAGATTTTTCCTTGAGGGCAGTCGTCGTCTTGCTGGCAGGGGTCATGCCCGTCCATCTTTGGGGTCAGGCCGACGTTCGAGCTGACTTCGAACTGGACGCACCCCGGGTCGAGCGCGGCGAAAGTCGTGTGGTCCACGGTGCGTCGAATCACGTACAAGCTAGGAAATCCAGTAACCCCCGAATTCACGAGCTCGCCGAGTAGTCCGGCCGGCAACGCGAAGCTGCCCAGGTCCGGCCCCTCGCACTCCAATGTCACAGGTGAGTTGCCGTGCTGATCAATGTTGAGGCGGAGCTGAACCGTGGAGGAGGAGGTCCCGGCAATAGTTTCCCACGTAACCACGAGATCCGTGCCCGGCCGGATGAACGGAACGCCACTGGTGACCACCAACGCCCGCACCCCCTCCCCGTACAACTCGAAGCTAGGCAGATCTCCACCGGACGCACGGAGCGTGATGGGGACCCCCGGCTCAAATCCGGGGTGCGGCAGGGTACTGTCGAAATACAAGAAACTGCCCTCCGCCAGCTCCATTGCCACCGGTCGGACCAAACCCGTGAGCGTCACCACGCCCACGTCTTGCTTAGCCGGCTCGGGGATACACTCACTGTTGTAGTCACAAGTTAGTCCGAGCGTGCACCCGCCAGGGCAATAAGGATTCTCCCGCTTGAGCAGACGGCAGCTACCCGCAGCGCTCGCCAACTTGGGCACGCTGGCGGGAATCACACCATCGGCCACTTCGCCACTCGCGGCGGTGTCCGCACTTCCAAGTTTCAGCGCAAAACGCCCCACATCTTGCCCCAAGTCACACGGGCCGCGCAGAGTCCCTGCGCCGGGAGGCGCTTCCGTTGCCTCGGAAGGCGTCTCCTCATCTGCGCCCAGTTTCTCGCAGGCACCGCTAAACAAGCCCGCCGTGAGGGCCAGCGCGAACGCGAAGCAGCTAGCGGAATGGGAACAGAGGCGGGTCAAGGGAATAAAGGAGCTAGGTCGTGAGTTGAACGCTGGCACATTCCAGCGTTCCCTCGCCCCGCGAATCGTCTGTGCAGAAGTTGTGACCTGATTCGCAAGCGCCGCCACGACCGCCGCTAGGGTGTGACGCAAAGCCCTTGATCGGTCAGGACGCGCATGCACCGCTCGTGTCGTTCGCACAAACTCACGTTCCACCGCGCGAAACCCGGAAAGCGCCGTCGCAGAGCCCATCCTCCACCCACCTAGGTCCCACCTCCGAGAGCCGAGCGATAAAAGCAGCGGGAACGCGGATCAGACCGTTGTGGTAACACACAACAACCCGACGCTCCCGCCTCTACCATCGACTCTATCGCCGCGACGCTACGAGAGCAATGGCGCCGTTCTCTCAGGGAGGACGAACATGGGTCCGAGGTCTCGGACCTGCTGTCAGCGGAGGAGCGGATTGTTGCGTTTTGCCAACAAATGGGCCTGGGCATGGTCCAGGATTTCGTGAATGTCCGGCAGGAACCAGTCAGAGCCCAAGGTCGGCACTGCGCCTGCTGGGAACCCCTGGTCGTGCACCAAAACACGGTTGGGCAGCGTAAGACGCGGGTGGGTGTGGTCGAGGTCACCGACCTGTATCTGTACTGCCGCACCTGCAAAATGTCGGGTCGCCCCCTGCACGAACTGCTGGGAACCACGCGAGAAATCTGGTCCCTCGTTGTGGAGGAGGGCGTGGATTGCTCCCTGAGCTGGGGGCCGTGAATTGTCGCCATTCGGTGCCATTTGAGCGATTCTGGGGTGTTGGCACGAACGTCGCTCAGGAAACCAGACTCCAACAGGCCACCGAACCTGACCTTGGCCCCCTATTTGGTGGACACCGACGGACCGCTCGCCGGAACCAGGACGCGTAGTCGGAACATATGAAAGAAGGCTAGACCGAGGCTCCCACAAGCGCGCCGCCGACCGGAGGAGTCGTTCGCGCATGGAGTGATCTTGGTGCGGGCGAGCCAGCCCGTCCGCCCGCCCGTCCGCCCTCAGATTGAGTTACCATCCACTGTCACAGACAGCCCCTCGGACCTCGCTTATTGCACAGCGATATCCACCGCCGGCCGCAACCGCGCGCACTCGGCCAGGACGCGATGCACCGGATGGTCCTCGAACGCCTCCATCGGCGACATGTCCACGGCCGCACCGCCATCGAGGGCCTCGTACGCCAACTGCGTGAGCAGATAGTCGAACCTGGGCGCCCACTTTCGCGCCCCCAGTCGCGCTGTTGTCGAACAGTTGTCGATCATATACGCGACCCCCCGGGCGTGCATATACGGATTGAGAGAATCGACGGCTTCGATCACCGACTCGTTGGCGATCTCTGAGAAGGGATGATCGTGATCCCACAGCACGTCGATCTGCGCCATCATGACGGCGCAATACACCCCGGCCGTGGTCGGATTCAACGGAATCTTCGACTCGTTGCGCGCGGCCCGTACTTTTTGGCCCACGCGCCACATCAACGTACCGTCGATCTTTCCCATCGGGAAGTGTTCCATACGTCGCCCCGCCGCGATGACGCTGCGAATCTCGTTGCCACTGGCGACGTCGTCGTAGATTTCGACCAACACTTCCTTGGCTGCGGGGTACGCCGCCGCATAAGCACGAGCGAAGAGCTTCTTCCTATCGCCATCGAGGCCCTCGAAAACGCCACGAATCCCCTTCTTGGAGATCGTCTTCGAGATCGGTCCGGTGACCGACTCCACGGAGTTCACGAACGCCTGCTCGTCGTCCATACCTTCACGCACGTATCGTCGAAACAGACTCTCCGCAATACCATGTGCCGCGCCAAGCAAGATGCCGCGCTCACCGTAGATATCCGATAGGTACTCGGACGCGAGCGTGGTCTGAAAGCTGTAGGGGGCACCTATGGCGATAGCCCAACCGAGAGCATAGTCGATAGCTTTGCCCTCCAGGTCCTGGTGCACAGCAAAGCTAGCGTTGATGCCCGCTCCGTTCACTTCGCGGCCTTGCACGTAGAGCCTACGCACCGAAGGCCCCATACCCTTTGGACACACCGCAATCACGTTGATCTTGGTGGGGAAGGCCGCGCCAACATTGTTAAGGTGCCCCAGCAAAAAGCCGTGGGACAGACCAAGGGTCGCTCCGGGTCGCATCACCTCAAAAATCCTGGCATAGGACTCGGCCTGTGCCGCGTCGGAAATGAGCAGCAACACCATGTCGGACTCGGCGATCACCTGATACATCGCGCCTAGTGTTCCGTTTTCCTCGGTGAAGCCCACCTCGCGCGCAGCGGCTGCGGAGGTCGATCCCTCCCGCAGGCCAACTTTGACCCGGATTCCCGTTCCCTCCAGGGACTCGCGAAGATTCTGAGCCTGAGCAGGTCCTTGCGAGCCCCAGCCGATCACGCCGATTTGCTCGATACCGGCGAAAGCCTTGGGTAGCAGCGGGAAAAGGTGACGACCGCCGCGAACGATATACTCGCGCTGCCCTCCCAAGTCGATGATCTCGCGCTGGAAGACATTCGATTCGAATTCAAGATTCCGTGACATGGTTCCTTCGTTCAGGGCGTGGGCCCGTGGTTGTTTGAGCCGCCAGGCCCATGATGGTTCTCTGAGCCGCCAGTCCCATGGTTCTCACGGCGCAGGGGCGGCCCGTCAATCGGGGGGTAGATATTTTGCTGAAGCACACAACCCACAACGCGCGGGAGGCGGGCTCAGGTAACCTCACTGCCGCGCACCATCGCGATTTTTCCGGTTCGAACGAGCTCCAGCACGCCATACGGTTCGAGCACGGCCAGAAAACCATCGAGTTTCTCGCTCACCCCGTACACCCGCATCACAATGGTGTCGGCGCCGAAGTCCACCACTTTCGCATTGAAGTGCTGCGCCACCTGCAAAATTTCGCCCCGTCGCTCCGTCGTGGACTGAATCTTCACCAAGGCGATCTCAGTCTCCACAGTTGGCCGGTCGGTGGAGTCCGTCGCATGAACCACATCGACCAGTTTGCCGAGTTGGCGAATAATTTGCTCCAGTGTCGCCGGGTCCCCCGTGCATGTGATCGTCGTGCGCGAAAATCCGCCTTTCGCCGCTGGGCTGACGATCAAGCTCTCAATATTGTAGGCTCGGCGAGCGAATACCAACGCAATACGCGCGAGCACGCCGGGTTTGTTGCTTACATAAACTGAGACCGTATGAACGCGACCGTCATGGCGTTTCGGGAGGTTGGTGGTTGCCGCGACGAGCATGGGCTAGGTGCTCCCTACCGGTTTTGCGAGCTTTGTTTGAGGCGGCTCAATCAGCATGCCACTCAAGGCCGCGCCCGCTGGGATCATAGGCCATACGTTGTCTTCTCGCACAACATCGGCGTCGACAAGACAAGGTCCATCGTTGTACTCGCAGGCCGCCGTAAGCACTTTGTCGACATCGGCGGGACGCTTGATCCGAAACGCTTCTACGCCATAGGCCTGGGCCAGCTTGACAAAATCGGGGTTTCCCTCGAGGTCGACGCCCGAAAGGCGGTTCTCGTAGAATAGCTCCTGCCACTGACGGACCATGCCTAGGTAGTGATTGTTGATGATCAGCACCTTGACGGGCAGCTTCTGGACCACCGCAGTGGACAACTCGGAAAGGGTCATCTGAAATCCGCCATCCCCCACAACCGCCCACACCATCTTGTCGGGACAGCCCATTTTTGCCCCAATCGCTGCGGGGAACCCGAACCCCATGGTACCCGCCCCCCCCGAACTGAGCCAGTGGCGGTTGTGCTTCACCCGGCAAAACTGCGCCGCCCACATCTGATGTTGGCCGACGTCCGTGGCGATGATCGCCTCGCCCCCTGTGATTGCATTGAGTCGGTCGAGGACATGCTGGGCCCGGAGCCCACCTTGCTTTGCATACTTGAGGGGGTACTGACGACGCCATCGCTGGCACTGTTCCAGCCAGTCTTTGGTATCACCGGGCACGGCCAACGGTAAGAGGTCCTCCATGACCAGTCGCGCATCGCCATGAATGCTCACATCCGGCTTGATGACCTTGTTGAATTCGGCGAGATCGATGTCGATATGAATCTTCGCCGCCGTAGGACAAAACGCCTCCACCTTGCCCGTGATCCGGTCGTCCCACCGGGCGCCGATGGCCATGATGAGGTCGCAGTTCATCACCGCCTTATTCGCGTAGGCTGTACCGTGCATGCCCAGCATGCCCAAGTTGAGCGGATGGTTTTCATCGACCGCCCCTTTGCCGAGCAAGGTGTTCACGACGGGTGTCTGCAGTTTCTCGGCCAGCTCAAGAATAGTCGCTCCTGCGCCGGAGATCACCGCGCCATGCCCCACATAGAGCACAGGTCGGGAAGCCACGGTGAGCAACTTCGCCGCTCGAGCGACATCGGCCACAGCGCCCCTCCCCGGAACTTGATAACCTGGAAGCTCCAGCGCCGCCGTATACGGTGCATTGCAGGGCGCGGCACTGACGTCTTTGGGAATGTCGATCAGTACCGGTCCGGGTCGGCCTGTCGTCGCTATGTGGAACGCTTCGTTTACGATGCGCGGGATCTCGTTGGCATCCCGAACAGCATAGCTGTATTTCACCACGGGGTGGCTCATCCCCGTGATATCCGCCTCTTGGAACGCATCTTTGCCGATGGAGCTACTGACCGTCTGGCCCGTGATCACAATCATCGGTACCGAGTCCATCTGGGCCGTGAGCAAACCCGTCACCGTATTCGTTGCGCCCGGACCCGAGGTGACCAGCACAACGCCGGCCTTCCCGGTGGCTCGCGCATAGCCGTCGGCCATATGGGTGGCCCCTTGTTCGTGACGTACGAGCACCAGCTTGATGCTCGCGTTGACCAACGCGTCGAAAATCGGAATCGCGGCACCGCCCGACAAACCGAAAATCAATTCGACGCCTTGTCGCTCAAGGCAGCGGATCAATGTCGCGGCGCCGGTGGGTGCCGTATCGAGCTCTGCGACGCTGGCGTCATCGGTAGGGACGGGCTTCACGGTGGCGGCTGCGGTCTGGGCCGGGCGAGCGGCGGGTAGGGGGCTGATCACGGTGGCAGTCATGCTGTCCTCCGGCGCGGGTGCGCAGTGTCTGGATCCGAAAGATACCGATTTTCTGTCACAAAACAACACCGCCGAGTGCGCCGCTTTGTCTTTCTTCGTGATATTCCCACCACTTCCACTCAACCGCGCTTTTTGCACGCGCCAACATTCGAGGTTTGACGCAAACTCTTGGCAGTGCGTATCCTGCGCTCGGCCAAAAATGTCATTTTCAGGAACGCCCACCCCATGAGCCACACATTGAACCGCTTCAGCTCCCGTATCACCCAACGCAAGTCTCAGGGCGCGTCGCAGGCGATGCTCTACGCCACCGGTCTCAAGCACGAAGACCTGGGGCGCGCGCAGGTGGGGATCGCCAGTATGTGGTTCGAGGGGAACCCTTGCAACATGCACCTGCTCGATCTCGCTGCGGAGATCAAAGCCGGCGTGACCACCTCCGAACTCGTGGCCTTTCGCTTCAACACCATCGGCGTCAGCGATGGCATTTCGATGGGCACCGAAGGCATGAGCTACTCGCTACAGTCACGCGACCTGATCGCCGACTCCATCGAAACCGTGGTGGGCGCACAGTGGTACGACGCGATCATCGCTGTGCCCGGCTGCGACAAGAACATGCCAGGTTGTTTGATCGCCATCGGACGACTCGATAGGCCCGCCCTCGTGGTCTACGGCGGCACCATTCGTCCGGGCCACGACCGACATGGAAACACACTCGATGTGGTATCGGCATTTCAAAGCTACGGCGAATTCCTCGCCGGCACCATCGACGAATCCGCGCGTCTTGAGGTGATCCAAAAGTCGTGTCCAGGGCCCGGTGCTTGCGGTGGCATGTACACTGCCAACACCATGGCAGTGGCCATCGAGGCCATGGGGATGAGTCTTCCGCACAGCTCTTCGACCCCGGCCGAGGAACGTGAAAAACGCGACGAATGCCGGGCCGCCGGTCCGGCGATCCGCCACCTGCTCGAGCAAAACATTCGCCCACGTCAGATCATGACCCGCCCTGCGTTGCAAAACGCAATGGTCACCATCATGGCGCTGGGGGGGTCGACCAACGCGGTGCTGCACCTCATCGCCATCGCCCGTTCAGTGGCAGTGGAGCTGACCATCGACGACTTTCAGCGCACCTCCGAAGAGGTTCCATTGCTGGCAGATCTCAAGCCGAGCGGCCGCTACGTGATGGCGGACGTGCATCGCATCGGGGGCACCCCGGCCATCATGAAGTACTTGCTCCGCAAGGGCATGCTCGACGGAAGTTGCCTCACTGTCACGGGAAAGACCTTGGAGCAGAACCTGGCCGGCGAGGCCGAGCTCAGCGAGGGCCAAGACGTATTCCGTCCTCTCGAGCGTCCCATCAAGGCCACCGGGCATATCCGGATCCTCCGGGGCACCTTGGCTCCAGATGGTGCGGTGGCCAAGATAACCGGCAAGGAAGGCCTAAGTTTCCGGGGTCACGCCCGGGTTTACGACGGCGAGGAGGCGATGCTGGCCGCGCTCGAGCGCAAAGAGATCGACAGCGGAAGCGTGATCGTGATCCGCTACGAAGGCCCCAAAGGTGGCCCCGGGATGCCGGAGATGTTGACACCCACGTCGGCCATCGTAGGCGCCGGCCTGGGAGGCGACGTGGCACTGATCACCGACGGCCGGTTCTCGGGCGGTTCCCACGGTTTCATCATTGGGCACGTGGTACCCGAAGCCGCTCTCGGTGGACCGATCGCGCTGATATGCGACGGGGACACGATCAGCATCGATGCGGAGCGCAATTTTATCGATCTCGAGGTCGACGAGGCGGAGCTCGCTCAACGTCGCAAGAAGTGGAGCGCGCCACCGCTGGCGGCCCAGCGAGGGACGCTACGCAAATACATCGCCACGGTGAAATCTGCCTCCGAAGGCTGCGTAACCGACGAGTAGCCCCGTATTCGAGGTGTCGCCGCGCGCTCGAGCCGTCGTCACGCGCTCCACCGGTCGTCACGCGCTCCACCGGTCGTCACGCGCTCCACCGGTCGTCACGCGCTCGCCGAGGTCGCCCGCCGAGCGCGAACTTGACCCTGCTTGCCCACAGGCTCGGCCAACCCTTGACGCGTTCGCCGACCTCCGCTATTGGCGGAGAACTGTGGGTCCCGTCCGGGCAAGGCGGGGGCAGGGTATGTGCGACCTATGAGCGAAACAACCAAGATTACCTACGCCACGCTGACGGCGGACAACGAGGCACTCCACAACCAGCTCGACGAGGCGGTAGCCCGCGTTCGAGGGGAACTGGGGCAAACACACCCGCTCTTCATCGGCGCGGAACAGCGCGAGGGCCCCGTCACGTTCGCTAGCACGAGCCCCATCGACACGCGCGTATCGCTGGGGGCCTTCCAATCCGGCACGGTCGCCGACGCCGACGACGCCATCGCTGCTGCCAAGGCGGCAGCCCCCCGGTGGGCAGCACGGCCATGGCAGCAACGTGCCGAATTGCTCGATCGTGCGGCGCAGCTCATCCGCGAACGCCTGCACGACCTCACCGCGTGGCTGATGCTCGAGATGGGCAAGAATCGAGTCGAGGCCCTGGGCGAGATCGAGGAAACCGCCGACCTGATCTTGTACTACAACGAGCAAATGCGAAAAGCAGGGGGGTACCAGGCCCAGATGGCCAAACTCGACCCGAAAGACACCAACACCAGCATGATGCGACCCTACGGCGTCTGGTCGGTGATTTCACCGTGGAATTTCCCCTACGCCCTCGCGGCTGCCCCGGCCGCCGCCGCCCTGCTCACCGGCAATACGGTGGTGATGAAGCCCGCGAGCGAAACACCGATGGCGGGTGTGCTGATGCTCAAGGTATTCCGCGATGCTGGAATTCCAAGCGACGTGGTGCATATGGTCAGCGGCGGCGGATCGACTGTGGGGAAGGCGATGGTGGAACACCCGGACGTGGACGGCATCACCTTCACCGGCTCCTACGACGTGGGTTTTCGGCAAATCTACCGCGACTTCGCCCAACGCTACCCCAAGCCTTGCATCACCGAGATGGGAGGCAAGAACCCTGCGATCGTCATGACTTCGGCGGATGTCAAACGGGCTGTCTCCGGCGTCTATCGCTCGGCCTTCGGAATGAGCGGTCAGAAGTGCTCCGCTTGCTCACGTGTCTACGTGCACCAGGATGTGAAACAGGCCTTCGTCGACGGCCTGGTGAAGATGGCGCGCGCGACCAAAATTGGAGACCCGACGGTCGACAGGAACGCGTTCATGGGGCCACTCGCCCACCGGACCGCCTTCGAGGATTTCCAACGCCATGTATCCGTGGCCCGGGACAGCGGTAAGGTCGTGGTGGGTGGTGATACACTACGCTCTCCTGCGCTCTCCCACGGCTATTTCGTCGAACCGACCATTGTGCTGGGTTTGCCCGAGGACCACCAGCTGGTACGCGACGAACTATTCGTGCCACTGCTCTGCGTACAAGAGGTCAACTCCTTCGAAGAGGCGCTCGCAAAGGCGAACGATACCCCCTACGGGCTCACCGCTGGTTGCTTCAGCCAAGACCAAAAGGAAGTCGATGCCTTCCTCAACGGTATCCAAGCCGGCGTAGTTTATGTGAATCGATCCGCGGGTGCGACCACGGGTGCATGGCCAGGCGTGCAACCTTTCGGCGGTTGGAAGGGCAGTGGTTCCACCGGGAAGAACATCGGTGGCCCGTATACGCTGACCTGCTACCTCCGCGAGCAGAGCCGCACGCTCACCGCCTGAGCCCGCCGAGCTACCGCGCCAGACCAGACCAGACCAGACCAGACCAGACCAGACCAAGAGACGCCCATGCCCACGTCGCCCACGGCCCATCAAGTCCCGCTTGCCGAGCAAACTCCCCGCATCGTCACAAAACTCCCGGGCCCCAACGCCCAGGTCATGCTCGCAGATGAGGCCCCCTACATCTCGCCGTCGCTTATCCACGTGTATCCCCTGATGGTGCGACGTGCCAGCGGTTGTATGGTGGAAGACGTGGACGGGAACGTGTTTTTGGACTGCGAAGCCGGAATTGCAGCCGCATCGACCGGGCATTGTCACCCTAAGATCGTCGAAGCGGTCAAAGCTCAAACCGACGTCCTCATCCACATGTGCGGGACGGACTTTCACTACCCAGGCTACGGAGAACTCGCTCGGCGGCTCGCCAAGCATGCCCCCGGGGACGACAGCTGGCAAACGTTCCTCACCAACTCGGGAACCGAAGCTGTGGAAGCGGCCCTCAAGCTTGCCCGATACCACACCGGGCGCAGTGATATCATCGCGTTTCGTGGTGGTTTCCATGGACGATCGCTCGGCTCGCTTTCGTTGACGGCGAGCAAGACGAAATACCGCCGCGGCTTCGGCCCCTTGCTGCCCGGGGTACACCACGCCACCTTCCCCACCGGCCCGGACGACGACCTTTCTCGCGTATTCGAAAGCCTGGAGACCGACCTCTTTGGCTACACAGTACCGCCCGATAAGGTGGCCGCGATCGTGGTGGAGCCCATCCAAGGGGAAGGCGGCTATATCATCCCACCCGCACGCTTTCACCGGCGGCTACGGGAGCTCTGCGACGAATACGGCATCATGCTCGTCTACGATGAGGTCCAGTCTGGCATGGGGCGGGCGGGTAAGTTGTTCGCGGCCGAACATTTCGACGTGATTCCCGACATCATCACCCTCGCCAAAGGACTCGCCACAGGCTTTCCTCTGGGAGCCATGGTAGCGAAGCGTGAGGTCATGACCTGGCCGGGCGGATCGCACGGGTCGACTTGTGGCGGCAACCCGGTGTGTATCGCCGCCGCCCTCACTACCCTCGATCTCCTGGAGTCCGAGCTGTTGGAAAACAGTAACAACATCGGGAGGCACCTCAAAGACCGCCTGGAGCGAGCGCTCGCCAACGTCAGCATCGTCGAGGACGTACGAGGGCTCGGACTTATGATCGGGATCGAACTTTCCTCGCCCGACATCGCCAACGCGGTATGCCAGGCTTGCTACAAGCGGGGACTTTTGGTGCTCGACTGTGGCCACAAATCCATTCGCATGGCACCCCCACTCATCCTGACCCGGTCGCAGGCCGACTTGGCGGTGGATATCTTCTCCGCCGTGTGCAGCGATCACGCGGGCTGAGTGACTCCAGGCTAGGCCTAAAACAAGCGATAGGGAGGAGAGACTATGATCGGCTCGATGTGCGCGAGGCGTGGACGCAGATCCCCGGCGACGGCGGTAGCCTCGCTCTGGCTGGGTCGGATTGTTGGGGATGCTCGCCTCCTCGGGACTCAGGAAAGGGGTTGAAGGGAAAAACTCCGCCCGTCGGGGCACCATTGCGGACCGACGGGCTCGTGTCACAGGGTGGTGAGTAGTCGCATCATAGTGGGCAGCGCCGGGCGCCAGGCAAGTAGGCGGAAGATGAGGCGGCGACCGGTGCGGATGA
>JAZGFE010000207.1:0-8080 GCA_036479215.1 Nannocystaceae bacterium | reverse complement strand
TGTGTGTTTGTTTCAGGTCCGAGACAGATGCGTGGCACACGCTCAGGTGATCCGAGAACCGTTGACTTCGCAAGTCCGCACGCTAAGTCACCGAAACCATTGACCTTTCGGTGCGATGGCCCTGGGGGAGATGCCAGAGGTGTGCCCATTTTGTGGCGCGCATCATGAGAAGTTTGTAACCAGTAAAGAGGCGACACAGACGTACAAAGTGACACCGCAAGTAGTAAATAGTCAAGTGACTCAGTTGAGTTCGGTGCCGCGTCTCGGGATAGAGCATGCGGCCTATCGGGTTGAAACAGCGGAGGGTGCAGTCTGGATTGATTGCCCATCAGCCTTCAACCCTTCCCTGGCCCCAGTGGGAGAGATTTTGTTTACCCATAAGGATTTCATGGGGGCCTCTAACCAGTACAGAGAAAAGTGGGGTGCAAAGGTCAACTTGCACGTTTTGGATGCTGCGCACCCTTTGGCACAGCCCTTCCCTGTAGATTATGAATTTTCAGGCGATTTTGTAAAATGTGGAATTGAAGCTTTTCATATTGGTGGGCATTCACCGGGATTCACCATGTACATTTATGGAGATGTGTTATTTATTTGTGATTATGCATTTCCCCCTGGCTCATCCATGCGTTTCAACCCATACAGTCCAGGTAATGAGATCCGTGCTAGGGCAACGCGCGTCATGGAAGTCATAGCCCAACGATCCCTGAAAACCGTGTGCGGCTACAACTACATCACTGATTTTGGTGGCTGGCGCAAAGACTTCAGTTCCTTGCTTGTGCCTTAGCTTCATTGATTCAGTGCGCGCTCAAGGTAGGATTCAAGTTTTGCTTTGCACAGCCCCTTTCGCGCTGAAACTTAGATAGGATTATCACCCCTGATGGAGTTCAGACCGCATAGGCCAACCTTTCGACCAACCTTTCGGCCAACGCTAGCGTGGGGATGTGCTATCGAACGACGGTTGGGATCGGAAACCTCTGCTTTCAATCGTTCTCGTCGGCCTTCCCGAACTATGGGATCGCGTGCAGCTGCGCGCGAATCGCTCGCTAGGGTCGAGGATCCACTACCGCAAGGTAGTGCCCATTCCCGAGCCCACCGATACTGTCGAGTATATCGACCATCGTCTCGAACAAGTCGGCAACAAGAACCACCCATTTACCCCGGATGCCCTCACCATGCTGGTGGTCGCCGACACCAGGGACCCATCGCGCAGGCGAGGCCGCACGTTCCGGCTATCCCGGATACGAAAAGCCAGCCCCTGGCCGGTAGGGCGACGCATTACCTATATGCGTTCCGAGATCTCAAACTCCAACTCGTCCGAAAGCTCGCCGTGAAAACTGTCAAAACTCACGCCGAGTAGGTACTTACCGGGCGCCACCGGCCCCGTCATGTCCTGGAGGTCCAGGATCACCTTTGCGGTCTCATGCCCGGCCAGCGTGACAATGTGGTGCACGATCGAGTCTTGGGGAACTTCAGCCGCCATCATGGAGTTGCTTTGTCGGATAATGTAGTCGAGGATGCCGTACGTGCCCTGGTGCTCGCCGGTCGTCTGTGAAAGCAGCCCGAACCGAAGCGAGTCGTTACCCAGTTCATCGAGGGTATAGCCGGGTACTCTAATCGGCTTACGCCTATTGTTTCGGATGTGGACCTCGATCGGGATCGCTACCCCTTTTGCATGTTTTCGGGTCCGCATCATGAGACGCAAGGTGAGGTACGAGTTCTGCGATTCGCCCACCGGCTGCCCCATCGACTCGCCCTGCGACTCGCCCTGCTGATGGTTGCCGGGGGTGGACGGGGTAGATTGCTCAGCGCTACGACGCTTGTTGGGCCCTGTCCTCGCTGGAGGCGACGCACAACCTGCTACCGTCGCGGAGACAATCACCGGCATCAACCAGCGGCCGCTGTGCCCTGGCCCCCATCGCATTAGCTGGTCACGTCGCATAGGACTGTTCCCCGTTGTTCATCCCACGTGGTGACGAACACCGCGTGATGGTCGGGATCGGAAGCTATGACCAGCTGCGACTGGTCGGGGTGAGATCGCGCACGCGGGATCTCAATTGGCCGCACATGTCCTTGTGGTCCCACGTACTCCAGTTTCGCATCGTTGGCAACGAGGAGGTGCAGGCCTCCGTGACGGTCGTATGCGAGGTCGACGATGCGTCCAGGCGGGGCATGGACTTCGACTCGGCGAGTCGCCGGTGCATAGGCCGTACTCACCCACATCTCCAGCGCACCGCGGGGCTGCTCAATGAGCGCCAAAACCGTTGGCGCCAGTTCGACGTCATCTCCCGCTTCGAACGGCTCGAGTTCCATCGCCAGCCACTTGCATGTTCCAGGCATCCGGCCCAGCGTACGCACAGCGGCGGCATGGCGCGGCGCACCACCATGGAAGTCTTGCTGGAACAGCACGAGGTCGGGCCCAACCACATACGTCAGGTGAAGACGCCCGTAGCGGTCGAAGCCGGCGTCGACGAGACCGGGAGGCCCGGTTGGACTTACCTCTAAGCTTCGCGTGTGTGGATCGGACAGGCAACTGACAACGAACCCGGACCCGCTCGCAGACCGCCGAACCGCCCACAGTCGGTGCTCGGGATCCTCGAGAAAACCAACCACTGGGCCGCGCACCGTCACAGTTCGGGGTGGACCGGCGGCTCGCCCCTCATCGACTGGGAGGAAGTGGACATCCTGCGCCGTCCAGCATAGGTGCCGGAGCGTGCGACCGGGCGTGCAGGGGCGCGACAGCGAAACATTGGCCGGGAGGGACTCCGGCCAGATTTTCCGATCGTAGGCGACGAAGCGAGGTATCTTGGCCCAACATCCGCGGATGAACGTGCCCGTCGGCGTGGCCCTCAGTTGATGCTGTACCGGATCCCACCACGCGTCGTGGGCCCGACAATGGGTGACGCGCTCGGGTTCGATCGGCGCCCCGAGTTCGAACCTTAGCGTATTGCTCTCGAGTCCGTCGTCAGGGAACAATGCGGTGATTTCCACCGGCCCCGCGGCAAGATCCAGCCCGTACTGCAACAAGTCGAACGTATAGATGCATGTCGTGCCGGGCTCGAGAATTTCTGTCTCCGGCTCACGATGCGAGTCGCTTGGTTGCCCGCGGCGGGCCCGAAGCAGGTCGTCGGCCACACCCACACACAGTCCGCGATGGGGCTGCAAGACCAACCATCGGACAGCGTCGTTGAGGGGCTTGGGGGAGAGCACCAGTTGAGCCGAAGTCTGGATATTTCGGATACTCACCTCGAGATCGAGCGACTGATCGATCATCGCGGGGATAGATGGGCCCGAAATGACTATCTGAAGCCGATCGTCCCACTCAGAATTTGCGTTGGCGGACTGCGACATCACCTGATCCTTAGGACACCACGACTGTGTGGCTGAGTTTGGTGGCGTCGATGGACAGCGATACGGTGGCGGTGCCTTTCGCCCTGGCCATGAACTGACCCTCCGTGCTCCTGTCGCGCAGGATGCTCGCGTCCGAGCTGGTCCACCGCGCCAGATTGGTGACCTCGCGCCGAAGCGTGCCTCCCGGCTCTACGTCGGTCACGAGGCGAAACTGAAACACGTCTCCGATAGCGAGCCTCACGGGTCCGCGGAGCCGCTTGTACACCCTATCGTAGAGTTTGATCGTGCCCCACGCCGTGCTGCGCATCGACTGAATACCGGGGTCGGACAGCATCTTGGCCTTGTCGTACATCCCCAGGTTCAGCTGGCAGAAACCGCAGAACTTGGCGACCGAGCGGTCGCGAAAATAGCTCATGATGCACGTGGATCCCTCTGCCGGATTGTGGTCCACCATATGGGCGTTCACAAGCGAGCTCATCACTTGATCACCGTCGACCTTGACGGACTCCGACTTCGACCCTCGCTTTACCTTGACAACATTCGTGTATGCGTGCCGCAAGTATAGAGAATGACCCATCTCATGGGCCAACGTATTGGCTAGATTGGCGGCAGTCTGTCCGCGGTCATGGAGCACGATTCGTTGACCTCCCAAAGATAGTCCGTTGAGGGTGTTGCGAGTCGGGTGGAGCATCGGCGCGTAGAGCACTACGAACCCGTGCGTCTTATTGATCTTCGCAAGTCCTTCCCTGAGCAGCGCCTTCGAGACCTCGCCGGAATGCATCGACAGCTCACCTCGGGACTTGAAGGCGTGGTCGGGAAGCATGTATTTTCCGTATTTGTACTCCGTCTCCGCGATCGTCTCGCTGGTCGTGGCAAAGTACTTCTTTAGCGTGATTTTCCAGGCCCCTTCGCTCAGTGTCACCACTTGGGTGGTCTGTGGTGGTTCGAGTTCGATGAAACTCGCCCGGTAGACCGCACGCACAAGCTCGTAGTCCAGCGCCTGGGGTGAACCTACCGATACCACCCCGTCGATTCGCAGGCGTTTCCAGTGGGTCCAGGTTCCGGTTTTGAACTCTAAGTTGGGGTCCTCGACCACCTTCACACGCAGCCGAAAGTTGTCTCCTAGTTGAATGCCAGGAGTGAGCACCAGATCGACATGACTTTGGTGCGTTCCGTCGACCTCCTGTGAAGCAGGAGCGTCGAGTTGAAACGGTTCTCCGGGGGCGGGGGCCGGTAGCGGTTGTGCGGCTCCCTTCGACGCGTCGACGCCATCGTAGCTAGCGAGCAGCTGGTCTGCCGCCAGCTTGTCCTTGCCGGACCGCCGGCCGCCCAAGTCGGTGACGGCATTGTCGTCACCATCGACGTGTTTGTGGAGGTCGACCACGTCTTGTACGAATGTCGTGGTCTTCGATGGACGGGGATGAGCCGCGAGATCGATCTTGGGATCCTCGACGTAGACCTCGAGGTGGACCATGCCTTCGTGAATCTCGCCGTAGGTTCCGTCGCTGAGTTTTCGGCGCACCTTAAGACGAAAGGGCACCCTGGGTTCGACCGTCGGCATCAGCCCAAGCTTTTGGTAGTTGTCGAGCTTGGACGCCCCACCTCTGTCTCCCAACCAGTCAAGATTCTCCGACAGCGGCACGCCGTGGTCGTCTCGGACGACATAGCGCAGGTCGAGACCATCAAGAGAATCACCCGATTTGAATTGCTTGCCGCCGGTCTTTGCCGACTCCAGGCTCAGTTGCGTCGAGCCGAGTTTCTCGGGATTATGGTAGCAGAACTCGACTTCGTAGTCATACGCGAGCGACCCGTCGACATCGGGCGGTAGATGAGAGAGGCGGTAGAGGTTCCGATCGTACAGTTCGCAGCCGTCCGGAGTGCACGTCTGTGCCGCGTGGCACCGCTGGAGATCGGGTCTCTCCGAATCGAGGAAAAACACGAGTTCGGTTCTGCGGTTGCGTTGGGAACGATACTCGTCGACGCCCTCCGCCGCGATTGGATGTGCCTCGCCACAGCCGACTGATTTTTGCTTCGGGTCGAGCCACTTTAGATGGCCTCGCCAGGTCTCAAGTCCCAGATGTCTGACCTTGAGGAGATCGCAGAGACCAACCATATATAGATCGAAGAACCCACCCCACGTGTTCGTGCCAACGGCACCGTCGACCACGAGTTTTTCCTCGGGGCCCGGAAGCCCAAGTCTGGGTTTGTCGAGCTTGAGATAGCGGGAGTTGCAGGCGGCCTGAGCGGCTCGAACCGCCTTGCTGGTCTGTGGGCCGTGGACATTATCGACCTTGCCAGACGAACACGGCCACGCATGGCGCCGGTGTAGCCAGTTGAGGATCGTCTGATAATCTTCCACTTTTCCCCACTTTTTGGCGATCTGGACGAATCTGTCTCGATCGCCCTCGAGTAGGGCCGTGGTGCACGCCGTACGTTCCCGCGAGAGTTCCTCGTTGTACGCAATTTTACCTGAGGAGTCGGTGTGGCCGGTGATGAGCAGGCTTTGTGCGGGGTTGCCCTCGGCGTGCCGATACACGGCTGCGAGGACCGATATCCCCGTGATGTCGCCCGTTGTGTCTTTACTTGGCTTCTCGCTGGCGGCCGCTTCGGATCCGGAATCTGGCGGGATCGGTTTATCGTCCAGCGCCGCGGAGCGAGAGCTTGCGTCCGGACCCTGCGGGAGGAGTACAGCGGAATTGTGATTGAAGAACACGTCCTCGAGTTCGAGGACGTGAGCCTGGAGCCGCTTGAGTTGGAAGACGTGTCTCTGACGCAGCGACAGCTTCCAGGATTTCTGGTCGCGAAGATCGCGAAGGGTGAAGCGGATCGTCATGGGAGGGGACGCGGGGACGGATTCGAGAGCGAGCGTGCCCTCCCCCAGCGAGTCGATCGTAGAGTCGCACGATCTGACCGCGCCACAGAGACGTACCTACACCTTCGGTCAAGTCCGGCTCAAGGACCGTCACAGCGGTGATTTGCAGCGACTAGAGTTTCCGCCCAGCGACAAATTCTTTGCTCGATACGGACTTTGCGCAACGACGACCGTAGCGACCTCCCAGGCGGCCAGTTTAGGTCTGAAGCCGGTCCGCATTTTGTACGATCTCACCGCTGTACTGGAAGCCCCGCTCCTCCTCGCGGCTCACCACCTCCCCCGGGCACGCTTAAGCGCGATGAATGGGGAACGTGATACGCGCGGGCGATTTCGCCCGCGGTTGCGAACCGGGTGGCGTCATCCGTGGGATGGGGGGGCATCGTCGCGGCTGGCGACGGTGCGAAGGGGAGTGAATGGACGCGCCAGTCGAGGCTCAGGGTGTGGAGAAACCAGAGACACCGCGACACCGTGGGACGTGTGTTCGCGTGGTGTTCGCGTTGTGTTCACGTTGTGTTCACGTTGTGTTCACGTTGTGTTCACGTTGTGCGCGCGTGCACGCCGTGCAGGCGCGGGCGTCGTGGGAGCTTCGTCACCGCGGGGTCCACAGGGCGAGCTGGTGCGCGGTGTCGGAGTCGACGTGGAGCTGAGGTCGGGGATCGCATCCGTCGCTATGGCGGAAGTCGCACGCAGTGGGCGGCTGGGGAAGATGGTGCGCCCCACGTGTGAACGCCCGTGTCGCGACCCGTTCGGTGCCCGGTCGGAGCTGCCCTTGCGCGTCGTCGAGAAGAGCAGCGATGTGCGCGGGTTGGAGAACCGCCGCTATGAACTTGAGGGGGCGCTCGCAGAGAGGACATGCGGTGACCTCGATGCAGAACACACCGGGCGAGCCAGCGCCGCCAGCCGATTCGCTCGGGTGTGGAAGGTCGGGTGGCGGAAGGTCGGGAAGGAAGGTCGGGAAGGAAGGTCGGGAAGGATGTTTCGCTACACGCTGGAGCCCACCGCTGGCATCGAACAGTGGCAGCAAGTCGACGTCGACCTCGGCTTGGGGACTGCGTTCGATGATGAAGGGACGCAAGCGATCTCGAGCGTGAGTACGCCGCGATACCTGATCACGTCGACGCAGGGTCCCGGCACCCACGCGGCCAAACGCGCCAGAAGCTTCCTGGGCGTGAGCTCACGAAACCAAGCACCTCGCCTGGTCGGGCGCTTCAATGCGAGGCGTATCATGCCGTCAGTGGTCGCCGTCCTGTCGTTGACGGGGCCATATCCCCTAGCCGGAGGTGTCGGGCTTGACTTCGGCATGTGATTGCGGATCAGGGAGCGCCTCGAGTTCCAAGCAATAGGATGGTGTCACTGTGGGCGCCGACGGGGCGCAGGGCCAAGTCATCGTGCAGGGCCACCGCCGGTACGGGTAGATCTACGCCGCTCCACGCCACCAGGGTAGGGTGCGCACGACGGAGGTCAAATGCCAAAGCGTTGCGCGTGGCAGCGTGCCCGAGGGGCGCGGTTTGGTAGATGGCGCTGGTTTGTAGTTCCCAGATGCGGATGAGCGAGGGGGCGGCATGCACGGTCATGACCACTGCGCCGGCGGCCGTAGCTCCGCAGGCCTGGGTAAGGGGTTCTCGGACTGGTCGCGCAACGGCACGTCGTTCGTGGGGCGTTGTTTCACATCTTCCTGATCCCCCGCGACTCCAGATGCAGGGGGTGCGGCTCCCCTGCGGCCACGCGCATTTGTCATTGGACGATTCGCAGCAGGGATTTGCGCTTCCCCGGCAGTTGGAGACTAGGCACTTCTCCGTGCTCATAGCGTGAGAGGTGATTGCGATCGAGTTCACGGGCTTTGTGAAAATCGAGATAGTC
>JAZGFE010000206.1:0-29286 GCA_036479215.1 Nannocystaceae bacterium | reverse complement strand
TTCCTCACAAACGGCGATAGGACGCTAGTCGCAAAAATACTGCGAGGAAAACGTAGAGCCGCCTCACCCGATCATCCGGTCAAAATAGCGGCGTGATCACGCCCTAGAACTTTCCACTGCCGAGTTCCAGAGGTGGACGCTTATTTTCTGCCCGATACTGCCGCGACCGACTACAGGAAGAACCACGTGAAGACGACCGTGGCGATTGTGCGCGTGCAGCCGCAGCAGCGGCGGCTGGGCTACTTTCATAACACGGCGTATCACGAGTTGGAGGGTCGGGACTTCGACGGATTGTTTCGCATCGGTCTAACCGATCCCGCCGACTATCTTCCCCCCTACTGTGAGTTTGCGAAGCTCGGGCGACTCGAACGGCGCTTCGGAGACGAGCTTCATGATATGGCGACACGATTCGCACGAGATCAACTTCGGCATGCGCCAACAAACCCGATGACGGCATTCGCCGAGCGACTGCCGAGTGACATGGAGCGCATGGTTGCCGAGTCGGAACAATATTACCATGACTACGTGTTTTCGGGCCTGCGCCAGTGTGGTGCGAATTTTGAGCTCGCCGCGTTCTTCCTCGAGTGGCTGCAGCGGGGCGGTACGGCCGATCTCGCCGTCAGCATCGACGGATTCCGGGCCGTCTCCCGCACAGCGAAGATGTTGATACTCAAGTTGGCGAGGGTCGCACGGTCGAAGCGACCCCGCGACCTGACGGCAAGCGTGTTGGAAATGGGTGAGGCGTGGGCCCGGGCGATGGATCACCTGCACGTACGCTTGGGAGCATGAGCATCCCACACGCGTTTCCACAGGAGCTACCGGCTCGAATAGCGAGAGGCTCCACACGGGCACTCGTGGAGGAGGGCTGGGAGTTGTGCCAGCTTGCACCGGGACTGTGCAAAGTTCCGGCACATCTCGTGGATACGGATGCGCGCTGGATCTCCGCTTGCGTTCCGGGCACCTCCGCGCAGGCGTTGCAGATGCTGGCGACCGATGAGGACTACCGGGATCGCTCGGACCTGGATGCGTACGATACGTGGTATCGGTGCGTGCTACCGGAGCTATCGGCGCTGGAGGGAACTCGCGCCGTGCTGGAGTTTGATGGGTTGGCGACTCTCGCGGAAGCTTGGCTGAACGAAGAGCTTGTGCTCACGAGCCAAAATATGTTCGTGCAGTACAGGCTCGATATCACAGAGTTCAAGGCGAGGAAAAACATACTCCATATCCGGTTTCGAGCGTTGGACCCCGAGCTGTCCCGGCGACGTCCGCGTCCGCGCTGGAAGACACGTCTGGTCCAGCACCAGAATCTTCGATGGTGCCGGACAACTCTTCTCGGTCGTATGCCGTCGTGGTCGCCACCTTGTGCGGCGGTGGGGCCATGGAAAAGGGTCTCGGTGGTGGTCGAGCGCGACCTGTCTGTTCTGTCGTACCGCTTGCGCGCTCATGTGGAGGATCGAGGGTCTACCGCGGCTGCCGGCGCGGCCGAATTGCGGATGACATTGGGAATCCTGACAAATGGAGCTGCGCCGCGATCGGGGCGACTGTATATCGGAGATGCGGCTACGGAGTTGGTGTTTACGCCTGGTGCCGGCGATACGGTGCAGGTGCGGGCGCGGATCACCTTGCCACACGTGCGTTTATGGTGGCCGCACACTCATGGCGATCCCTACCTCTACGATGTTCGGGTGGCACTGACAGGTTTCGAGGATGGCACGATAGAGATCGATTGCGGGCGGGTGGGCTTTCGATCCATCGTGGTCGATCGCGGCGACGATGACAGCAGGTTCCAAGTGCGTGTCAACGGGATCGATGTCTTTTGTCGCGGGGCGTGCTGGACGACGGTCGACATCTTGGCTTTGTCGGCCACGCGAACCCGGTATGCGGAGCTTTTGGTCTTGGCGCGGGATTCCGGCCTGAACATGTTTCGCGTCGGCGGGACGATGGTCTACGAAGACGACTGTTTCTACGATCTGTGTGACGAACTGGGTATCTTGGTCTGGCAGGATTTCATGTTCGCAAACATGGACTATCCAATGGAGGACGAGTGCTTCGCTCGGAGTGTGGAGAGTGAATGTAGGCAGCAGCTGCAGCGATTGGGTGGGCGTGCTTGCCTAGCGGTCCTCTGTGGAGGAAGCGAGGTGGCGCAGCAGGCATCAATGTTGGGTCTGGGTTCGGATGAATGGGATAACGAGCTCTTCGCGGACGTCTTGCCCAGGTTGATCCGTGAGGCCTGCGTGGAGGCTCCCTACCTGCCGTCTACACCGTGGGGTGGCGCCCTGCCTTTTCGGATCGAAGCTGGCGTCAGCCACTACTTCGGTGTTGGGGCGTATCTGCGGCCCGTCGCCGATGCGAGCCTGCGGTCGCCCCGGTTCGCGTCCGAGTGTCTTGCCTTCTCGAATCCACCAGAGCATAGTACCCTCGAAGGCTTGTCCGCGGCGGGGGAGGTGGCCTCGCATCATCCGAGCTACAAGGCTCGTGTGCCTCGTGATGCCGGCGCGGGGTGGGATTTCGCCGATGTGACGGACCACTATGTGGAGGCGTTGTTCGGCTTGAGTGCTCGGCGGCAGCGACATGAGGACGCCGTGCGCTACTTGCATTTGTGCCGGATCTCCGTGGGGGAGGTGGTGGCGGAGACGATGGGCCGATGGCGAGCGGGTGATTCACCATGTGCCGGCGCGCTGATTTGGTACTATAGCGACCTATGGGAGGGAGCAGGATGGGGCATCGTCGACAGCTTGGGCCTCCCCAAGGCACCCTACTACTACCTCAAGCGGATCTGGGCCCCTGTAGCGATGTGGTTTCTGGACCGAGGTCTCGACGGTCTTCAACTCGTGGTGGCCAACGACAAAGCACAGCGACTCACGGGTCGCCTCAAGCTCGTGCTCTATCGCGGAGCGGACACGGAGGTGGAGCGGCGGGAGATCGAAGTCGACATCGCTGGGCGCGCGCATTGGAGCGTTGACGTGGAGACGGTCCTTGGTCGTTTCATCGATGCGACCCATGCGTACCGTTTTGGACCCGCTGCCTACGACATGGCCGTAGCCACTCTCAGACCGCGGGATGGGCAGTCCGTGGACGTGGCGCCCGCCTACTATTTTCCAAGTGGGGGGTGTCTCCCCATGCGTCAGGACATCGGACTGCGAGCTCAGGTGGTCGAAAATGATGGCTGCGTCGTGTCGATGGAGGTCGCTACGCGGGGATTCGCTCAGGCGGTGACGATACAGGTACGAGGCTATGTCGCAGATGACAACTATTTTCATCTTGCGCCGGGGAGCCGCCGACTCGTGCGACTCCGAGCCGGTCGCTCGGACGTGCGATTTCGCGGGCGAGTGGCGGCTCTCAACGTCTCTGGATCTGCCCGTATCGTTTCGGAGATCTAGGGATGGAGGGTAGCGTGAGGCGGAAGGTCTCTTTGCGAAGTGGCGGGCAGGTCGCGTGCCTGCAATGGGGTGAGGCGGGGCCGACGATTTTGCTCCATCACGCAACGGGTCTGTGCAAAGAAGTCTGGGGAGAGGTCGCCGAGCCCTTGGCGCCCTACTGCCGCTTGATCAGTTTCGATGTGCGGGGTCATGGTGACACGACGTTAGCGATGGAGGAGCCATCTTGGCAGCACTTTGGCGTGGATCTCGCGGAGGTGGCGGAGGCGCTTGCGAACGGCTTGGGTTTGCGTTTTGATTTGGTGGTCGGTCACTCTCTCGGCGGTATCGCGGCGTTGATTGCCGCGGAGGTTTGTCCCGAGCGATTCGATCATTTGTTGTTGGTGGAGCCTGTGCTCATGGATGCGGATATGGCACGCGCGAATCGGGTCCAACGCCGACGTAATGTGCTCTCGACGCGAACACGAAAACAGTGGTTTGCAAGTCGGGAGCACGCACGAAGCGAGCTGCGCCAACACGCCTTGTACGCGCGCTGGAGCGCCCGATCCCTCCATGACTTCACGAGCGGCGGGCTACGGGCGTGCGAAACGGGGGGCGTAGAGTTGAAGTGCGCTCCTGTCACGGAGGCTGCGATCTACCAGCTTGGGGCTACGGACATGCTGGATCGGGTCGGCCTGTTGTCCGGGCCCACCGTAGAGATTCTCGCTTCCGAGGTGAGCGCCTTTTCCGATGCGTATCAGCAGGTGGCGCGCACGCGGGCGGGGATGCGGCTTTCCACGGTCTCGGCCGGGCATATGGTTCCCATGGAGGCGCCTGCCGTGGTTGTTCGAGCGATAGCGAGGCTCTGCGGCCTCGACGGATGGCGCGTAGGCCTCTAGTGTTGGGCTTCGCCGGGGCACGGACCCGTAGCGCATCCACGCCCACTCCAGCTACGCAGATCAAAGCTATGAAACTCGCCTACCCCAAGCTCGGATGTTCGGAACTGCGTATCTCTCCCGTTGTCCTCGGTGCCATGTCGCTGCCTACGGAGGAGGGAGTTTGGAAACGCTCCGAGCGGATGGTCCTCGCCGCCTTGGATCGCGGCATCACCACGATCGACACGGCGCCCTTGTACGCCTTCGGGCGCAACGAGACGTTGGTCGGATCGGCGATCCACGGCCGTCGGGCGGATGTGGTTCTTCTCACCAAGGTTGGTCTTCGCTGGGACGATGACCCGGTGGCGCGGCGAGGCTGCGCGCCTCGGGGGCGGGTCCATTTCTCCGAATATGATGCCCGTGGTCAGAGACGGACTGTCCGACGCGACTGTCGGCCCGAGTCTGTGCGTATGGAGGTGGAGGCCAGCTTGCGCCGCCTCGGTACCGAGATCATCGATCTCGTCCAGGTCCACTTCCGGGATGTGGAGACGCCTGTCGCCGAGACCATCGGTGCGTTGCTCGATCTTCGGTGTGCCGGCAAGTTGCGAGCGATTGGTGTGTCCAATTTCAGCGTCGGGGAGGTGTCGATGGCTCACGCGACCCTCGGCGAGGTCGGCCTGGCGAGCCACCAGATCGAGTACAATCTTGTCGATCGCGACATGGGAGGTTTCGTGGCGCCACACGCCGCGCGGCTCGGAGTCGGCGTTCTAGCCTACAGTCCGTTGCGGCGCGGGCTGTTGGCAGGTCGTATGGAGAAGGGTGCGGGGATTGAAGGTGCTCGGACTCGGGGGGCAGTTAGTCGCGCACTCATCACGCTTAAGGAAATTGCCGAAACTCGGGGCGACAGTCCCGCTGTTGTGGCGCTGGCGTGGCTGCTCCAGCAGCGCAGCGTCAGCGCAGTGATCGCGGGGGCGAGCAGCGTCGAGCAGATTCTCGACAACGCAGGCGCGATGGAGGCGGTTCTCAGCGATGACGATGCCGCCCACGTCGGTCGTGCTTTCGCTCGCTGCGACGGTGTTCTGGACCTAAGTTTGGCAATGCGGGGGCGTGGGTTGATCCGCCGTTGGCGTCGCAGGCTGCTGGGTTGATCGATAAGGGGGGCGCGCAGTACGAGCTAGCCTGCGGCCTACTGGAGCGAACGATAGTATTCAGCAAGCTCGTCCCATGCCAGTCGTTCGTTCCAGGCGAGTGCTTGGTGGTCGAGCACATCGGTGTTGATGCGGACCCGTGGTTCACCAAATTCGGACTGAGCGTGGAGGTCCAGTTTGCAGGGCAAGCCCAGTCGATCCCGCATGTTCTCGGCGAACAGATGCGCGAACCCACCTTGGGTCCCTGGGTAGCCGCTGGGACGGAACACTTGGCGTGCGCCGGCTTGGCACAACTCGCTCGCGTAGGCCGAATACGCCCTCGCCAACAAGGAAACGTGGATATTGTCGCGCACGTAGGCCGGGGTGTGTACCGCCGCGTTCTCACCTTTGTACCAGGTTCGTACCAAGTACCCTGTGAACCTGGGTTCCTCAAATATGCCGAATGGATTCGGGATGACAAATTTTCCGAGGCGAAGGCCCGCGGTGCCGCTGTGGTAACGGACGATTTGCGCGGTAATTCCCTTCGACAAGCCGTAAGGCGAGAAGGCGGGAAGTCCCTCGGAGCCAGCTCCCTCATCTTGTTCGAATACGCTTCCGGTCAGGCACACCACCTCACACCCGCGCCGGCGTATTGCGGCGAGCACCGTGGGTAGGTTGGCTGTGTTGTTCGCGGTCGCCCCCAGCACGTCGAAGTCGGCACTCTTGTAGTTGCTGACGTCCGCCGCGTGATGGCAGAGGAGGTCCAAGCTTCCGATCGATCCGATGACTTCAAGGAACCTTTTCTGGCCGAACGAGCACTCAAATACGCGCTCCGTGTGCTCGTGCAACTCGGCAACCCTTTCACCTCGGATGCCGGTATATTCGCCCGCGCCGCGTTGGAATGTTGCCACGACCTCGTGCCCAGCTTCAGCCAGTGCACGGACGAACCAGTATCCGGTAAAAGAGCTCGCTCCTGTGAAGAGGATACGCATGGTGGCCTCTGAGATGCTCGCTATTCCAGGTGAGTTGCCGGGTTGAAATCGGCGTGTGCTTTGTCCTTCTCGGAGATGACGAGGGGATTTAGCGGCCACTTGATCCCAAACTTCGGATCGTTCCAGCGGATACCCCGTTCTTGCGCAGGCGCGTAGAACTCGTCCACGAAATAGAAGGCCTCGGTATTCGGCGCAAGGGTGATGAAGCCGTGAGCGAAGCCCTTCGGGACATAGAGCACTTTGCGATTCTCGGCGCTCAGCTCCACGCCGAAGTGCCGCCCAAATGTGCTCGAGTCCCGTCGTAGATCGATGATCACGTCGAAGAGTGCGCCACGGATGCAGCGCACCACCTTGACCTCAGCTTTTGGGGCGAGCTGGTAATGCATGCCGCGCAGCGTGCCTTGGACCACGGCGAGGGAGTTATTCACCTGGACGAAGTTGCTCACGAGTCCGTGCTCGGAGAACTCTTTCTCGCAGAACATCCGAGCGAAGAAGCCCCGTTCATCCTCGCGTTTTTGTAGTTCGATGACTTTGGCGCCCGCAAGCGGCGTGTCTTGAAACAGCATATGGGTTGGTCTCCCGTAGTGGGTCGAGGGCTCAAGTCCCCAAGGAGTTGTCGAGAACAGGGGACCTGGGCAAGGGGCCGGAGTCGCTGCCGGAGTCGCTGCCGGAGTCGCTGGTCTAGGCGCCGAGCATGTGCATGTTCTTGGTGAGATGACGTAGTCGAACGAACTGGTCGCCGCGAAAGTCATCGGCGTTGAATTTGTGCTCGACCATTTTGCGATGCAATTCTTCCATGCCTTTTTCCAACGTGTACTCGAGTTGGAAGTCTGGAAGCAGCTGATGGAGCATGTCGAACTTGACCCGGTAGTTGCGCGGGTCCGCCCCTACTTCGCCAGTGTAAGCAATTTTGGCGTCGGGGCAGAGGCGTTGTACCTGGTCAGCGACATCCCGCACTTGGAAGTTCTCGCGGTTGCCGCCAATGTTTACCGCCTTGTTGTGCACCCGCTCTTGGGGCGCATCCATGAAGGCCACAAAAGCTCGGGCGATGTCTCGACAGTGCACCAGTGGGCGCCACGGCGAGCCGTCGCTCATGATGCGAATCTCGCCAAAAGAAAGCGCGCTGGCCAGCAGATTGTTGACCACCAGATCGATGCGAAGCATCGGTGAATGGCCGTAGGCGGTTGCGTTCCGCAGGAACGACGGGCTGAAATTCTCGTCTGCCAGTTCGGAGACCGCTTGCTCCGTTTCGATCTTCGATCTTGCGTAGGCGGTGAGCGGATGGAGGGGATCATTCTCGTCGAGATCAAGTTTGTCGCCCGCGCCATAGATCGAACAGCTGCCCGAGAAGAGGTAGCGGCCGACTCCGGCCGCCTTCGCGAGTTTTGCCAGGTGAATCGAGGCGTCGCGGTTCACGCTGTACGTGAGCTCCGGATTGAGGTCGCCCATCGGATCGTTGGAGATGGCTGCGAGATGCATGACGCAGTCCATCCCCGCGACGTCTTCGGCTGTCAGCGAACGGGTGTCCTTTACGAGTTCGTGGTTAGCGGTCGGGTAGTGCTCCCACTCGCAGCCGTCGAAGAGTCCGAGGTCGCATCCGGTGACCTCGTGACCGGAGGCCTGCAGCAACTCGACGAGGTGTACGCCGATATATCCGCGATGCCCGGTGACAAGTACTTTCATGATCGTCCTTCTCGGTTCGCTGTGTTCGCTGTGTTCGCTGGAGCGGGTCCTGGGGGGTACCAAGCGTCGGTCTAGACGCGCCAAGGGGCTTTGCCCTCGCTCCAGAGCCGGTTGAGGTGATCGCGGTCGCGCTGCGTGTCCATGCACGCCCAGAAACCCGGGTGCCGGTGGACGTTGAGCTGACCGTCGCGGGCGAGACGCACGAGGGGGTCGCGTTCCAGAATGCAGCCCGTGTCGGGGCTGAGATAGGGCAAAAAATCGCGCTTGAAGAAGAAGTATCCGCCGTTGATCCAGTTGTCGCCGAATTCCGGTTTTTCCTCGAACGCGGTGACGCTGTCCTTCGAGATCATCAGTTCGCCGAATCGCGACGGTGGGTTGACGCCGAGGACGGTGCCGATCTTGCCGTGGGCTTGATGTACGGCGAACTCCTCACCCAGATTGGCGTCGGTGAGCCCGTCGCCGTATGTCACGGCAAATTGCTGCGCATCGCCGAGATAGCGGTGCGCAGCTTGGGCGACACGACTTCCTGTCATCGCATTTTGGCCCGTGAACGCCAGCGTGACTTGCCAGTCCTGGTCGTGGTCGACGGAATGTACCGTGACGCTATTGGACTTCAACTCCACTGTGAAGTCACTGTTCATCGACGCGTAGTCCAAGAAATAGGACTTGATGACCTCGGCCTTGTATCCCAAGCACAACACGAAGCGCTTGAACCCGTGGTGGGCGTAGCTTCGCATCACGTGCCATAAAATCGGATGGTCGCCGATGGGCACCATCGGTTTCGGGCGGAGTTCTGTTTCCTCTCGCAGACGAGTGCCGAAGCCCCCGCAGAGGACGAAGACGGGTACGTGCGCCAGGGAAGATCTCTGTGCGTCCATCTGGAAAAACTCGGAACCGGGCGGGGTCGGTGGAGAGAACCGAACCCCGAAGCCGCCGCCAAGCTAGCACACCGACTGATCGGGGTCCACCAAACGTGCCATCACGTAGTCGCAGGCAACTTTGCCCGAGACGTGCGGTCGCGGGTGATACGCGCGAATGATGGCGGGAGAGCATGTTGTCTTGTCGCATTTTGGTTCAGGAGGCGGCGTCCTCCTCATCGCAGGGTCGCGTGCAAGGGTCGTGTGCCGCCACGCCGCGGCAGCACGCACGCCCAGTTGGGGACACGCTCTATCAAACTGACAAACCTCCGCATGCAACAGGGCTCCTCCTCGCGCCAGGTGCGTTGCCCAGCGGGCGAGTGTGGTCGGGTCGGCTCGGGTCCGCTCCGGCCCGATCACACGCCGCGCACCTGGAGCCTGCAGTAGGGCCACGGGTATGCTCGCGGAAACGTGACGCAGCCCCAATCAACTCGCCTGCGCTGTCTCGACGTATTGCGCGGGTTCGACATGTTTTGGATCATGGGCGGCGAGTTGTGGGTCGCGGCGCTGGCCGGATGGACAGGTTGGCCCGCGCTTGAGGTGGCGCGCCGCCACTTGGAACACGCAGCGTGGGACGGTTTCCGTTTCTATGACCTGGTTTTTCCCCTCTTTCTATTCATAGCTGGAGTGGCGATTCCCTTCTCGTTCGAGCATCGTCGGGCGCGAGGCGATGCTCGGCGGCGCCTGGTGCAGCACGTAGCGAAGCGCGTGCTGGGCCTAGTTGGACTCGGGGTGCTCTACAATGCGTTGTGGCTTGTTGATTTCGAGCAGCGTGCCTGGCCGGCGTTCGACGACCCGCGCTACGCCAGCGTGCTAGCTCGGATAGGGCTTGGCTATGGGGGCGCCGCGCTGATCGTGCTTTTTTTTCGACTGCCGGCTCAGATCGCATGGGCAGCTGGCCTGTTACTCGCCTACTGGATGGCCCTGGTGTGGATCCCCGTGCCCGGGTACGGGGCTGGGAACCTTGAGCCGGGTGCAACCTTGGGGGACTATCTCGATCGTCGATTCCTTCCCGGCAGGCTCTACCATGTGGTTCGAGATCCAGAGGGTCTCTTGTCGACGTTCCCCGCCGTGTCCACCGCGTTGCTCGGCGTATTCTCAGGTCGATGGATCCGCCAGGATCACCGTACATCCCGCGACAGACTCTTGGGTCTGTTGGGCGCCGGGGTGCTGGCGCTAGTGGTGGGAGGACTTTGGGATGGGGTTCTTCCCATCAACAAGAACCTTTGGAGTAGCTCCTTCGTGTTGTGGTGCGCGGGGTGGAGTGTGCTGTTGCTTGCCGGCGCGTACTGGGCAACGGATCTCTGCGGAGAGCGAGTTGTGTCGGGGTTCTTTCGGGTGATCGGCAAGAATTCGATCTTGGTGTACATGCTCACACCGCTCATTCCGGCATGGTTTGTTGCCCATTCGTTGCTGGGTGACGAACCGGGCGACGGTGCGAGGGTGGCGTTTCTGCTCGTTTTCGTCCTGGGCAAATGGGGGCTGCTGTGGGCACTGGATCGACGCGGTTGGTACCTCAAGGTCTGACGCCCGCGCGCCTCCCCTGCTGGGCCGCGCGAGATGCGAGTGGTCCTGCGTGGTATCGAATGGTATCGAGAGACTCACGGAGAGGCACGGAGAGGCTCGCGGCGATGGATCGTCCCCACTCGAAGCGACTAGCGAGCGATCGCCCGTGAGCGCAAACGATCGGACGGGGGCCGCGGGTCGCCGATGGTCGGCGATGTGTCGCTTCGTCGAAGGGTTCGTTCCTGCCGCGTTGCGGGCGGACGCGGATGCCCACGGACGCGCGCGGCTGATCACGCAGATCGCACTTTGGACGGGCGCGTGGGGACTGCTGTTGATCTTATTCCACGCCTGGTTCGATTCGAGAGCACTCGGTCTTCCCATCGCCGTGATCGCGCTACTTGTTCTACTGACCCCCTATGTGCTTCGATACTCTGGCTCCACGGTATTCGCGGCGAACTATCTTTGCGTGAATTTGTACGGCGGCGTCGTGTTCATTTCGTACTGTACCGGAGGGGGTCGGGCCCCGGCAGTGCATAGTCTCGTGCTACTCCCCATCTGTGCCCACGTAGCGGGGAGCGTTGGCTCAGGTCTCGCATGGACCGCGATCTCCGGTCTGACGGTGGTCGGATGGGTTGCGTTCGAGGCACGTGGAGCCCCGGCTGGCGCACCCGAACTGAGCTTGGTTGGCGCTTACAGCCTTGCTTTGCTCCTCTGTGGTTCGGGAATCGCCGCGTTTGTTGAGCGCGCCAAAGAGCGTATGCGCCGCGAATTGACCGCGGCTCGGCGGCAAGCGACCCAGGCCCAAGCTCGAGCGGAGGCGGCCAGCCGGGCGAAGGGCATGTTTGTGGCGACCATCAGCCACGAGGTTCGCACGCCCATCAATGGTGTGCTCGGTATGGCCGAGCTCACCCTCGCCACCAGGCTAGATCCCCAGCAGCGAAAATATGTCGAGACAATCCGAGCCTCGGGCGAGGCCCTCCTGCGGATCACCAACGATATCTTGGACTTGACGAAGCTCGACGCGGGGAGGTTCAGGCTTGAAGATCTGGACTTCGACATTCGGGAACTTCTGAACAGTATAGTGGAACCCATGCAGCTGTTGCGGCGGGACCTGGCGCTGAGCGTACGGGTCGGAGACGAGGTGCCTAGGTGGATTCGAAGCGACCCGTACCGTCTGCGACAGGTCCTGACCAACATGCTGACCAACGCCCTCAAGTTTACCGATCAGGGAGCTGTGATGTTGTCGGTGGGTGGTCGCCTGCTTCGTAGTCCAACTCGGCAAGAACTTCGATTCCAGGTGTGGGATACCGGTTGCGGGATATCGGCCGATCACCTACCGAAGATCTTCGAGCCCTTCTCCCAAGCCGAGGACTCCACTGCGCGTGAGTTTGGGGGGACGGGCCTCGGTCTCCCGATCAGTCGCAGACTTGTCCAACTCATGGGAGGGACGGTCGGGGCCGACAGCGAAGCAGGCGTGGGCACCACATTGTGGTTTACAGTCCAAGTATCGACGGTGATACCCATGTCCACGCTGGCGCCAGATTCGAGCGCTTTGGATCCCAGTTTGGATCCCAGTTTGGATCCCAGTTTGGATCCCAGTTTGGATCCCAGTTTAGATCCAGTTCCAGCGGAGCGCGGCGCGGGTTCGGTGCAGCCTTCGGAGGGTTCAGTCGGCGGACAGGCTCTGGTGGTGGAGGACAACACGATCAACGGGAAGATCGCCATGGCGATGCTGCGAAAGATCGGCTATGCGGTCGAGCTGGCTAGCGATGGGAAAGAGGCGGTCGATGCCTGCGCTCGGCATGAGTACGACGTCGTACTCATGGATGTACAGATGCCCGTGATGGATGGATACGAGGCAACCGCAAAAATTCGCTCCATGCCGCGTGGCAAAATGCTGGCGATCATCGCCATGACCGCGCAGGCGATGCCCGGAGACCGCGCGCGATGTCTCGACGCGGGGATGAACGACTACATCGCAAAACCTCTCACGCAGGCCGCTCTGATCTCGGCACTCAAGCGGTCCGCGCCCGCGCGCTTGTGACGGGATGCGGCGGCATCCCCCCCCGCTGCTCCATCGCCACATCGCCACATCCTACCATTGCACCAGTGGCCTGTTGCACCAGCTCGCTGTTGCGCCAGTGGCCTGTTGCACCAGTGCCCTGTTGGACCATCGCACACGTTGAGGTGTCTCGTGCCCCATCACGGAGAGCGCGTTTCGGGCCACTGCATTGCTGCGGTCGATGCGTCGCATGCCGCAAACCGAAGCGTTCGCGGACCCACGGCCCAAGTTTGATGGTGGATGGACGATCTTGGGCCGCTGCCCAGGCGATCCCGCGGCGGGGGCTCGACCGAACCAAGCCGAACCTCAACGACAGCTGGGTGGCGCCCGATGCCAGGGCACGATGCGAATGTTTGTCTTGGTCATGGGACTACTCGCGGCATCCTGTACGAGCGAGGAGGAGGCCATTGCCTTCGCGGCTAGCGGTGCCCATATTCTGCCAGGTGAAGCGCTGCCCGAGGATGCGGGCGTGAGCCACGAGCTGGCGTTCGTGCGCTACGACGAGGCCGGGTGGGAGACGGAGATCAAGACGCCAGGCGCCAAGGACCAGCCGCAAAACAGCGAGAGAGCGGCGGCGGTCGACTCGCGTGGTCCGAAAATCGTGTGGCTACCCGTCCACTGGGAAGACCTCTCCAAGGTGACGAAGGCACGCATGGCGTGGCACGAGCTGACACACATCAATCAGCAGGCCGAGCTTGGGCGCGATCGGATGGCACGTTTGTTGATCAGGAAGCCCTATTGGCGGATCGCGGCGGAGGTCGCGGCCTCCGCCCAGTCTCTCGAGGTGTTGGCTCGCTACGGCGCGGACGAAGACGCAGTGCATCAACGCGCGGAAGAAGCGGTGGAGAAGTATCCGGGCCGGATCGACCTCGAGTCATTGGAGGAGCCCGAGGAGTGGTACGATCTGGCGCGCCAGATCCTGCACGATCGGGCCGATGCGATCTTTAGCCGACGTCGATCAGAGAGACTTCCCGCCACGCCCGGCGTGTCCACGGGACCGCGAATCTAGTCGCGTGGGAGAAGCGACATGGGTGCCCGCGATAGGCTGGTTGAGCCTGGCGCGCTATCGCCCGGAGCCGACCGCGTCGAAGCCACCTTCTCTTACCCAAGCGTCGAGATGCTTGGCCCGCAAGATCGGGAAGGGGTGAGTGCGCGTCGCGGTGATGAGGAATTTGAAGGTGCGGTTCAAGACCGACTCATCCGCTTCCTCGTATGATCGGATTTGGCGCAGGAACTCACCTTTGTCCATCTCCGAGACGAGGCTCCGTGCGCCTCCCGCTAGTTTCATGAAAGTATGGACAGCGACGTCCACGTCTTGAACGCACAATAGGGCGGCCCGGTCGGCAGAGAGCTCGGCTTTGCGGTGCCAATCGTACAGCGGCAGAGCGAGTCCCCCGCCGACCAGCGCGCCCACGCCCAAGGTCGCTCTGCCCACGACATCGAGTAGATCTTTGATGTTCTCCGCGACGATCGTGTAGAGCACATGCTCGCACTTGATATGGCCTAGCTCGTGTGCGATGACAAAGAAGCGCTCCTGCTCGTCCAGGATTTCCAGCAGCTCCGATGAGAGCACGATGAATGGTCGAGTGTGGCCGTAGGTATACGCGTTGGCCTCGGGTGAAAACGATACGTACAGCTCTGGCTCGTCGAGCTCCAGGATCTTGCAACCCCAGCCGAGATAGCGGTGCAAGCTAGGGAACATCGTCTCCGTCACGCGCACATTGTCGGCCACATTTTGGAGATACTGCATCTTCTCAAAGCCGAGCTCTAGGATCTTGGCGATGAGTCTATCGAGGCCAGGTACTCTTCTGAGCGCGTGGGTCGCCTTCACGTCCCACGGGTGCATGAAATCCTCGCCGCGGAGCGCGGGATACGTCTTCAGACGACGTCGGGTTGTTCCACCGTTGCTCATGACGCGATCAGGAATCTAGGATCTCGACCTCTTTGGTTTTGACCACATCGTCTATCCGCTTCACGTAGCTGTCGGTCAAGGTCTGGATCTTCGACAGGCCTTCCTTGAGCGCGTCTTCTGAAATATCCGAATCCTTCTGGGCCGATTTGAGTAGCTCGTTCGACTCCCGACGTGCTTGGCGCAGAGCGATTTTCGCGTCCTCGCCGGACTCTTTGGCCTGTTTCACCAGTTGGTGGCGCCTCTCGTCAGTGAGGGGCGGAATCGGTACACGCACGATCACACCGTCGTTGTTGCCGTTGAGTCCCAACGATGCGTTGTTGATGGCCTTCTCGATTTCTCCGATGAGATTGCGATCCCACGGCTTGATGACCAGCAGACGTGCGTCCTGAACGGTGACCGTGGACACCTGGTTAAGCGGTGTTTGGGATCCGTAGCTGTCGACCCGGATGTCGTCCAGTATTGCTGGATTTGCCCGGCCCGTTCGTATTCTCGTCAGTTCTTTTCTCAGCCGATCGCACGCCTTATCCATGGCGTCTTTTGCTAGTTCCAAGGCGTCGTCGATCATGATATTTTCTCCGCTGACAGCTGGGTGAGGAGGTATGAGGGCGCGCGATTAGGTCGGCTTGGGGCTCGGGCTGGGAGAGACAGTTGTGCCGACTTTCTCGCCACAAAGCACCCGTCGCATGTTTCCCTTGGCGAGCATGTCGAACACGATGATCGGAAGATCGTTGTCCTTGCACAGGGAAATAGCAGTGGCGTCCATGACGTTGAGATCGCGGGAGAGCACGTCGAGGTAGGTGAGCCGCTCGTACCGTACGGCATCTGGGTGCAGCATGGGATCCCGATTGTAGATGCCGTCGACTTTTGTTGCCTTGAGGAGCACCTCCGCGCCGACCTCGGCCGCGCGAAGGGAGGCCGCGGTATCCGTGGTGAAGAATGGGTTTCCGGTGCCCGCGGCGAAAATCACGATTCGACCTCTTTCCAAGTGTCGTCTCGCCCGTCGCCGAATATAGGGTTCCGCGACCTCTTTCATCTCGATGGCGGAGAGGACTCGCGTGTCCACCGCAAGTTGCTCAAGGGCATCTTGGAGTGCGATCGCGTTCATCACGGTGGCCAGCATGCCCATGTAGTCGGCGGTCGTCCGTTCCATGCCGGTTTTGGATGCCGAGAGACCGCGAAAAATGTTTCCACCGCCGATCACCACTGCGGTTTCGATGCCCAGTTCGACCACCTCCTTGAGATCTACGGCCAGTGACTTGAGTACGACAGGGTCGATACCGTATCCTTGAGAGCCCTGCAGGGCCTCGCCGGAGAGCTTGATCAGAACACGTTTGTAAACCGGGAGGGGCATGGACTGTGCTTTCGTGGGACGGCAGGGGGCAGGAAGCGGGTTCTGGGCCAAACAGGGGGCGGCTATTGCCGCCCCCTGTTTGGGTTCTACGTACTCGCCTGAACCTGCGCGGCGACCTCGGCCGCGAAGTCGTCGCTTTTCTTTTCGAGGCCTTCGCCGAGTTCGTAGCGGACAAATCGGCGGATCTGTACGTTCTCGCCGACCTTGGCAACGAGCTCCTTTTGGAGGTCCTCGACCGTCTTCTTGTCCTCTTTCACGAATTTTTGCTCTAGCAGTACGTGTTCCGAGTAGTACTTGTTGATCTGCCCGACTACGATCTTGTCGACAATCTTCTCGGGCTTGCCCTCGTTGAGGGCTTTTTCACGCAGGATCGAGCGCTCGGCCTCGACTTCGGCCTGGTTCATTTCCTCTCGACGTACGACGTCGGGGTTCATGGCGGCGATCTGCATGGAAACGTCGCTACAGAAGCTCTTGAAGTCGGCTGTGCCCGCCACAAAATCGGTCTCGCAGTTTACCTCCAGCAACACCCCCACGCGGTAGTTGGGGTGAATATAGCTGACCACGCCGCCTTCGGTGGCCACTCGACCCGCCTTTTTGGCGGCGGTGGACAGCCCTTTCTTGCGCAAGAATTCGATCGCCTTGTCGAGCTCGCCGTCGCACTCGTTGAGGGCCTTCTTGCAGTCGAGGATGCCCGCCTGGGTACGCTCGCGTAACTCTTTGATCATTGCAGTTGTGACTTGAGCCATGGTGTCGGACCTCTTGTTTCGAGCTCTCGTTTTGATCTCTGGTTGGATCTCGAGTTGTGACGACTAGTTCTTGACCGGGGTCGTGGCGCTGGTGACCGGGGCGGTCGGCGTCGCGTCGGCTGCCGCGGCTGCGGATGCTTGCTCTTCCTCGGGGCTGGCAGCGGCTTCGGGTGCGGGCAACTGCGTACGCCGTGACACGATCTCCACTTTTGGGCCGTCGCCGCCGGTGCTCACGCGGATCGGTGCAGGTGCGGCGCCTCCATCCTTCTCAGCGGCGACAGCGCGGACTTTTCCCATGTGGATACCCTCGAGGGCAGCATCGGCGACGCAGGAGGTGAGCAGTTTGATCGAACGGATCGCATCGTCGTTGCCGGGGATGAGGTAGTCGATAAGTTCGGGGTTCGCGTTTGTGTCGGCCAGCGCGATGATCGGCACCCGGAGGCGTCGTGCTTCCGTGATGGCAATGTGTTCTTTCGCCGGGTCCACGACAAACACGGCACCCGGCAGCGCCGGCATGTTCTTGATGCCACCGAGATTTCGCTCAAGCTTTGCTCGTGAACGCTCGAGGCGAAGGACCTCCTTCTTCGTCAGTTTGTCGTATGTGCCGTCCTCGGACATGCGCTCGATATTTCGCAGCTTGTCCACAGACTGGCGGATGGTGGCCCAGTTGGTAAGTGTGCCACCCAGCCAGCGACTGCATACGAAGTACTGGTTGCAGCGTCGGGCTTCGACCACCAGTACGTCTTGAGCTTGCTTCTTTGTCCCGACGAAGAGGATAGGCTTCCCTTCAGCCGCGATCCCGCGCACGAAATCGTGCGCGCGTCGTGCCAGCACCGCCGTTTGCTGGAGATCGATGATGTGGATCCCGTTGCGTGCCCCGAAAATATAGGGCTTCATCTTAGGGTTCCAGCGTTCGGTTCTGTGACCGAAATGCACGCCGCACTCGAGGAGCTGACGGATTGTGACCACCGGCTGGGATGGTTTTGGTTGGGCTTGGGCGGACGTTTCGTCGGCAGTGACCGTGTTCGACATGTGATGCTCCTGGCGTTGGTTCCTCTGCCCCGTTCATCGAGCACCGCACGCCGGCTTTGCCGACGACGCCACGGTCACCCTCCAGGAGCATGTGGGTTTGAAAACGCGGGTTGGTACCACGTCGCGGACACGCAGATCTAGGCAATTCGACGGGTTTTCTTGCAGCCGAGGGGGGGGGCGGGAGCGAATCGAACCGGGCCACACGCGCCAGTTTGCCTCTGAGACGCGCGACACGTGCTCCAACACTGGATCCGGGTCGTTGGGCTCGACCCCGGTTTCGATGGGCCCGCGCGCTTGACGTGCGCGCGGTGCGGTCTACACGGACCCCATGGTCTACCCACCACCTACGCCTTGGCTCACGCTCGGGTTGTGTGTCGGCCTCGTCGCCCTGCAGGGCGCCTTGGCCCACGACCTGGTGCCGCCGCCGTGGAGCCCACTCCCCGCCGGGCCGCGCGACCCTCAACTGGAGCTGGTCCGCTACGGAGCTCGGAGCGCGGCACTCGTCGCCGATGCCGGCGAAAGTTGGCGGTTGTTTACCGCGCACTTTGTGCACACGGGTTGGGTTCACCTCTTTTTCAACCTCGTGTTTTTCCTCCCGGTCGCGGCCGCCTTGGAATGTGTGCTTTGCCGGTTGGACTTCTCGCTCCTACTCCTGTTCTCCGCCGGCTCCGCGGGGCTGGTGAGCCTCCTGTGCACGCCCGAGATCTCGGTGGGTGTCTCAGGCCTTGTATTCGCGCTCTTGTCGGCGTCGGTGCTGGTCGGGCTACGTCACCAGCGCCTGTTGCACCCAGCGATTCACCGCCACTTCGGGCTCGCCGTGTTGCCATTTCTGGTGTTGCTCGTGCTTTCAGGCCTCGGCAACCAGCAGGTCGATCATGCGAGCCACATGGGTGGGCTGGTCGCTGGCTGTGTGGCGGGACCGTGGCTGCGCCTTGAAGCCCGAGGACCTCGAGGACCTCGACGATCTCGACGTGGTGACATGCTCCGCGTGGCACCCGTCGCCCTGATGACATGCGTCGCGCTGGTGGGTGCCCCCCGGCTCGCGCATGGGGGGCAGCTTCCCATCCGCTATCGCTGCAGCGACCTGTTTGAGGTGGAAGCTCCCGCGGGGTGGGCGCCGCGTTTCGGACCCTTGGGCGAGCTGCGATTCCAAAGCTCGAGCGCTCTGGTTTCGGCGTCGATCTACAGCGTGCCGAGCTGGGCTCTCGCGCAGCCTCAGCTTTGGTACGAGCTCCACAAATTGGGACCTCTGCTGCGCGTGGGGGAGATCGCAGCGCTCCAACCAGTCGCGCGTGGGGAGAGCGGCCGTCCCGATGGGGGCAGCGCCCTCTGGCACAGGTTCCGGTTCCGGCGCGACAATCGCGTGTTCTTCGCCGATGTTTTTTTTATCGCGGCGCCCAACGGACCCATCGCCCTGGGATTCGAGGTGCCGGCCGAGTGGGCCGACAAGTACGCCAAAACGCGGGCCCGCATGCTCCGCTCCGTCGCAATCGCTCGGCCCGGAGACACGCACGCCGGCTGAGGGAGGTCACGCCCACAGAGTCTACGAGGCCGCGCGGAACACGACGGGCCCCCAGCGTACCATCCGCTCGGTGGAACACGGGCCTTCACGGGCGGGATGGGGCGAGCCGATCTCGCCTCGGCACGCCCTGGCGGGCGTGCTGCTCGTTGTGGCGGCGGTGTACCTACCGACGTTGGGCTTTCCGCTGGTCTACGACGACGGATGGGTACTCTCCTCCAACGGGTTCATCCGTCATGTGGGTGATCTCCCACTGTTGTTCTCGCGGCGTGCGGTGCAGGCCAATGTGCCCGATGCGTTTCGCCCGACACTGGTCGTATTCGACACCCTCGCGTACGGACTGCTTGGCTTGCGCCCCGTTTTCCACCACGCTGTATCGGTGGGGTTGCACCTCGCGGTGTGTCTCTCGTTCGCACACTATCTCGAGAAGCTCGGCGCGCCACTAGCTCTGCGTCTAGGTACAGTCGGGATCTTCGGGGTGATGGCTGTGCACGCCGAGGCGGTGGCAGTCATCTCGTTTCGCGAGGACCTGCTCGCCGCATGGCTGGGGCTGCTCGCGCTCAACTTGGCCCAGCGTTGTGCCGATGGTCAGGTTGGCGCTTCTTGGCTCGTCGTCGTGGTCGCGTTGTGTGCCCTCGCCAGCGGCGCCAAGATGAGCGTGGCGACCTTGCCGTGGGTGTGGATTGTGGCCCGCCGCTATGGTCCGTGGCGACGCGTACCGCCCGTGCACGACCGCTCGCTGCTCGTCGCCGGCGCCCTCGTGTGTGGCGTCGCGCTCGCGGTCGGGCACCGTTGCTACCTGTACGGCGGCTTGTCTCCATACGGAGAGAGCGCGCATGTGCTGTCCAATACCGTTGGTCTCGCTCCTGTGCTGGCGCGGAGCGTCCAGATCCACCTCACCTACTTGCAGCAACTCGTGGTGCCGTTCCGTCTGTCACCGGAGTACGTGGATCGAGCTGCGGGCTGGGCCGAGGTCGCTACCTGGCTGGCTGCGTCCTCGCTCGGGCTGCTGTTCGCCTATGGTGTGTTCTGCCTGCGCTCGGACCGACGCCGACTTACGGGCTTTAGTGTGGTCGCGGCCTTCATACTCGCCCTACCTACGAGCAATCTCTTCCCCTTGCCCAACATGCAGGCGGATCGTTTTCTGTACCTTTCGAGCGCACCGGTGGCGTTGGGGCTGGCCGCCGCGGCGCTGCACGCCGGGCGCTGGGTCGCTCGAGGACGCAGCTACAGTGGGTGGATCGTTGCGCCGCTAGTGGGATTTGGGGTGGTCCAAGGCGCGGTCGCCTACGCGACTGCGGCGACCTATGCGAATAACGCGACGTTGTGGCAGGTCGCGTCGCGTCGAGCGCCCCTTTCGGCTCGCGCACGCGCCATGGTGGGGATTCAACGCATCATCGCCACGGGGGACCGTGAGATTCTCGACGCCAAAGTCACCGCCTTGGCGCGCGCAGACTGCCGTCGCGCGCGTCAGCTCGATCCACAGGAAGAGTTGGCTCACATTTGCCTGGGGCGCGTCGCCATTGCGCAACGCCGATGGTCCGTAGCGCACGGTCACTACGAGCAGGCGCTGCGGCGGACCCCGCGACGTACGGACTTGGTCCTCGGATCCCTGACGCAGTTGAGCTTGGATCTCCCGAGCGACGATCCTCGAGATCGGTACACGCTTGCAGCCGAGTATGCGTCGCGTGGGATGCGCGAATACCCCTACTCTGCCGACATGCTCGCTGCTGCGGCGCGAGCATTTCACCGCACCGGACATCCGTATACGGCCTTGGTGTTGTATCGCGGTGCAAGGTCGATGCGGCCCGAGCGTTGGGAGACGGTCGCAGCGGCCGTGGAACTGATGCTCGATCTCGGCCACATCCCCACCGCCCAGCGCACGTTCTGGGAGCAGCGCGATGTGTTGCGCTCCGCCCCCGACTCGCGGTACCGAGCGATCGCCGCCCGCCTCCGCCACGCTCAAGACTTTTCCTCTGACTCTGTGATAGAGCCCCTGCTCGTGCCCGGAGTGTTTCCACCATGACTCGTCAGCTTCTAGCTCTGCTCGCCATCGCTGCGATGGGCATCGCCGTCGGTGGGATGGCATGCATCGATACGATCAACGAATTCGACAACGCGGACGAGGGTTACGGCGCCACGTAATCCGGCGGGTGTCCGGTCGTCACGACCGGGAACGCCGTCGCTTCCACAGATGGCGGTGGCTTCCCCGTCAGGTGTGTCCTGAGTCTTCTATGTTCAGTTCGGGTCCGAACGACGGCATCTGCCGCACTGCTGGTGTCACGGTTGACATCATCGGGAGAGCGGATGTGGACAGGTGTCAAGTGAGCGCGGTGCACAGACTGGCGCAGTCCCCGACATCCGGCACGGCTTCCCGCGGATTTCTCAAAACCCGCGGCAACCTGTGTTAGAGCAGCGTCAAGCGAGTGGCGGAACTTCAGCAAGACACGCGGGGGGTACTGCGCACGCGCGATATTGATCAAGACGGCGTCAAGGTCGTTCGCAAGCTGCTCGCCGCCGGGCACGAGGCGTACTTCGTGGGTGGGTGCGTGAGGGACCTCTACCTGCGGCGCAAGCCGAAGGACTTCGATGTCGCCACGAGCGCGACACCGGAGGAGATCCGACGGCTGTTTCGCAATAGCCGCTTGATCGGTCGGAGGTTCCGCCTCGTACACGTCTACTTCGGGCAGAAGATCATCGAGACGAGCACGTTCCGTAGCGCGCCAACGGCCGATGAGGCCGATCCCCTGATCCGCCACGATAACGAATGGGGCAGCGTCGAGGACGACGCACGCCGTCGTGACTTCACGGTCAACGGGCTTTTCTACGATGTGGAGACCCGTCGAATCGTCGATTTTGTCGATGGTATCGACGACCTCGACGCGGGTGTGATCCGCACCATCGGCGAGCCCGAGCTTCGCTTCCGGGAAGATCCGGTCCGAATGATCCGGGCCATCAAGTTCGCAGCTAGGTTGGACTTCGGAATCGAACCCCGTTGCTGGGACGCGCTGCTCGCAGTGGCGCCCGACATTGCGAAGTGTAGTCGGGCGCGGGTACTCGAGGAGATCTACAAGCTCATGCGGGGTGGTGCGGCGCGCCGCAGTTTCGAGCTGATGTTCGTTGCCGGGCTGCTGCAGAGGATCTGGCCACCTTACGTGGCGTTGCTTCAGAAATACGGGCCGTTGCCCGCCCGCCTCGCGGACGCGAAGCCCGACCACCCCGCGATCGGGCTGTTGCGGCATCTCGACGCCTTGGATGCGTATGTCCTTGAAACCCGTCAGGCCGTGGGCAACGGGGTACTTCAAGCGACATTGTTCGCGCCCTTTCTGGGTGAAGAGATGCGCTCCTCCCCGCGCCACGAACTCGACCCGCTCATCGAGAACGTCATGTCCGAGCCGTGCGTGCACCTCAGTGTCTCGCGACGTGACCGGGAACTGGCTCGCCAAATCATCATGGCGCACCGTCGGATGGCGCATCATGGGCCGACGCGACGAAGGACGTCGCTTGTGCAGCGCCAGTACTTCCACGATGCCCTGATCTTCCTCGGCATATCGGTGGAGGCGCGGGGTGGGGACGGTGGGGAGCTACGCGAGTGGCGTGCGTTGGCCGACTTGCAAGCGCATGAGGCCGAGAGCGTGGACCTGCGCCTGCCACGACGGAAACGGAGTCGGAGGCGACGCGGTCCGTCGAGTGCAAGTGGGAAATCAGGCCACTCGAGACATTCGGGAGCTGCGGAGCGTGCCTCGGATCCTGAAGGAAGGGGCGGGAGCGGCGGAAGCGGGGGCGCAGAAGGAAGCGGCGGGAGCGGCGGAAGCGGAGGCGCAGAAGGAAGCGGAGGCGCAGAAGGAAGTGGAGGTAGAAGTGCTGTAGGTAAGGAACGTGAGGTACGGCGCGTGTCGCGCACTCGACGCGGCCGGTCAGATGGCGAGGCGTAGCGCTGCGATCCGTGCGCTGCGTGCGCGGCGAGTATGCCCGCGTCGGCGGTCGTCTCTGGCGTGCGTGGGTAACGGTGTGTGGGTGAGCTTGCTACCCTCGGCCCCGTGAAGCTCGGGTGGCGATACTTGATTTGCACGTGCGTCTCGATGTTCATCACCATCGGTGTCGCTGCGCGAGCACGCGCCGACAGCCTCTGGACGGAAGCGTCGGTAAGGGACGCATACACACCCGTCGAGGAGCTTTCCTACGAGATCATCGTCGACAGTCGGAACGGATACGATGCGCGCGTCCGCTTGCGCGTGGCGATCCATAATTCGAGCATACGACCTCAAGACTTCGTACTCACGTTGGGCGCGCCGCGCCACACGGAGTTGCGAGCCCTATCCGTGGCTAGAGATGGCCACTGGAGCCACGGCCAGGCCATCGACGGGGGAACGGGTACGCCAGTGGATGTACGTCCCGCAGGGACGGTGTTCGCTCGCCGGGTCGCGCCCGGTGACCGAGATGGACTTCCGGCGGTGGAGGTGGTGGGGTACGGCCTCGACGCCGGAAGCACGCTTCAAGCTGAGCTGGAGTTCGCGGCGTACCCGGTGATGTTGGGTGGGAGGTGGCAGATCGACTTGCCTCGTCGTGAGTTGCGAACCGCAAACATGGCGACGCAGCGTCGCGTGTTGGTGGATGGCCTTCCAGAGGAGACGGCATTCTATGTAGATAGCGCGAGCAGTCGCGGTGCGCCCTATATGATCTCCCGCGTCGAAAACACCGTAACGGTGGCGTGGCCCGACCAACTGCGGCGGGCTGGACAACTCGACGGGCATTTTCTCGTATTCGAAGACCGTTTCCTCGTCTACCTGCGTCTCGGCCGTTCTCGGCGTCTGCGTCCTGACCATATTATATTCGTGGTGGACCGCTCCCGTAGTATGTCCCCGCGTTTTCGACGCGATACCGCCCAGGTCTTCCGCGCACTGGCCGAAGTCCTACCCGAGCGCACCACGTTCTCCGCCATCACGTTTGCGCGTGATGCGAAGTCGCTGTTGAACGCGTCGAGCGTCGCGCTGCCGCGCTTGAGACACCAGGCCGCCCGCGACGAAGTGGTGCGAAAACTCGACGTCGTCGGCCGTACGCAGGGCACGAACCTGCCCGCTGCCTTGGAACTCGCCCATGCGCAGCTCAAGCGGAGTCGGGCAACGCATCCGTTGGTGGTGGTGATCACCGACGGGCGGCTGCCCACCTCCCGTTCCGTTGCACCCTGGCGTGCCCGATTCGCGCAACGCCGCGCAGAAATCCTGTTTGTGATCGACGACCCGATCTTGGCTCAATACGGCATCGAGGCGACGCACCCTATGGTGGATGTCGCTGCCGAGCTGGGTGCGCGCGTGAGTGTGAACAGACTCGCTTCGTTTGGCGACAGCGACGCAGAGGCGTTGTTGTCGGCTCCGCGGGTGCTCGGCGACCTATCGTTGTCGTTCGGCCGGGGCGCAAGCGTGGGTCAGAACCTGCCGCGGGGCCTGGTTGCGGGGAGCTTCGTCAGATTGGAGGGCACGTACGCTGGAGTCGCTCCGCGATCGGTCACGATACGCGGTCGTGACGGATCGCGATCCGTGCGGAAGCGTGTACGTGCCCATCGGATGCCTCCGGTCCCCTCGGCTCTGGTCGCGTCGACAGAGGACCTCGTACTGGCAGCCGATGATAGCTTTGTACGGCCTCGCTGGTACAAAGCTTCGCTTCGACGCGAGTCACTCGCTGCTGTCGCCCAGGCTGGGCGCGGCGGTTTGGAGGTCCGCGGACGTCTTGACCAAGACATTATTCGACGTTACCTTCGTGCCCACGTCCGACCTCGAGCGAGCGCTTGCTACAATCAGGCGCTAGGCCGGCAACCCGATCAGCAGGGTCGTATCGAATACGATATCGAGATGGGGAAGGGCGAAGTCATGTGGGCCCAGATTGCGCAACACGGCTTGCGTCATGACGACGCCCCCCTGCTCGCGTGTCTGACCGAGGCCGCATGGTCGCTCGAGGTGCCCGCCGGTAAGCTGGATGCCGCGACCTACCGCGTCCGCTACCCCCTGGGCCTTGTCGCTCCGGTGGGTCCTCGGCGCGGCGAGCTCACCACGGATGACAAGATCTTGATCGACTCGTTGCTCGAGCGCGCCGCGAATTTGGCCCAGTAGCCCGCCCGTGGATTGTGGCCGTGGCAGACCACAATCATCTCGAAACGGCCCGTGTCGCAGTTCGTGATTTGCCCCTTAGGTGCGGCGCCGGATCGCCAGCAGCGTCAGTCCGAAGAGGAACGATGCGCCCCACGGTGCCGAGTGATCCACGCGGCAGCCGCATCCGTTGTCGTCGTTGCCGTCGTCTCCACCGGGGTCGGTCGCACCCGTCGCGCCTCCAGATGTGTCGCTACCTGTGGTCGGCTCGGGCGGTATCACCACGTCCGTGTTGATACCGATCGTGACGCTTTCGGACACGGTCTCGTTACCCCATTCGTCCGTGGCCACCGCGGCGAGGATATGCATGCCATCCGCGAGTTGCACGGTCCACTCGTAAGGCGCGCTTTCGTCCGCGCTGTCGGCCAGGTCGCTTCCATCGATCACGAGGCGCACATCGTCGACACCGTAGCCATCACCGTCGTCCGCTGCGGCGAGGACTTCGAGATCATACGGTGCCACACCATCGATACGCTGACCGTCCACCGGCGTGGTGATCGCCACGGTCGGGGGATCGAGATCTGGAGGCTGCTGGTCGAAGCCGTCGCCACAGGTCGTAGAATAACCTGACAGGGTACCTCCAGAGCAGCCGTTGTCCCACGAGCCAAAGCCCGTCTCCGCTTGGAGCGGGAACTCCTTGCAATCGGGACCCGGATTCCACTCGCCATCGCTGTTGTGACACGCTGTGAGATCGATATCGAATGCCGCGAGCTGGCCTTCGAGCCACGGCATGCCGAGGTGCATCATCGAATACATCCCGCCCGGCCCGCAGTCCGCCGTGATGCCGTACGATGTGATCCCGAAGACGCGCCAGGCCCCGTCCTCGAGCTTGATGTACACGGGCCCCCCCGAGTCGCCATAGCAACTATCCTTGCCGTCGCTGCCGATGGAGATCTCGTCCGCTACCGAGTTGACGGTGGTGGTGACCTTGCGTTTGGTTCCCAAATTTCCGTTGTCGTCCTGCCCGAAGCCTACGATGGTCACCTCCGCGCCTGGTAGCAACGCATCGGTCTCGCACCCCATCAGAATAGGGACCAGTGGCACGTCGGGTTGTTCGTGGCGTTCCACGAGTACGCAGTAGGCGTGGTCCGTGCCGGCCAACGTACCGTATGCCGGGTTGACCTCGCACTTTTCTGTGGCTGCGACTCGCCCTTCTCCAGAGGTTTTCTCACCAAGTCGGACTTGTCCGACGTTGGCACCACAGTGCGCGGCGTAGATGACCACACGAGGATGGACCAATGTTCCGGTACAGTCGCCCAGTGACACGGTTGTGGGCCACTCGCACGTATTGGTCGGCTCTCCGCCGACGATGCGTTCGGTGCCGGAGGACGCTTGGAGCGAGAACCACCGGGGTGCTTTGTCGCCAGCGTGTGCGAGGGTGGGAGTCAACGCGAATATGGCGAAAAATGCTGCGTGGGGCAAAGGTCGGCTCATCGCAGCGAGTATAGAGGACAGATTTCGTGGGGGCGACCCGCGGCTTGGAAAAGCGTGGTCGTCGCAGGGCTCAAGCCATGTCCGCCCGCACAGGTCTTCTCCGCCCGGTAGGCGCTCACCGGAGAGGCCCGTTGGGTGATGCGCTTGTCGATTGTGGTCAAAGAAAGCGCGTTTCCGAGCTCTGCGTAGGCCGGTGCGGACCGAGTTCGCGGTCGTTGCGCGGACTTGTCTTGGACGCGCGACTCGATGAGGGAGCGATCGCTCGCATCTGTTGTCTCGGGGCATTTGGTGGGCGCTGTCCGTGCGCACCCCTAGACCGGGTCCCCCGCGCACGCGCGTGGAGGGACGTGTAAGGTCGGCGCCATGAGGATCATTGGAACACTCGCCACCCTAGTCGCCGCTGGCCTACTCGCCTCCGCTTGTCCGGGTCAGTCCGAGAAGGCGGCATCGGACAAACAAGGGGCGGCCAAAGCCAGCAAGAAGAAGAACGCGGACAAGGCTTCCAAGAAGAAGGCTCGCAAGCAGAAGGCGAAGGCGAAGGCCGACGCCGCGAAGAAGGCGAAAGCGGACGAGAAGGCCAAGGAGACGGCGGAGAAGATCGCTAAATCCAAGGAACGTATCGCCGAGTTTGAGAAGGATGCGGCGACCGAGGCGATACGTTGGGATGATGCGCTGCGAGCGGGCGCCAAGAAACTCGCGGAGACGAAACACCGGAGCACGAGGTCCGGACTGCGAGCGGCTCTCGCAGGTAAGCATCGCGCTCCGGGGAATAGCGACCGCGACAAATATCGCCACCCCCTCAAGACCTTGGCCTTCTTCGGCCTTAAACCGGACTCCCATGTGATCGAAGTCGGTGCGGGTGCGGGATGGTATACCGAGTTGCTGGCGCCGCTCCTTGCCGCCTCGGGGAAACTGACGGTTCTCAGCGCCGACCCCAAAGGTCCGCTGGAAAGCGGAGCTACCCCCTACGCCAGGCGCCTCGAACTTCTTCTCAAGAAATCTCCCGAGCTATTCGGAAAAGTTGCGGTACAGATCGTCGCCGCCCCCGACAAGCTCAACCTTGGCCCCGATGCTTCGGCAGATCTCGTGTTGGCCGCACGCGAGCTACACGGCTGGCAGCGGCGTGAACACCTCCAAGCATACGCCAAGGCGATCCTCAAAGTGCTCAAACCAGGCGGTGTGTTCGGCGTGGTGCAGCACCGCGCCAAAGAGGGCGGGGACCCCAAACAAACCGTCGAGAAAGGTCGCCTCGCCGAGCCGTACGTCATCGATCAGCTGACCGCGGCTGGTTTCGTGCTCGAGAAGAAATCCGAGATCAATGCGAACCCCAAGGATAGCAAGGACTACAAAGAAGGAGTTTGGACCTTGCCTCCCGCGTTCGCTCTCGAGGAGAAGGACAAGGACAAATATTTGGCGATCGGTGAAAGTGACCGCATGACGCTGCGCTTCGTGAAGCCAAAAAAATAGCCTCGTAGTCGAGGTGGAGTCTTGAGCGGGGCGGGGCGGCCCCACCACACGTTGCCCTGCCCTGCCCTGCGCTGCCTGCCTCGTTCGCGTTCTTGCCGAAATTACGGAGGGGAACGTGCCGCCCCTAGGGATGCCACGGAAAAGGCAGATCCGGGCGGGGTGGAGTACGGTCGCCTACCTGGTGCGTGTCTCGTCTCTGGACGGAACGCCGATTCCCACTTCAAGCACGACGCTTTCGAGACTGTAGGGCATCGCCAGGTAGATCGAGTGTTTTTTCCACTCGCCGATTCCCGACCCCCAGGCGATCCCGTGACCAAAACCGTGAGCCGAGGTGTCGAATTTTTTCATCGCGGTCACTTCGCCGGAAGGGGAGACTCGGTACAGCGTCTCGGTCCAGTTTTCGAGCGCGTACACGTTTCCACATGCGTCGACGCCTATCGCATCGTGCATCACGGTCCCTACACCGGTAGCGAAGACCTCCAGGTCTCCATCTAGATTCATGTCGGCGTCGAAATTCTGCACGAATAGGGTGCCCGATTTCTTGGATTCGTCGAGTGTGCCGATGTACAGTCGCGAGAAGTCGGGACTAAAGTCGATGACTTTGTAGCTCATATCTACCGTCCCTCCGCCGGCAAGCGCGGCGCCACTCGGAACCAGCAGTTCGATGTCCCCGCTTTCTGGATCGAGGCGGTGCACATCGTCCCAGGTACTGATGTAGATCATCTGCTCGGGCCCCAGGATGAGGCCATACGCACCGTCGAGACTGTTGACCACTGTGGTGACCGAGAGCCTTCGGGCGTGATGCGAAGGATCTTTCCTTCGCCTTCCACGGAAGACGTGGCGGCGATGATATCGCCATTCTCAAGGAGGGCCATTCCATCGAGTACGCCAATTTGCGGGGCGATCACCGTCACCGCGCCATCTTTGACCTTCACCAGGCTCATGTCACTGTAGCTTGTGCCGACGAGATAGCCGTCGTTGTCAAAGAGCATGTCATGCCAGGCATACGCCCCGGAGATCGTTGTGATCGCAGTGGGTGAATCGGGAAGATTGTCGCAATTGACATCATCGTCATCGTCGCCGCCGCTGCTGGCATCATCATCATCATCATCATCATCATCATCATCATCATCATCATCATCATCATCATCATCATCATCATCA
>JAZGFE010000205.1:0-10798 GCA_036479215.1 Nannocystaceae bacterium | reverse complement strand
CATCGTCATCGTCATCGTCATCGTCATCGTCATCGTCATCGTCATCGTCATCGTCATCGTCATCGTCATCGTCATCGTCATCGTCATCGTCATCATCATCATCATCATCGTCGTCATCGTCATCGTCATCGTCGTCATCATCGCCGTCGCCGTCGCCGTCGCCGTCGCCGTCGCCATCGCCGTCCCCATCCCCACCAGCGGCTGCTCCGCCGTCGCCAGCGACGGGGCGCGTTCCTTCTGCCGTACAGCCGAGAGATAGGACGCAGAAGGCTAGCGTGGCGGTCCCTATGCAGATTCGCGATGTGATCGCGGCTGGCCAGCTGGTCTCAGATGTCGTAAAACACGCCATCTGTCGACCATATCAACCCGGTGCGTCGGATGAAAGATGCGGACTGGGCGCCGGGCTGGGGGCGTGTGTGATGCCAGTGTCGGGTGCCCAACGAACCCGTCGGGGACACCATCTATGGGAGGAGGCTTCGGCCGACGTCCTCGTTGCACTCTTCCATCCACTTCGGTACCCGGTACTCGCTCCTCGGGCGTCGTGGTTTGCGGGGCGTCGAGCCCGAACCCGGCTCTCGGTACGGAGTCGATGTCATCTTCGCTTGGACGCCGTCTTGAGCGCGCCGTGGACGACGCCAGGTTGCGGGGATGGGTCTCGCGCTGCGCGTATCAAGTCTCGCCGGTGAGAAGAAAAGATGCGTGCGCTGTTGACCCAGGGCAAGATGTCTGCGTGCGGACCATCGTGCTCGCCTCGCTGGTGTGGATCAGCATCGCTACGCCCGCTAGCGCGCGGGTGCGTAAGCCGTTGCTCGTCGCGGAAAGCACTTCTCTGCGTGTGGCGTCTTGGAATGTCAAGCGTCTCGGCCACGGGACGAAGAACCTCAAGATCGTTGCAGATATCATCAACGACTTTGACGTGGTCGCCGTGCAGGAGGTCATGACACGCGCCGCCGTTGAAGCGTTGGACATGAACCTGCCGGACCACAAGGTGCTGCTGACCGACGTGGCCACGCCGCAGCGGGGTTCCTATCGCGAGTATTTCGCGTACTTTTACCGACCGTCACGCCTCACACCAGTGATGAACACGTTCGTTCCCGATCCCAAGGACGCGTTTCTGCGCGATCCCTACTTGGGATGTTTCGTCGCAGTCGGCAGCCCGATGCGCCTCTGCTTGATGACCGTACATATCGTATTCGGCAAACGCGTGGCCGTGAGAAAGACAGAGATCCTGGCCTTGGACGACGCGCTACGCTGGGCGCAAAAAGCGGACGAGGCGGCTGCATGGATCGTGCTCGGGGACTTCAACCGCCCGGTGGACGACGGAGATTCCGACACCGATCCCGAGGTGGAGTGGCGCGAGTTGCTAGACCGGCGCCGCCTTCGTGAACCAGTTGTGCTCGCCGGTAGAGAGCTGCCCACGACACTGGGAAAATCTGGCTATGCCAACTCCTACGACCATATTTTCGTCTCCATCGGCCTGTATGGACGGGTGGCGGACGCGGGCCGGGTCGATATTGTGAGCGAAGCTTGCGGCGGAAGTTTCGCGCGCTGCCGCGGAAATGTGAGCGACCATGCGCCCGTTTTCGTGGAGATCCAGCCTTGGCCCTGAGCGAGCGGATTCGCAGTATGCGGCTCGCCCGTTGTCGTTCCGTGTCTACATGGCGGCCCACAATATGTGGGTAGGTTGCTTGAACCGGATGCTGAGGAACAAACGTCCCGCGCGCTGCGGCGCGTCGGCCTTAGGACGGCCTGCGGTTTACTTCGGCATCCATCCGAGCGGGTCATCGACGGGCGTCGGGTCGTCCTGGATTCGCCCTTCCACTTGAGATGCGATGGCTCGCCGGGTGGATTCGAGGAGCGTCGGAGGGATGCGAACGCGGTGTTGCGCACCTTCGAGCCGAACGCCGCCCGTGAGGATGTCGCGGCGCACGCGGCGTACGTTTCTGAACGCGATACGATCTGCGGTGCCCCGCGAGTTCACAACGATGATGCTCGAGTCGGTGATCAGCACGCTGCAGCGCCCGGCGACCTCTCGCCCGAACACGAGTGCGACGGGGGAGAGTACGACGCTGACGGGCTTCCAGATCTCCCGCCATGATTGGCTCCAGAACGCGGGGGCGAGGAGAGTCGCTCCCGCGAGTATGGCCAGTGCGCCAGTCCCTGTCCACAGGACGGGGCGCCATGATACCTCGGCCTTCTCGTCCCACCATACGAGCGCTTCGCCGCTGCGAAGCTGGGATGCGAACTCGGTCGGGAGTGCACCGCGAGATCGGGGTGCCTGCGGCGCGACGCGAGTGCCGGGAGACTTGAGCGGGCCGTCCTGCTTGCCGGCGGTGGTGGCTGGGTCGCCTGGGCCAAGGACTCTGAGCGTCATGTGCCCAACTCGCTGTCTCGAATTCCGCAGCTTCGCAGCATATGGTCACACAGTACGAGTGCCATCATGGATTCGACCATGGGAACAGCTCGCGGTAGCACGCATGGATCGTGGCGTCCCCGTTCGGGAGCGAAAGTGATGGGAGCCCCCTCGCGGGTGACCGTTTCTTGGGGGCGAAAGATTGTCGCCACTGGTTTGAAGGCCACCGAGATCAAGATATCCTCGCCGTTGCTAATTCCGCCTTGGATCCCTCCGCTGTGGTTCGTGCGGGTGCGAATTTGGTGGCCGTCGGTGTAGAAAGCATCATTGTGTTCGGAGCCGCGCATCAAGGTGGACGCGAAGCCGGTGCCGATCTCGAATCCGCGTGAGGCGGGAAGACTCATCATGGCGCCGGCAAGTGCGGCGCTGAGTTTATCGAAGACGGGCGCTCCCCAACCCGGGGGCACGTTGCGAGCTACGCAGCGAACTACGCCGCCGACCGAGTCGCCAGCCTTGCGCACCTCGTCGATCAAAGTTGTCATCTTGAGGGCAGTATCGGGGTCGGGACAACGAACCATCGTTGCATCGACGGTGTCGCGGACAAGGGTGGATGTGTCGATGTTCGGAGCCTCGATACCGCCGACATTGTGGACCCATGCGACGATCTGCACGCCCTGCGCACGGTGGAGCACGGACTCCGCCACCGCGCCAGCGGCTACACGGCCGATGGTTTCGCGGGCCGAAGCGCGTCCACCACCGACTACGGCTCTCACACCAAAACGCGCGTCGTAGGTGAAGTCCGCGTGAGAAGGGCGATAGATGCGGCTGATATCGTCGTAGTGCCTGCTGCGTGCGTCTTTGTTGCCTACCAACAGGCAGATGGGCGTGCCGAGGGTGAGTTCGGTGTCGGCCTCGAGCCCGCTAAGTACTTCAAAAGCATCGGGCTCCCGGCGGGGCGAGCTGAGTCGGTTTTGGCCGGGGCGACGGCGGCGCAACTGCGCTGCCACTCGCTCGTGCGGGAAAGCATGACCGGCGGGGCAACCATCGATAACGACGCCGATGCCGTTTCCGTGGGATTCGCCGAAGGTGGTGACCCGAAACCTTTCGCCGATGCTGTTGCCACTCACATCGATTCCTCAGCGTCGAGAAAACTTACAACCTGGCTGCGCCAGGCGCCGGCAGACTCGATCGCTACGGTGTGCCCGACGTCGGGCAGAACGTGGGCCTGCGCTCGGGGGATGCGTCGGGCGAGATCGGAGACTTCAGTCGGCGGGGCGATACGATCGAACTCTCCGCTGATCAGTAGGGTTGGGCATGCGATGTTCGGGGCCAAGGAGGCGGGGAGCCAAGTGCTGTCGCTTTCGTCGAGGCTGGTGTCGAACAAGGCCTTGATGCCTTCGAAGCGATTTCGCGTTGTGGTTGCACGCACAATGTTGGACAGTTCGTGTTCGTGTCGCTCGAGGTAGTCCGGTCCGACCGTGTCCGCGAGGCTGATCCAGGCGAGTGTGTCGAGGTTGCCGCTGTCGAGGCTGGCTTTCCAGCCGCGCATGATGACCCGTCCCAGAGTTCCGCGGCCGGTTCCGAGACCCGAGAGGACGAGGCGTCGGACGCGTTGATGCCGGGTTGCGGCGACGGCCAGGCTGATTCGGGCGCCGAACGAGAAACCTGCGAGATCCACCGGGCCCGAGATGTTCAGTGCATCCAGCAGCGCGGAGAAATCATCGACCTGTTGGGCGAGAGATACATCGTGCAACGAGAGGTTGGTCTTTCCCTGTCCGCGGGTTTCGTAGACGATCACTTCCCTGCGCTCCGAGAGAGGTCGCAACTGGCCGCCCCAGCTCGAAAGGGTTTGAGTCATGCCGCCCAGTAAGACGAGCGGCGGCGATGACGAGGACCGTCGTGCTTGTCGGTGGTCGATACGAAGCTGGCCGACTCGGTTCGGCCCGGCCACGGGGTCGGGTATCTCGACGAAGAGCGGCATGGACGGCCTCAGGGGGTCGGTGGCCACGCGGGGTCGTCGTTGGTATCTTGATCGCACAGGCCCCGTGCCACGCCGCAGTCGTAGTGCCCCTCCCGGGCCGCCGCCATGCATGTACCGCAGGCGCTTGGTGTTTCATTGCAAGTGTCGCGGCAGGTTTGCTCGGCGCAGAACATGAGCCCGCCAAACAATCGCGCTGTCTCAGCGGTCGCGCGCCGAAAGCAAGTGTTGCCGCACGAGCTCGTAGCCTGGGGCCCACATTCGAGGATGCATGCTTCGAGGGACGCGCATTCGAGTACGTTCTGTTTTCCTACCTCTGCGCACCAACAAGCTCGCTGCCGCGTGTCGAGGGCGATGCATGAGATGTTCAGGTACGCGCCGCATACTTGGACGCAGTCGACTTCCACCTCTGTTCCGGTCTCCGTGTCGCAGATACGCATGCGGTCTTGGTCGATACATTGTTCGGGTTTGGGGCAGGCCTCCCCCGCCCCGGTGCCGCTCGGCTCTATGGTGCCCGAGGCTTCGGTGCCGGGCAGTGACTCGAGTTCACGAAAGAAATCGCAACCTGAAGCGACCAGCGCCGCGAAGCAAACAGGAGCCAGCAGGGACCGGATCATCCGCGCGAGTAGGGCACACAACGAGAAAGGTCGCCAGTTTGGGGAGGGCGCGGGCGGTCGCGGGAGAGGCGCAGCATCCAGTGCTCCTACTCGAGCCACACCCTGTAGCGGCGGCTGCCGTCTACAACATCGAGGAGGGGTTGTGGTTGTAGGGCCGTGGCCAGGACCCGCGCTTGAACGTGGTCCAAGTCGACGTTTGAGCGTCGAACCAGCTCGCTGATCTCGGGGGGGATCAGCTCCCGCAGCTGGGTAGCGGATTCGGCGGGGAGGGCGATGGCGACCCGTTGCACGCCGTTTTCACTGACGCGGACTTTGAGGTGCGTCGCGGCCATCGGCATCGGCGTGGCGAGCTGTTTCGTTGTCGGGGACGGCCGAAACGACCTGGCCGCCGCCAGGCGATCCGGACCCACCGTATCTTGTAAGATACTCCACCAGTCGAGGGCCACGCCCAAGTGGGTGAGCTGACGGATGAGCCCCTGGAATGCGCGCACCAGGAGCACCGAGTCCGCGGGGCCTGCGGAGCGGAACCACCAGCGATCGTCGCCGAGAATGGAACGCAGGTCGTCTCCGAGGCGCCATCGATCGTTGGCGAAAGCTCGAGCGCGGAAAAATGGCTTGAACATGATCCGGCACACGGCCGGGAGTCTCTCGGCCACATGCGCCAGCTTGCCCGCGTCGAAACCGAAGGCGGTGAGGTAGGCTGCTGGCGGGACCTCGCTGCCTCCTCGCGAGGCGAGGATGAGGCTGAGTAGCGCGAGCCGACGCTGTGGCGCAATGTCGACGGTGCATCCGTAGTCGAGCAGCGTTACGGTGGTGGGCCGTCGGCTGTAGTAGACGTTGCCCGGATGTGGATCTGCATGTACCTGTCCGCCGATGAACAGGCTGTGGAACAGCGTTCGGATCAGGATGAGCGCGACCTGGCGCTTCTCTGTGGGCGTCCATTCGGACGTTGCTTCGAGACGATCGCCACGTTCCCATGTCTGTACGAGCACGTTGGCGCGGCATAGGCTGGGTAGTATGGATGGGACCCGTAGCCCGGGAACTTCGGTGTGTTCACCATAACGCGCCTGACGGTCGGCCTCGCTTTGGTAGTCCAATTCGCGTGCCATGTTCTTCGCTAGCATGTGGCGATAGGCATCGAGGTCGAATCCCCACCGCTTGGCCGGTCCCACGCCCGGCACGAGCCCCGCTAACTTCAACTCGGCTGTGACCGCGTCCGCAATATGGGGGTAGCGAACCTTTATCGCTATTTCGGTGCCATCGTGGAGCACGGCGCGATGCACCTGTCCCAAGGAGGCGGCGATACCTTCGTCGTCGATCTCGGCCAGGACCTCGGATATCGGTCGGTCCCATGCACGCGCTAGTTCGGCTGTGATGTCGGCGACAGGCAGCGCGGCGACGCTGTGGGTCAGCCGACCGAACGCCGACTCGTTGTTTGCCGCGAGCATTTGCCCAAACTTCATGGGGATGCCTCGCGCGTCGGCCATCAACGCGGCGAGCGCACGGCGAGCACGTTCGCGCTGGGCGTCATCTTTGGCGGTGCCTACTCGACGTGCAGCGAGCCCAAGCTTCGCCAGCTTGGCAGTGCGTCGCGCCATGTTGGCGATCGTCCGGGTGCCCATGGCGTTTCCGGTGAGCTGTCAGCCGGCCGGAAGTGTCGGCTTGGAGGCCGTCAAACCCGCAGGACGCTCGGGTGGCGCGGCATCGGCAGGGGGGAGCTGGGTCGTGGCGAGGGCCCAGCGACGCGGGCCGAAGTAGTTCAAGTAGTCCGAGGTCCAGTGGGTCCATCGCCTGTCGTTGTCGCTCCAGTCTCGCGCGAGCACGCGGGTGCGTTCGAACAGTGATCTCGCCGCTGCCGGGACCCGTTCCGTCTCGTGGCACCACACGAGCCCTCGCGGCTTCGCGCGGTAGGGGTCGACGAACACGCGTACGCGAGACACGCCATCGCTGCGGTCACCGTGAATCTCGGAGTCGAGGTCGATATCCACACGATCGCGACAGCGCGGCGCGATCGATGATCGGCGGCCGAGCCCAAACGTCACGCGCTCGAACCTCCGCGGGCCCTCTTGCACGTGCGCGAGGAACACGAACGCCATGAGATCGGCGCCTGCCGCCGCCAGCTCGTCCACCAGTTCCAGCGCGGTCGCGGGCATGGGTGCCCTCAGAAAAGTGAGCACCTTGTGAGCATACGCAAGTAGATCGGCGTCGCGCCGAGGGTCCAACCGAAAACTCTCGAAGATCACCGTGCCGTGCTTGTTCCAGGGGCGTGACCAGCCGATCTTGCGAGCTTGCCGGTAGCGCTCGAAGAGGTTGATGAGAAACTGCATGACCCACGGTGGTTCACTGCGTCTGGAGAGTGCGGCTTGCACGGCTCGGTAATCACGCTCGTCGCGGATCTCTGTGGCAGGATCGGGTGTAGTGTTGTTCGGCGGCGTGATCATGCGAGCTCTCCGACCGCGTAAGGCGTGGCAGTCGAGTTTCAACCTGGATTTCGCTGTTCGTGGGCGCCGCGGGCTGCAATCGGCCGAAAATTGGCCATGCACGGCACCTGACGGCCCGCGGCAGCGAGACGCTCGCCTCCACCGTGTCCCGCCCATGCACGTCGCGTTTGTACCGCGAACCTATTTCCGCCCGCGCAAAAGAGAAGAGTGGCCCAACGTGCGGCTTTTTCGTATCGTCCGAGGCCGTGTTGTTACAGCGTGTTCTTTCGTCCCCATCCGCCACGATTCTTTCGTCCCCATCCGCCACGATTCTTTCGTCCCCATCCGACACGATTCTTTCGTCCCCATCCGCTACGATCTAGTAGTGCCCTGAGACGATTGTCGTTGTAACTTTTAAGCGCGAGCGAAGATGTCGATGGAAGACCCTCTCAACCTGGTTGGTACGACCGTTGCCGATAAGTACGACGTGGAGAGCGTCGTGGGCGAGGGTGGTTTCAGCGTGGTCTATCGGGCCATGCATCGTATTTGGGGGCAGCCGGTAGCGCTCAAGTGCTTCACTGCCTTGTCGCGGGCGCCCGAACGTCTTCGCGACGCACTGCTCGAAAGTTTTGTGCGCGAAGGCAAGTTGATGGCGCAGCTTTCGAGCGAGACCGCCGCCATCGTGCAAGCAAGGGATACGGGGTCGTTGAGCTTGCCCGATGGTCGATGGATTCCATATCTCGTACTGGAGTGGCTCGACGGCCGACCTCTGTCGGAGATGATGGACAGGGAGCATGATGCCGGTCGACCGGCTCGTGATCTCCGAGGGAGTCTCGAGCTGCTCGCCGGTCCGATCGATGCCTTGGCTCGCGCTCATGAGCGGGGCATCGCGCATCTCGATGTGAAGCCCGACAACTTGTTTGTCTGTGACGATGGTCTACGTACCAAGATCTTAGATTTCGGTGTGGCCAAGCTGATGGACGAGAACACGGTTGCCGCCGCAGATCCGGCCGAGGCAGAGATCGCCTCCTGCACCCCGACCTATGCCGCGCCAGAACAGTTCAACCCGAAGCGCGGACCGACGGGGCCACATACGGACGTGTACGCGTTGGCTTTGGTCCTGGTGGAGTTGTTGCGCGGGGGGGAACCCGCGGTAGACGGCTCGGTGGAAGAACTCGCGGCGCTGAGTCAAGATCCCGACGTGCGCCCGACTCCGGGTGCGCTTGGTATCAAGGTCAGCGACGACGTGGAGCGAGTATTCGCGCGTGCGCTCAAGGTGGAACCAACCGACCGCTTCCCGACCATTGGGGCCTTCTACGCCGCCATCTGTGCCGCGGTGGATCTCGACGCATCGGCGCTGCCGCCCGTTCGCAATCGACCCCATACCGGTCCGGCTCGCTTCGGGCGGCCTGATACGCTTCGGCCCACGGTGGACACGGCTTCACCGAGCCTGAGTCCTGAGCGCTTCACGGCTTCGCTGGATCAAACGGGCATGTCCGGTGTGCATCAGACGGGTTCTGTGGGCTCGGTCTCGGAGGGGGCGGTGTCGGAAAGTCGTCCTCGAGAGTCGTCCTCTCCGGTCGCGCGTGCCCCCGGGCACGAGGTCCGCGGCGACATGGATATCGTCGACGATGAAGTGTCGGTGCTCGCATCTTCGCGTTCTCGCCGTTTTTTGGTCATCGGGGGACTGGCGGGGGTGGTGGCCGGTGCGGCCTTGATCCTCGGCGGGAGGGGGTCCGCGGGTGACGAAGATGTCATGGCGAGTATGACTTCTGCCGATCGGAGCGTTCGATCTTCTACGACCGGCCACGGGGAGGCGGAGGTTGTCGCAACCCCTCCTCCGCCCAGCCCATGCCCGCAAGGCATGTCGTTCGTCGAGGGGGGAAAATTCTTTATGGGTTCGGACTCCGAGCAGGGCGTCCTGACTGCGGCACGGCCAGCCCATCAGGTGGAGATCAATCCGTTCTGCCTCGATATCTACGAGGTGAACGTGGGCGAATATCGCGCTTGTTCGACCCGTGGCGAGTGTAAGCGGGCGTTTCGAGATAGTTTCTGGCCGCGCGGGAGCATGGATATGGATGATTGGAAACACGCGCGCAAAGCCAATAGCAAATTGTGCAACGAGAATTTTGCAGATCGAGATAGCCACCCGATCAATTGCGTGACGTGGCAACAGGCCGACGCGTTTTGTCGCTTCATCGACAAGCGCCTTCCGTTTGAAAGTGAGTGGGAGTTCGCAGCCCGTGGCTCGGACGGTCGCGTGTACCCCTGGGGTGATGCGGTGCCAGATCACTTGCACATGAACGGGTGCGGGGCGGAATGTCGGGAGCGGCGTTCCCGTGAGGCTCTCTCAGAGACCCCTGTATTGCACGAGCAGGACGATGGCTTCCCTGGTACAGCCCCGGTGGGGCACTTCGTAGCGGGAAAGACCGCTCACGGATTGTTCGACATGATCGGAAACGTGTTCGAGTGGACTTCCGACGAGTTCGTGCTGTATGGCAAGCGGAAGAAGACCAAACGCAAGTCCGGGCGGCGTGTGATCCGTGGTGGGGCGTTCAACAGCTTCATGGCGACGTTCGCGGACCCGGCGCTACGCTTCGGCATGGACGCCGACGTGCACTCCCACGGCATCGGTTTTCGCTGCGCAGCGGTGCCTCGGTTCCTGCCCAAGTCGTTGGCATCGAAAGCCAGTACCCAAAAAAGCGATACGTCCGGGGCCCAGGTTACGCCGCCTGCCGGATAGTGCGCGGGGCGTGGGAGCCAAGTTGTCGAGGGGGGGGCAGCTTCGGTTGTCTTTCAGAGGTGGGCGTGCAGGTAGCGGATGGTATCCAAGAGGGAGAGCTCCCCCGATATGGCCAGTTCTCCGACGCGACTGAGGTTTCCGAGACCCTCGCCACTATTGAACACAAAAAGGGGACGAGCCCTACGCCTTCGACCAAATCCTGCTCGTAGCCGAGCATTCGTTCAGCCTCCTAGATTAGTAGTGTGCGAACCCACACGTCGTGAGGGATATCGACGGGCGGTTCAGATCGTGATCAACTCTCGATGTGGGCGCGGCGGCGGCTCCATCGCGGGTCGACTTGACCGCTTGGTGATCATGGTCGAGCAACGCGAGGCCTACGGCACCGGATAGTATCGAGTACGGGCACCAAGCCCGGTGGTCCGAACGCGCTTTTGATGCTTGAGCATGTCACGAGGATATTGCAGCTCATGGACGCCCAGGCCAAGCGCAGCGGCGAACTGGGACATGGAGCCCTCCGGTGAGGCACAGACCTTCTCGTAGAGCCCTGTAGCGACCTCTTAGAGGGCTTGAGGGGTCCGGCTGGCGGAACGTTTGGTGGCGCTCGTCCGCTCGCGGATACCTACGCCTCGCCGTCGGGTCTTCGAGGGTGATGATTCGTGATGGTGATGCTCGAGCCCGCGCGTGGCT
>JAZGFE010000204.1:0-7883 GCA_036479215.1 Nannocystaceae bacterium | reverse complement strand
GGTCGCGGCCGAGGACGCGGTCGACGATGATCGAGACGGCGCTGCGCACAGAGAGGTGGTTGTAGCCGGTGCGGAGGTCGATGGGTTCGAGCAGGTAGTCCGCGTTCGCTAGCGCCTCGGAAGTGAGACCCCACGCCTTGCCGAAGAGCAGGAGTACGGGTTCTCCGCAGCCCAGGCGTGTCCTGATATCCTTGGTCGTGATCGTCGACTGGAGGCGCTTTGCACTCGTGGCTACAGTCGTGGGCGAGCGTCCTGTCATCGCCGTGATCGACTCGACCGCGGCGCGGAGATCGGGAGCCCATACGGAACACCGGAACGCCCCCCGAATCTCTGTTTGGCGGGCTTCGGCACGGCCGTGGTCCACTAGGCGTTGGGCGAGCGCGCGCTGTGAGGGCAGGTGGTTGACGAAGAAACACCTTTCGATACCGTAGGCCAGCGAGAGACGAGAGAGGTCGAAAAAATCGAATGAGTCGATCTGGGAGGTGATGATCTCGTCGTTTCGATTGAGCACGGGGTGGTGCAAGAGCGCAAGGAAAAGGCGCGGCTTTGTGGGCGGATCGTCTCCGTTGAACGCGGTATCGGCTGCGGCGCCTGGCTCATCCACGCGACGCACCGTAGCAGAGTCGCCGGCTCGCAACGCCGGGCGCTGTGCTCGCGGGTTGGGGGGGCAGCACCGCAGCTTCGCCAGTCCGGACCGCAGCGTTTCAGGCTGGTGTGCCACCCCGCGCAGAACATGTCATGCTCGGTGATCGTCAGGCCCATGTTCCGTCCCACCCGTACCTTCGTTGCCCCGGACCAATCGACCCCGATGGCCCACGTAACTCCGTTCGTCACACCCATGCTGTTTGCTGCGGCCCCCGCCCTGGTTGCCGGTTGTTTCGATCCGGAACTCTCGGCGGTGATGTCGGCCACTACGGCGAGCGGGGACGGAGATGGAGACGGAGACGGAGATGGGGACGGAGACGGAGACGGAGACGGAGACGGAGATGGGGACGGAGACGGAGACGGAGACGGAGACGGAGACGGAGATGGGGACGGAGACGGTGATGCGGTGGAATGGCCCGCGGCAACGCACGCTTGCGTGGGCGCGGGCGTCAGCGGGTGGACCGGTCCCATTGCGGCTTACGTCGGCGCCATCGAGGATACGCCGCCGAGCTGTTCAGGCGATTTTTCGGGCACGAACAAGACCGCTTACGAAGGATTTTTAGAGGGCGAACATGCGTGTACCTGCGCATGCGACCCAGCTGATGTCGGTTGTTCACCGATCCAGGTGGGGCATAGCCTCTGCGAGAACACCCCCGATCAGTGGGACAATGCCAGCGTGGAGTATGGTGGCTGCACGCAGCTCGTGGACACCGTTCGTGTTCCGGCACACCAGCGGCAGGCCTACCTCGTCCAGCTCCGAATCATCGCCGGGACATCTCTTACGGGCCGGTGCGAGAAGAACGCGGAAACTAGGATTGTAGATCCTAGCTGGGACAACATGTTCGTGGGCTGTGCTCCATCCGTGAAACTCGATCAACTTGGCTGCAGCGACGATCAAGTCTGTGCACCGATCCCCCCGTCACCATTCAGCGTCGATCATTGCATCTACACAGGGGGAGATGTCCTGTGCCCCAGCGGGACGCCTTACACAGAACGCACACTGTACTACGAGGGCTACACCGACGCGCGCAGCTGCAGCGAGTGTGAAGGGGGCTGTGGCGCGCTTGCGGGCGCCTGTGATTCGGATATCACCATCCAGTCGGGTACGTGCGATGTGCCCTTGGCCGGAACGGACAAGGCGATGGACGGTGCGGGATGTGTGGAGGTTGCGCTCATGCTTGGCCGGTTCGACTGGTTTGTCCGTTTTAATGGCGAAACGAGCGAGTCTTGTGAACCTGACGTGAGTGGCGGAGACAAAGTGGGCGTGGCCGAGCCCGACAAAGCGGTCACGGTCTGTTGCCTCGGTTCCAGGGTTGGCAGCCAGCCCGGTTGAGGGGTCGCACGCCCGGTACATGGCGTGTGGCGGGCAGGCCGCGCCACGCAGTGAGGGGTGACTGGATTGCCGCCGTGGCAGGGCGGACGTGGCCGCGCTTGGGTCTCGCATCCGGTGTGTGCGGTCTGGGCGAGGGTCGGTGGGCACGATGGTTGCTTCCCACATCGGAGATGCCTTGGCTGCTCCCCATTCTACTCGCGTTCACCTTCACATTTTTCGCTTCGGGCCGGGCGGGGGCGGCGGAGGTCCGCGCTCGTACTTCGGTGATCCCAACGGCCGGTACGGCGGTAGGCATCGGCGGTCGCGTGGCGCTGGCTGCCCAGTTCGAGGCCCGCCGACTCGTCGGGACAGGCGGCGAGGATCCCGGCGACACCAGCATGTTCGTGCGGGGCGGTGTGCGCGTTGGCGTCACGCCGATGGTCTCCCTACTCGCGGACTACGGCTACGCACGCGGCTCCTTTCCCGTCGATGGCTCGGCGCTGCAAGAGCACGTCGTACAGCTGGGTATGTCCGCGGGGCGCCATAGTCGTGCGAGTCGCCGTTTCGGCGTGGCGAACCGTTTGCGCGTGGACCTGCGCGCGCTGGAATCCTCCGAACGGCGCTGGCATCTAGAGGCTCGCCCCCGAAACGAAGTGGCGCTTACCGGCTTTGTCCTGCCGTGGCTACGGGTCTCGATCGTGAGCGAAGCGTTGCTACATCCCTCGTACCCCATCGAGCAATTGTTGCAGGTCCGTGCGGGCCCAGCGTTGCATGGCACCGTTGCTCTGCGTCCGGGCGGGGCCGACAAGGGGCCCCGACTGTTGTGGTTCGTCGCCGCGCCCGTCGCGATGTGGCCCATCGGTCTCGCTCGGCCTGAATCGGAGTTGCGCTCTCTCGACGTGTTGGTGCGCTTCGGCTTGTCGGGCGTTTTTTGAGCGTCTACACTCGCGGGCGCACATGAGCGATCGCGCAACCCGACATATAAATGTTCTGATCTTGGGCGCCGGCCCGGCCGGATATACCGCAGCCATCTACGCCGCGCGGTCCAACCTATCCCCTTTGGTGGTGGCGGGCCCCGAGCCCGGTGGGCAGCTGACCACGACCACCGATGTCGAGAACTACCCGGGGTACCCCAAGGGAATCAGCGGTCCGGAGATGATGGAGGAACTGCGGGAGCAAGCGGAGCGCTTCGGTACGGAGGTTGTCTACGATGTGGCGGTCAAGGTCGACTTGTCGCGGCGGCCGTTCAAAGTGACCACGGAGGAAACGGACTTCACCTGCAATGCCCTGATCATTGCCACTGGGGCGACTGCCCGCTATCTGGGCATCGAAAGCGAACAGCGTCTGCGAAACAAGGGCGTGAGTGCCTGCGCTACCTGTGACGGTGCGTTCTATCGCGATCAGGATGTGGCGGTCGTCGGGGGTGGGGACACGGCGATGGAGGAAGCTCAGTACCTGACGCGCATGTGCAAAAGTGTGCATCTGGTCCATCGACGCGATGCGTTTCGTGCGAGCCAGATCATGCAACAGCGGACGCTCGACAATCCTAAGATCAAGGTCCACTGGAATAGCGTCGTGGACGAGGTCCTCGGCGACGACGCAGTGGTCGGTATGCGTTTGCGCAATACCCAAGACGATGCTGTTCAGGTCGTGGACGTCACCGGTTTCTTTTTGGCCATCGGCCACGTGCCCAATAGTTCGATCTTCAAGGGGCAGCTAGATATGGACGACGTAGGCTATCTCAAGCTCAACGCGGGAAGCACTTCGACCAATATCGAGGGGGTGTTCGCCTGCGGCGATGTGGCGGATAAGATCTACCGCCAGGCGGTGACGGCCGCTGGCACAGGCTGCATGGCGGCCATCGACAGTGAGCGATGGCTGGCCGAACAAGACAGCTAGTCCCCTTCACAATGGGCGTTGTGAACGCCCTTGTGAAGGGGGGACCGGAGCACGCAACCCAGGGGCACCACGTAGGTCTGTGGCCGCCCTGTTGCCTCTGTTCGTCGCTGCCAGGCGCGCCGTCTCACTGACCGGCTCGCCGACAGCGCAACACGCCCCCAGAGACACGGGGACAACACAGCCCTAGGAGATGTTTCCGAGCACGATGATCGACATCACCATGCCGAAGATCACCAGCGACTCAATGAACGCGAGGCCGAGCAACATGGGGACGAAAGCAGCGTCTTTCGCGCCTGGGTTGCGACAAATGCCTTCGAGCACACCGGCTACAGCGCGGCCTTGGCCCAGACCGCCACCGAGTACGCCGAGACCCATGATCAGGCCGACGGCCATGGCGTAGGCCCAGTTGCTGTCGCCGCCACCGCTGGGGTTGGCCGCGAAGGCCACGGAGGGCATGAGGAGGATTGCGAGGGTTGCGAGGGGGGCGAGAATGCGGTTGCGCATGTTGGTGTGGTTCCTGGAAGACTGTGGGGATGAAAGGCGACGTTCCGGCTCGCGGTCTAGTGGTCCTCAGCGTGGGCTGCGGCCATGCTGACGTAGATCATGGTCAATACGGTGAACACCACGGTCTGGACGATGCAGACCATGACGCCGAGGAGCAGGAAGGGGACGGGGACGAGCAGGGGAACGAGGGAGAGCATGATGGCGATCACCTTGTGGTCGGCGACCATATTCCCCATCAACCGCAGCGAAAGTGACAGGGGGCGTCCGAGATGACTGGCGATCTCCAATGGGATGAACAGCGGGAACAGCCACGGGAACTGGACCCCTTTGGGTGTCCAGCTAAAGCTCGGCCCCGCAAAGTGAGCGAGGTAGCGGAGCCCCTGCGCTTTGAGACCCACGGCGTTGTAGACCACGAAGGCGAGCAGGGCGAGGCCGAGGTTCGTCTTGAGGGTGTCGGTGGCCGGTAGAAAACCGGGGATCAGCGCTTGGATGTTGCAGCAGAAGATGAACAGCGCCAACGTGCCGAACAGCGGCAGGAAGGTGCGTGCCTTGGCTTCGCCCATGATGTCCACCGCCATGTTGAAGGTACCTTCAACAAAACTGTTGAGCATGGCGGCCAAGGTCCAACGCCGTGGGGGTACCACGCCTTGCGTGGGGTCTTTGATGCTGGCGCGGTACAGTGTGGTCAGAAGCAGGATGAACGCGCAGGCGATCACGGCGCCAGCGACGTGCACAAGCGAGAAGTGAGTGTCCCTGAAGAGAAGCCACTCCCACTGACGCCCCAGTTGATCCTTGAGAGGTCCGTGCTCAAGCCGCGCCCAAAACTCGGGCATTAAAACGGTGTACCAAGTGTCGTGGTCACCCATGGTTGCTTTCGTTCGCTGAGAGTCGGAGAGCGGCGATGACTGTGCTCGCCAACGAGATGGTGATCCCTGCGAGAACGCCCTCTAGACGCGCGGGCATGTACCAAAGGATGCCGACCAAGGCAAGCGCCAGAAGGGGCCAACGCACGATCCAGCCAAGGGTGCGATTTGTGGGCTGTGGGGGTTCGGAGGTCGCGAGAAATGCACGCGCAAGGGCCCTTGTGAGCATCGCTACGTTGGCGAACATGAGAAATGCGCCAAGCGCCAAGCCCGCGAAAATGTGGGATTTGTTGGAGATGGCGAGGGGAATTGCGGCGATCGCTACGAGGGTCGCGTGCCAAACCGCACTGCGACGTAGAAGGTCCGTACCCCGCGACGCGTCAGGAGCGGGCTTCAATGCGGGTCTCCCTTGTCGTCACGCTCGCTACCCTGCTCGCTGTCGCTCGCTTCGTCGCGGTCGTCGTGGTCGTCAGCTTCGTCGTGGTCGACCACAGCGTCGCGTGGATCGGGCTTGGGCACGTGATCGCGCTCGTCCGGGTGGATGCGTGTTTCGTCTGGGAGGGTCGTGGTGGAGCGCTGCAGATCCAACAGGTTGTCGATGCCGTCGAGGCGATCGGGCATATCCCACAGGTCGGCCGAAGTTGCAGTTGCGGCCGAGTCGGTGGCGGAGCCGTGGGTCGCGGTCGCGGCTGTGCCAAGGGCGTTGGGCGAGGCGTTGGGCGAGGCGTTGGGCGAGGCGTTGGGCGAGGCGTTGGTGTGGGGTCGCGCCTCCTCGCGTGAGGGCCGCTGCGCCGTCCGTGCTGCTGTCTCCGCTGCTTCCGCTTCGGCCTTGGCCGCCATGGCTCGACCATGTTGGCGGATCAGTCGCAAGAGCACCATGCTCGCCGCGGCGGCTCCGAAAAGCATGCCCAGCAGCGTGGTCCAAGGCGCCCAGTGAGTGACGTGGTCCTCGAGCCACAGTCCGCCGAACGTGCCCATGGCAAACATCACCGCGATCTCGATGCCCACCGACGCCGCCGACGCGTGGTTGAACCACGGCGCGGGTCCGCGTGGATCTGAGGGTCCGCGTGGATCGGTCGGGCGGGTCTTGTGCTGGGAATCGTGTGTGCTCATCGCGTCTGCCGCGACGCAAGAGGTCATCCGCCCGCGACCAGTTCGGCGAATGCCTCGCCTGCGGCCTGTAGCGTTTGCGCGATGGCCCCCTCGTCGTGCGCTATCGACACGAATCCACATTCGAATTGGGACGGTGCCAAGTAGATGCCGCGCGCGAGCATGGCCTGTTGCCATCGTGCGAAGCGGCTCGTGTCACTACGTTGGGCGTCGCTGTAGTTGTCTACGGGGCCATCTTGGAAGAAACCGCTGAACATGGACCCCACACGGTTGCCGTGCCAAGGAATGCCGCAGTGGCGTGCTCGTTCGGCAAGTCCATCGCAGAGCAGCCCGGCGATGCGCTCGAGGGCCGCGTAGGGCCGGTCGCGCTGCAAGACACGCAGGGTGGCCAGGCCAGCCGCTACGCTCAGCGGATTTCCGCTCAACGTCCCTGCTTGGTACACGGGCCCCAGTGGCGCCACGTTCGCCATGAGGTCGCGCCGTCCACCGTAGGCGCCCATTGGCATCCCTCCGCCGAGGATTTTACCCAGGCAGGTGAGATCGGGCGTGACGCCAAAAAGCTCCTGAGCGCCGCCGGGCGCCACGCGAAGGCCGGTGATGACCTCGTCGAAGATCAGGATCGTACCGTTGGCGGAGGTGAGCTCGCGCAGGCCCGCGAGATATTCGGGCCGTGGCGGTACGCACCCCATATTGCCCGCGACCGGTTCCACGATCACCGCCGCGATCTGGTTCGGGTGACGCGAGAAGCACTCGGCGAGCGCGGGTAGGTCGTTGTACGGGACCAGTCGTGTGTCTTGCACCGCGTGTTTCGGCACGCCGGCCGAACCGGGAATCCCCAGCGTGGCGGCGCCCGAGCCCACTGCAACCAACAACATGTCCGCGTGGCCGTGGTAGCCGCCGTCACACTTGACGATGAGGTCTCGTTGGGTGGCGCCACGGGCGAGCCGCAGCGCGCTCATCGTCGCTTCGGTGCCGGAAGACACCATGCGCAGCATCCCTCCCTTCAGCCCGGGGACCACGTCGCGTAGGCGCTCAGCGAGCTCCGTCTCACCGGCAGTGGCGGCGCCGAAACTCAGGCCGTCGAGGGCGGCGCGGCATACGGCCTCCACAACCTCTCCGTGCGCGTGCCCCAACAGCGCAGGCCCCCAGCTGCCCACGTAGTCGATCAGTTCCGCCCCGTCGTCGGTGTAGATCCGGCAACCAGCTGCGCGCCGGACGAACGGCGGCGTGGAGCCCACGGACGCAAAGGCGCGCACGGGACTGTTGACGCCGCCAGGAAGTACCGCACGCGCCGCGTTGAACAACTCGATACTTCGAGCGCCGGGACGACCATCGATCCTCGTCTCGCTAGTTCGAGTCATCGTCACCTTCAGGGGCCGGGTCGTCGTTGGCGTTGTCGTTGTCGTTGTCGTTGTCGTTGTCGTTGTCGTTGTTGTCGTTGTTGTCGTTGTTGTCGTTGTTGTCGTTGTTGTCGTTGTTATTGTTGTCGTTGTTGTCGTTGTTGTCGTTGTTGTCGTTGTTGTCGTTGTTGTCGTTGTTGTCGTTGTTGT
>JAZGFE010000203.1:0-33995 GCA_036479215.1 Nannocystaceae bacterium | reverse complement strand
TCATCGTCATCGTCATCGTCATCGTCATCGTCATCGTCATCGTCATCGTCATCGTCATCGTCATCGTCATCGTCATCATCGTCCCAATCGTCATCGTCATCGTCATCGTCATCGTCATCGTCATCATCGTCCCAATCGTCATCGTCATCGTCATCGTCATCGTCATCGTCATCCCCATCGTCATCCCCATCTCCATCTCCATTTTCATCCGACCACGGTCCGCCACCAACGTCATCGTTGCCTGTCCCCGTCGCGGCCACCAAACTATCGCCAAGGAAGAGTGGGTCGCGGCCGCAAGCGATCGAGCAAAGAGAGAGGGCGATAGGTGCGTTTTTGAAGAACAGGTGGAAATTGAGTGTCATGCGGGCGCTCCAAGCAAAGTCGGCGAGACGGAAAGGCTAACATCGACCGCACGACCACGCACAACGCTCCCGGGCGGCCTCCCATCCCCCGGGCCCAGCCAGCGAAAACCGGCGCTGGAGACCTCCACACCAGCAGCAACTAGGGATCAGGCAGAAAAGGTGGACGCGCCACGGCACCCTCGCTGTGGATCTCGGAGCGCGGAACCGCCGCATCCGTCTCGTCAGTGAGCCGCGGCCGAAGAACCGTGGAGGCGCTTTGCTCCATGTCCCGAACGGCACGCGCGCACATCGCACTCACACATCGCACCGCTGGAGAGGCGCGGCATACCTCGGAGGGCATCTTGCAACGGCACGCCACCAGCTCTCGCAGCCCTGCTACTGTCGGCATCTGCTCGCCCGATGCGAGCGACGCCACCATGTCCCGCCGATACCTCCCCCTCGCCACACTTGTTCCCATCACCGTAGTCCTCGTGGCCTGCGCCGAGCCAGCCCCCCAGGCGAGCAAGCTCCCGCCCAACACCTCGGCTGCCGGGGATGGCGATGGCGATGGCGATGGCGATGGCGATGGCGATGGGGGTGATGATGATGATGATGATGATGATGATGATGACGCGACGAGCGGCGACGGCGACGATGACGATGACGATGACGATGACGATGACGAGCCGGGTTCGAGCGACTGCGACCATGATGGCGTTGCGGCCCCGGCTTTCGACTGGACCGACACGGTCGACGCCTCGCAAGACCCGCCTTGCGATCTCAAGGTCAGCAAAGTTCCGATGTTCGTATCCATCGGATTCGACGACAACGCGTACTCGGGGCTCGAAGGCAGCGGGGGCGAAGGCGGTCTCAAATGGGCGACCGATTTCTTCCGCGACAAGGTCAATCCTTCCGGCAGCAACCAGGCCGCTACTTTTGACGGAACGCCCGCCCGCGTGAGTTTCTACAATACCGCAACGTATATCGGGAACTGGATGTCGGAGAGCCCGGTCCTGATCAAACAAGCATGGCGTATCGCCGTCCAAGATGGCCACGAGGTTGGGAACCATACCTACGGCCACTTGCACGGCGCGGCCTTCGACGTGACCCAATGGAAGCAAGAGATCAGTGATTGTAACGACTGGCTCGTCAAGCCCTTCGACCCGGACGAGGTCACCCACTCCCCCGACGCCACCAAAGGAATCGGCGCAGATGCGAGCCAGTTGTTCGGGTTTCGAACACCCTTCCTCGAGTACAACGATGCGACGTTGCAAGTGGTCCAGGAACTCAAATTTTGGTACGATTGTAGCATCGAGGATGGCTGGCAGCCCGAACACGACGGCCGCAACTACAACTGGCCCTACACGCTCGACATGGGCAGTCCCGGGCATCAGGTCCTCGTAGAGTGGGATCTTAAGAAACCGATCACCCCCCGCCCAGGACTTTGGGAACTCCCGGTCCACCCCGTGATTGTCCCGCCGGACGAAAAATGCGAGGAGTATGGTGTTGCGTCCGGTCTGCGGGACAAGCTCGCAACGCTGCACAGTTTCTTCGACACGGAAGGCGGGAAGATCACGGGCTTCGATTATAATTTATGGGTCGGCTTCCAGCTCACCAAGGCCGAGTTCCTCGCCACGCTCAAGTACACGCTCGACCTGCGGCTTGAGGGCAATCGGGCCCCCATGATGTTCGGTGCCCACACCGGCGAGTACTCGACGAAATACACCGCGCCGCCCAACGCAACCACCAAGGAGCGCCAAGAGGCCGTCGAGGAATTCATCGCCTACGCACTCACCAAAGAGAGTGTGCGCGTTGTCCCGCTCAAGTCGGTCCTCGACTGGGCGCGCTGGCCAGTCGCCCTGGGCGACTAGGACACGTCACACCACGGCGTTTTTTGCGCGAACCACATCTCCGGTTGGGCTCGGTTGGACCCCGCCAGCGCCCCCGCCGGAGCGAAGATCCGCTATACCGCGAAGCCATGTGCCTCGTCGCCCGCGCTCTTTGTGCCCTCTGCCTCGCCCTGGTCGTCCCCAGCTGTCGCCACCCGCCGCAAGAGCACGACTCCGGCCTGGCTTCTCATGACGGCGACAAGAACGAGAAGAACAAGAAGAACAAGAAGAACAAGAAGAACAAGAAGAACAAGAAGAGCAAGAAGAGCAAGAAGGGGCACGGCGGAAGACGGATCGCCGGAACAGACGAACCTCTGGCGCTGTATAGCGACGCCTTTGCCAAGTATGATCGAATACAGTTCGCGCCGCCCTTCAACGGCAGCGTGGTCCTCAGCGAAACACACGACGGCGGGTTGGTAGTGGACGACTTTGTGGTCGGAGAGGGCAAGCTCGCAAGCGTTGGGGACACCGTTGCTGTCCACTACACGGGACACCTGCTCAGCGGCGTTGCTTTCGACAGCTCGATACCGCGTCAAAAGCCGTTTTCCTTCGCGCTCGGTCAGGGCAGCGTGATCAAAGGGTGGGACCAGGGCATTCCGGGCATGCGCGTGGGCGGAAAACGCCGCCTCACGGTCCCGGCCAAGTTGGGATACGCATCGCGAGCAGCGGGAAAAATTCCGCCCAACTCGACGTTGGTGTTCACAGTGGAGCTCTTGGAAATCGAGGTTCCTCCGCCCCCAGCGCAGCCCGAGTCGGCCTTCGCGGGCAAACCGATCCGTAGCTCAACTAGTGCCGACGGCCTCGAAACTCAAGTGTTCGGTGAGGGGAAGGGCGCCCCCGCAGAGAACGGCGAAGAGGTGGTCCTGCACTACACAGGCAAATTGGACGATGGCACAGTATTCGACAGCTCGATCCGGCGCAGCGCATTCAAATTTCCCCTTGGAAAGGGCCGCGTGATCAAAGGCTGGGACCGGGGCATCTTGGGCATGAAAATCGGTGAGCTCCGGCGCCTCGTGATCCCAGCGAAACTCGGCTACGGCGAGCGGGCCCGCGGAAAGATACCGGCGGACGCTCGGCTCACCTTCACCGTGGAACTCATGGCCATCCGAGGACGCAAGACTCCATGAGTTCGGATGCCAGGTCGCCGGACGTCACAACATCGGACACTCCCCGACATCAGACGTTCCAACGGTGATAGCTGACTTGCGTTAGTCGACAACACCAAGTTCACGCAGCAGGAAGGCGTGGTCGACGGCGAGCTCCCGCCACCGATCCAGGCGGCTCGACGGGCCGCCGTGCCCCGCGTGCATATCGGTCAGCAGCAACAGTCGTTTGTCGCCGGTTGTGTGAACACGCAGCTTCGCTACGTACTTGGCGGGCTCCCAATACATCGTCACGGCATCGTTGAGTGCCCCACGCACCAGCAAGGCAGGGTACGACTGATCGCGCAAATTCAGATACGGGCAATAGTCCAATAGATTGGAAAAATCGCGTTTCTCGGCCGGGTTGCCCCACTCACCCAGTGCACCCGCGGTGCCGGGAAGACTCGCGTCCAACATCGTGTTCACGACATCCACAGAGGGTCTGCGCAAGAGCGCAGCGCCGACAAGATCGGGCCGTTCGTTGATCGCCGCTGCCACTGCCAGACCCCCGGCACCTGTCCCCGACAGGGCCAGCTGCGCGCGACTTGTGTAGTGCTCGCGCAGCAAGAACTCCGCCACGGCGATCAGGTCACTGAAGCTGTTGCGCTTGTTCCAGAGGCTCCCACCTTCATGCCAAGCATCACCGCGCTCACCTCCGCCCCGAACGTGCGCCAGGGCGACCACCATCCCACGATCGAGAAGGCTCGCGTACGCTGGCGAATAGTCGAGAGCATGGACAACCCCATGAGCTCCGAAGGTATCGAGCAACAGTGGTGCCGGTCCGTCGGCGAATGCGTCGTGCCGGAACATCAACGTGATGGGGATCTTCGTGGCGTCACTTGTCGCAGCGAACAAACGTTCGCTCCGATACCCCTGCGAATCGGACGCGCGTGGCTCCCCAAGGGTGACCATCGATCGCCGTCGCACATCGTACTCGAAGTCCGTGGGACCTGTGATCGGGGAGACCCGCCGAAATCTGTAGCTGGAGGCACGGTAGTCTTGACCTGGCACCGTTGCGAGCGGGGCGGATCCGGCCGGTCGACCGATACGATGGTCTTCTCCCGTCGCAAACTCCAGCACGCGAATCTGCGCCTCTCCCCGCTCACGTTCGTGCACCACGAGAAACGAAGCGAACATCTCCATTCGCCGAGCGCTCGTTGCCCCGCGCGCCGGCAACACCGGGATCCACCCCGAGGCCGAAGGCGACTGTACCGCGGCGCGGACGACCCGACGCGAGTGCGCGCCGCCACGTCTGACCCCGTTGGTCAGAATGTAGAACGACGCCGCCCGGTGCGTGACACGATAGTCGTGCCCCGAGCGACGCGCTTCGATCATCCTAAACTGCCCCTTGGGGTCCGAAGCCGACAGAAATCGAACCTCCGATGTATCGACCCCCTCACTGCGCAAGAACAGATACCCACCGCTCGATGAGCGTCGTAGCTCCACCGCGAAGGCCGGGTCGGTTTCGGTGTACATAAGCTCGGATCTCGGACCTCCGATACCGCGGCGATATACTTGATACGGGCGACCGGTCACCACATCGCTCACTGCGTAATAGATGGTGCGCCCCCCTCCCCCCCACACAATCGAGGTCACGCGCTCAATGCCAGCGGGGCCGACCTCGGATTCGGTGGCGAGATCACGTATGGCCAGCCGTGCTTCACCCATGCCTTCATCGTCGAGACAATAGGCCAAGTAGCGTCCATCGGGCGACAACTCGAAGGCGACGACACGAGGGTGGGCATGCCCGCCCGCCAACTGTTCCACATCCAATAGCAGCTGTGGAGTACCGGACCCGTCCGTACGCTGCCTATAGTAGGTCGGGAAGGGACGTTCCCGTCGCCACTGCTCATAGACGATCGAGTCGCCAACATGCGACAAGGTCGAACGCGTTATCTCGGCCGTACGTTCCAGTATCTCCTGGTACAGTGTCGCCACAAGGGCCTCTTCGAGGGAGAGCATGCGTCGCGCGTACACGTTTTCTTCCCGCAGATAGCGCGTCACTTCGGGTGCCCCCTTGTTTCGCAACCACCGATACGGGTCGACCCAAGTCGTGCCGTGCAACTCCAAAGACTCGGGACGCCGCGCCGCTTGAGGCGGTGGAAAAACCTGTCGCCCGCCGGTCTCTGATCGGGCGTCCAACACCGTCTCCGGATTCGCATCGCGGTCTGGAGACAGGCTCTCTCCGGCACCGCGACAGCCAATAGCGAAGGCAATGCAACCGAACGCAGCCAAGATCCCCCCGATCACCCCCACACGCATGGTCCGAGCTCCTGCGGCAGCATAGCAAACGTGGCATGGGTGCCAACGGCTCGTGGCGCTAGCCCCTCGCATCCAGCAGACGGTGCAATTGGCTCAGGACTTCATCGGGCTCCCGACCCATGGTGACCGGTTTGTTGGCGTGCGCGCCCTCAAACTCGAGTTGATCGGTATGGTAGCGGGTCTTGAACTCGGTAAATTTGAGGCCGTGGGCTGTGGATACCAAGACCACCCGATCGTGGGGGAGAATCGTACCGCGCGCCGTCAGCTTCTCGAGGCAGGCCAGTGCAACCCCGGTATGGGGGCAGTTGAACATACCCGTGCGATCGGCCCTCGCGGCGGCGTCGGCGAGCTCCCGTTCCGTCGCTTGTTCCACCAGCCCATCGCAGGCACACAACGCGCGCACCGCCTTGGGCAGGCTTACGGGCGCGCCGATCTGGATCGCCGACGCGAGCGTCCGATCCACGGTCAAAGGCTCGAAGTCCCGCTCGGCCAGTGAACGCCCCTCTTTTTGAGCGCGCACGAAAGCTCGATACAGGGGGTTCGCACGCTCCGCCTGACATGCAACCAGGCGAGGCAAACGATCGATGATCCCCATCTCCCGCATCTCGAGAAACCCTTTGGCCAGTGCCGAGACGTTACCCAAGTTGCCGCCGGGCACGAGCACCCAGTCGGGGACCTGCCAATCGAACTGCTGCACGATTTCGATGGAGATCGTCTTTTGCCCCTCGATCCTCAGACTATTCATCGAGTTGGCAAGATAGATACTGTCGTCCTCCGTAAGCCGCTGCACCACGCGCATGCAACCGTCAAAATCAGTGTCGAGATTGCACACCAGCGCCCCGTTGGCCAGGGGCTGTACCAACTGCGCCGCGCTAATCTTATTGGCCGGGAGCAAAACGACCACGGGGATCCCAGCCGCCGCTCCGTATGCGGAAAGAGCAGCAGAGGTGTCCCCGGTGGACGCGCAAACCACCGCACGGATCGCTCGTCCGTCGGCGAGCATCTGCTTGACCGTCGATACGAGCACCGTCATACCCAGATCCTTAAAGGATCCGGTATGACTGATCCCGCACTGCTTGATCCATAGATCGCGCAACCCGAGTTCCTTGCCGTAGCGCTCAGCGAAAAACAGATTCGTCCCGCCTTCAAGCAGGGACACGATGTTGTCGGGCTTCACATGGGGCTGGACCCATTCGAGCTTCCCCCAGACACCACTACCAAAGGGCCATTTCGTGCGAAGATAGCGTTCGTCAAAGAGTCGCATCCACGCCGCGGCCGAACGTGCACGCAGCGCCTCCATGTCGTGCTCGACTTCCAGCAGGCCCCGGCAGGACGGGCAGCGATAGATCACCTCACTCAGCGCATGCCGGCCGTCGCAGCCGCTCGCGCATCGGAACCAGGCCGCATGCTTCATATCGGGCCTGTATACACGCCGAGACGTTGGGGCTCAAAACCGACCCGTGATGCCGACGCCGGCGAAGCCGGGCCGCACCACTCCAGCTACCGCAACTTGCGCGGACTCGATGTCGCGTTTCGCGGCACGTAGCTGGAGCACGCCCAGAACCGCCGTCGCCACACCAGCCGCCGCCAGCACACCTCCGCCGCCCATCACCAACCGCCCCTTGAAGGCCTCCCAGTCGACGAATTCGCGCTCATCCTTCGTCAGCTGGTCGTGGGGGGAATTCACACCAGGATCATCGAGCGCGGCTGCCCGGAAGCCCGCCCCGTAGGCGATGAGACCACCCCCGGCCGCCATTGCCACGCCGCCCCCCACCACAAGGCCGAGGCCGAGGCTCCGGGACGGGCGCCGACGTCCAGAGGTGTCTGTTGTCGCGGGTGACACGGCGGACGTACCCGGACTTGGCTCGGCGGTTTGCCCCGCGCCGACGGGGCGCGCGAGCTCGCGCTCCCTCTCAAGCACAGCCAACTGCGCGCGGATGGTGACCATCTCACTCTCGGCGTCCCGCACATCGCCTTCGGCATAGCCAGCCCCTTCTTTCGCATCGTCGACGAAGCGCCCGTAGATGGCCAGGGCCTGGCGCAGCTCGCTGACGTCGCGGCGCACCTCGTATGCTTTGACGTGGGCTTTGCCGATGTTGAACAGGAGCAGGCCACCCACACGCGGTGCAGCTCCCTGCGCGTTGGCGATTTTCAGGGCCTGTGTGAACGCCTCGATCGCCCCGTCGTAATCCGCCGTCGCGTAGAGCGTGGCGCCATGCTCGTAGAGTATGCGCGCCTGCGTGTTGGGTTCTTCGGCCACCGCAGCGCTCGCCGGCTCGCGCCGAATGGTCCCGGCCACCGCCACGACCGGCGAAGACGCGGCGACTAGGAAAACAGCGAACCAAGCACAGCCGAGCGACGTGAGACGTGGACACATGCCGCCGCTAGCTTGCAAGAGCGACCCGCCCAGGTCAAGGAACGCGTGTCTCGCACACGGGGATCGGTTCGCCTCCCAACGGCCAAGGAAATTCCGTTTACAGCGGCCTGGCCCGCCCCTACAACTGCCTCCCCGTGCTCGTGGTCCAAAAATACGGCGGCACTTCCGTCGGATCACTGCCTCGCATCCGGGCGGTAGCCGAACGCTGCCTGGCCCGCCAACGCCAAGGATGCCGGCTCATTGTCGTGGTCTCCGCGATGGCGGGCGAAACCGATCGTCTCATCACCCTGGCAAACGACTTGCTCTGCGTCGGGGCGAAGTCGACCTCGCGCATGAACGGCCGATGGGTGGAACCGATGAAGGTCGGCGATCGCTGCCACGAGCGCGAGCTCAGCCAGCTGGTCAGCACCGGCGAAAAAATGTCTGCCGCACTGCTGAGCATGGCCATCCAGGATCTCGGAGGCGCCGCCATGTCCTTCGTGGGGCACCAGCTCGGACTGCAGACCGACCGTCGATTCACCGATGCCCACATCATGGCCATCGAAGAGGGACGGTTCACCGCGGCCCTTGAGGCGAACAAGATTGTGGTGTGCGCCGGTTTTCAGGGGGTCGATCCCGAGGGCAACATCACGACACTCGGTCGCGGCGGCACCGACACGTCTGCGGTGGCGGTCGCGGCTGCGTTGCATGCGGACGCCTGTGAGATCCTCACCGACGTCGACGGTGTATACACCAGCGATCCGCGCGTCGTGCCCAACGCCCGCAAACTCGACAGAATCTCCTACGAAGCGATGCTCGAGCTGGCTGGGGTCGGGGCCAAGGTACTGCATATCCGCAGCGTGGCCTTCGCCATGAAATACCGTGTCCCCCTCCACGTCCGCTCCAGCCTCAACCGCAATGAAGGGACATGGATCGTGCCGGAAGAGAAGAACATGGAATCCGTCCTCGTCACCGGTGTGGCCCTCGATCGCAACGAGGCCAAAGTCACCCTCGCGGACTGCCCCGATCAACCGGGTACCATCGCCGCAATCTTCGCCAAACTCGCCGAGGCGGATGTCCTGGTGGATATGATCATTCAAAACGCGAGCAGACAGGGGACCACGGACGTGACGTTCACGGTGCCCAAGACGCTGCTGGATCGCTCGGTAGAGCTACTCGCCAACTTGCCGTTTGTAAGCGGCGGCGCGCTCCAGATCCACGCAGATCCCAACATCTGTAAGATTTCCATCGTAGGAGTGGGCATGCGTACCCATGCGGGCGTGGCCTCGCGTGCGTTCAGTGTGCTCGCGGAGGAAAATGTGAACGTGGAGATGGTCTCCACGTCGGAAATCAAAGTATCGGTGGTGGTTCAAGAGCGCTATGGCGAACTCGCTACTCGGGCGCTGCACGACGCCTTCGGGCTGGCCGAGAGCTGAGGGCTGCCGGGGGGCCCAGACCTCCCCGCTCCCTCCCCGTCACCGAACTACTGGCAGACGTCGGACTCCGGGGCCACGTGTCGGCAGTGGTTTTTGGCGTCCAGAGCCGCGAGCGTCAAATGCCGGACGCGACACTCATATGTGTCTGCGTTCGGCGTGCCTGCGTGGTACGGAGCGGGCGCTGCGGGAAATTTGGTACAGGCCGTCGTGCACGTGAGCATGTCCGGGTAAACTTCGTTCTCCCCCGTGCACGCAGCGAGGGTGATGGCACAGAACGCGTCGCAATCGGCGCCACAGGTGGCGCCACCTGTGGGGCCCGCGTTGATGCAGTGTACGTCGGCCGCCTCCCCTGCTTGGATCGCGTAGAAAGACCGGCAGGCCAAGTTGTGGCCAGATTCGTCCCCGGCCTGGCCCACAGGCAAGAGTTCACAAATCGCCTTGCAATGTAGCCCGGTGCCGTACTGCGCGTTGCCTACAATGCACACCTCCATCAGCTCACAGTAGTCCGAACAATTCGGTGCCGGCTCGACACTCGTCTCCCCCTCGGTTGCACTGCTCACACCGCCACTGGACATCTCGCCGTCTCCGTCGCCGTCTCCGTCGCCGTCTCCGTCGCCGTCTCCATCTCCATCTCCATCTCCATCTCCATCTCCATCTCCATCTCCGTCGCCGTCTCCATCTCCATCTCCATCTCCATCTCCATCTCCATCTCCATCTCCATCTCCGTCTCCGTCTCCGTCTCCGTCTCCATCTCCGTCTCCATCTCCATCGCCATCTCCAGGCCCGTGTCCGTCCCCCGCCGTCGAGCTGAGATCGCCGGGGTCGAACGCATCGCGGCAACCCGACACGGCGATACCGAGCAACAGAGCGTGCAAGACAAACAGTCGGGAAGTCACGATGTCACCCTACCCCTGGTGTTGGCACGCGTCCAGCCCCAGCCTCGGACACGTCGATGAACCGTTGCGCGCCAGCGGCGGGCGTTCTGGTCCCCCGATGGGAGACGCGCCAAGTCGGATGGAATCGCAGCAGCAGGTAGTGGAATCACAAGTGCAAGTTCGCTACCGTGCATACCGTGCATACCGTGCATACCGTGCACTACCTCCTGTACGGCCGCGCGGCCCAGTCGTGCTTGGGACTGGTCGCTGTTGCGTTGGGTTGCGTTGCACCGCCGCCACCCACGATCCCGTGGACGGGTGTGTGCGAGCACGACCTCTCCGAGGCGGAACTCGGCGGGTCGAACGACAGCCCGATCCGCGACGTGGCGGTCACCGTGCACGCCTCGGTCGCCACGATACTGAAGGTGTCGTGGACGCAAACCAACGAGAGCGAGGCAGTGTGGATCGAGTACACATTCGAGAACGACAATTGGCTCCACTCGCCCGAACGCGGTGGACTACCGGGCTCACACCACGAACTCCTACTTGGGGTACCTGGCGATACGGACGTTCGTTTTCGTATCGTGACGCGCAAGGGAGAGCGCCGCACCGAGACGGCACGGCAGTGCAGAAGAACCGGAACCGTGCCCCATGGCATGCCGCGCCCCACCGTCGCGCACTACGATCGCGCCCTCGCCAGTGAACATCGCTGGATGTTCGGCAGCGTCGAAGCGACGCGGCACCAAGACGCCTACCGCGACGGCCCCTACTGGCTGTACATCATCGACCGCGCGGGAAGAATCGTCTGGTACTACCGCGATAGAGCCTACAATCCGGAGATGGCATTCCCCCGGCTGGCCCGCGACGGCTCCCATCTGATCGTGGAGAAGAAGCAGTTTGTCGGCGGCGTGCTCCAAGGTCGGATCATGCGTTTCGACCTCGATCTCGAACGCATCGACCGGATCGAGGTGCCGGGCATGGATGACTGCTATGACATCACGGACGACGGTTCGATACTGTTCAACACGCGCGCACATTCGGGCCCGCGTGCCTACCTCAAGGAACGCGGGCCCACCGGCGTGATTCGGAACATCTGGGACTGTTCGCAGTGGGCCGATGACCGCCAGATCGAGCACAGGTCTCGATGCTACACCAACACAGTGAACTGGAATCCCGCCGACGATACGGTCCTGTTGTCGATGCCCTATCTCAACACGATCGTTCAGGTCGACCGGGTGAGCGGCGAGCTGGTGGCCGAATGGGGCGACAAGGCCATCGGCGGATGGAGGTTCTCACCCGCGACATGGGGGTTTGGCTTCAACCACTGGGCGAATCTCACCTCCGATGGCACCCTACTCGTTTCGTCTCACATGCCCGGTTTCGACGACCGCGACCCACCGGGGGAACACGGTTTCCTGGAATTCGAACTCGACCGGACAAACAAGATCCTGCGCGAAAAATGGTTCTACAAGAACACCCGAGACTGGCCGCGCGCGCGGGGGATGGCGCAACGGCTGGCCAACGGCAACACTCTGGGTAACTACGGCACAGGGGGCACCATTCAGGAAGTCACGCCGGAGCTCCAGCTGGCGTGGGACGTTCGTTGGGATGCCGATTTCCCCAATTCATATTTCAACCGATTGGTGGGTCACAATACTTTCCTCGACAACCTATACGAGCTGACCGCGGGTCCGTGACCCGCAGGTACGGACACTGGCGGATCAGGCGCACTCCGTCCCGCCCGGACGCCGAGAACGAGACTTCCACAATCGGAACCGGCGGCGTCTGCGAACGCCGATCCGGTCACGGCCCCGCCTCGCGTGGGTTTCCACCCCGCGGCCCCTGCGGTACAGTCGGAATGCATTGGACACCACTCCACAGCGGACCGGGCAGCGATCGCTACCGCCGCCAGCCCACGGACCGGCCCCCCCCGGACCGCTGGACGCTCCGCGTGGGCCCGACCCGCGAAGGCACGGGCGTCGCAACCGAGAAGGTGATCGGATCGCCGGTCAATATCGCCTGGTCGAGCGGATCGGGATGGGGGGGAACGGCACCGTTTACCTGGCGCAGGTGGATGGCACCTCAGAGCGCGTAGCCGTCAAGCTCTACGACAACTTCGAAACGCGCGAGCCCGGCGTTGCCAAGCGACGGATGCACGAGGCCCACGCCGCTTCCAACCTGCAGCACGAAAATATCGTCCGTGTGCACGAATCCGGCGCGGAGCACGGCGGCAGCGCCTACCTCGTGATGGAGTACCTTGAGGGTGAGGATCTCGCCGTCACCATCGACCGAGAAGGCTCTCTACCCTGGCCGCGCGCCAAGTCTGTCGTGTTGCAGATCCTCGCCGCGCTCCAGTGCGCTCATCGGGCGGGGATTTTGCATCGTGACATCAAGCTGGAAAACTGTTTTCGAGAGACACTGGACGGCGGGCGAGAAGTCATCAAGGTCCTCGATTTCGGCAGTGCCGAGTCCTTGGTCGAGAACGCGCAGAAGAGCGCCGCAGCACCCTCGACCGGACAAGACCCACGTGGAGGCCAGCCGGCCCACGTCGATTCGCCCGCTGGCACCGCGGCCTATATCTCGCCGGAACAGGCCCGTGGGCGCCCGCTCGACCAGCGTGCCGACCTCTACGCGGTGGGCGTGGTCCTCTTTGAGCTGCTCACGGGCGAGCTCCCCTTCGATGCCCCAACCTTCGCCGGCATCATCCACAAACAAGTCCACGACCCGCCACCGTCTCCGCGACAAGTCGCCCCCGACAACGGCATCACACCACAAATCGAAGCTCTGGTGCTGCGCCTGCTGGCGAAGTCTCCCGAGGATCGTTTTCCCGATTGTCGCTCGGCAGCCCAGGCTGTCCGTTCGATCCACGACTACGAACCTGCACCCCGTGACGACCGACGGTCGCACGGCTTGCGGAAGGGATCCCACGCTCAAATGCGGACCCGAAACGACACCTTCCCTCAAGTCCTGACCATCGAAGAAGAGACTCCGGCTGCGTCGACCTCGTCCCAAGCCTCCATACGCCCCACCGCGACCGAGGCGGCACAGCCCGTGCCCCCGAGCGCCGCGTCGACCCGAACCGCGACCGATACGGCGCCCGCGCTCGACAAGCAGCCGGCCGGGAACGACGTGCAGCCGCAAACGGCAGAGACGGAGCGCTTCGTGCCACCACCCGTATCCGCGTCGCTCGAGACAAAAGACGAGCCGGCCACGCCGACCGACTCCACGGCGCCCTCCCCACAACCGCCAAGGTCGGCGAACGCCCAGCGCCGGGAAGCACGTGCCACACTCATCTTCTCCCCCAGCCTCCCATCCGCGGACGCCCTTCCCGGCTTGCCATCGCCGAGCCCGGTGGCCCCCGAGGTGGCTGAGGGCGTCGCGGCACCGGCGACAGCGGAACCTTCCGCGCGCGAGCATTCGCGAAGCTCGCGGACCGACCAGCTGCGCGCTCGCCTCGGACTCTCGCGCGCCGCGGCATCTCCCGCATCCCCCGCCACGCAGGACGGCGGGATCGAACACGACCAACACGACGACCACGACGACCACGACGACCACGACGAACGACTGCCATCGCGCGTGGCGGCGCGCGACACCGAGCCGACAAATCCGACGCCGACAGCATCCGTGGCTCCACAAACAGAAGCGCCCGGCACCGATCGGCCTCCGAACCGCAACAGCATGGCGGTAGCGGGATCCTTCGACATCGACACGATGCCCGAGTCCGTAGCGAGAGAACTGCTGGAGCCGCTGCGGGCACGCCGCTCCTCCGGGGAGCCCGCGACCGCCGACGGACGAGCCCAAGGCGACACGTGGAGCAACGAGGCCGCCGATACGCAGGCAGGCGAAGACGACGCACTCCCAACCTGGGCGGAAACCTCGCGCCGGAATTGGCGGCCGATCGCGGCGCTGGCCGCGTCGATGGCGGTGGCGGGTGTCGCTGCACTGATGTGGGTGGGCGGCGAAGAGGATGTGGCCCTGAAGGGAACAGCCGGAGAACGCGTGGCCGCATCCCGTCTCTCGTCGCAGCGCAACTTTGCGGAGGAGGTCGCAGCAGTGGTCCCGACCCATACTGCCCCCGTCCCCTCGGCAACTTTGGGCGGTGGTACGCCCTCGCGCGGGAGCACGGATAGGGTACTGCCATCGACGGACGACCGCGCCACCGGAGCACCGGGCACGGGACAAGCGCGCCAACCCGGAGGTCCTTTTCCGACGGAAGCTACGGCGGGGGGAGGTGTGTTTCCAGCGGGATCTCCCGCCACCGCCCCACCTGATGCCGCGGGGTCGCCCCGTCTGGCGGATGGTCGCGAGAAGCGAGGGCAGCGTGCCGCCTCCGCGCGTCCCACCAAAGCGTCACGCAAAAAGAAAGGGCGTGGCCAGCAGCATCAAGAACGGGGCTCGGCGACCTCGGGCGACCAACGGGCGTTCAAGATGCCACGCCGCGCCGTCCAGGCCGCCAAGGCCTGCGGACGCAAGCACGGCGGACTCCCTGGGGATCGCGTGGCCACAACCATCGTCATCAAGGCCAACGGCCGGGTCGCCAGCGCGGACACGGCGGGTCGTCGCGTGAGCCAAGATCTCGCGCGCTGCATCGACGCAGCCGTATCCAGAACAAAATTCCCGGGCCAGTCTGGGGAGCATCGGCACTACTTCACCCTTTAGCTCCGCTTCGCTCCTCGGGGCCGGCAAACGGTCCCCCAACGATCTAGAAGCGTCCAACCCAACCGAATCCCGCACCACCTCGCCACAACTGCGGGACCACGGCCGTCCGCCCCGCGGAGCCACGTTTCATCCGACCCACGACGATCAGGGTCACACCCGCCACCACGAACACTGCCGCCGCCACACCGGCGGCTCCGGTGATCAATGCCGCCAGATCACGCCGGATCTGGATCTCGTCTAGGGTCGCCTGGCTCTCTCCGTTCTCCACTCCCTGGCGACCGGTTCGCTGCTGCCTTCGCCACTCCACCGCTCCGTAGATGGTTGGGCCCAACGCGACCGCCCCCAACGCGGCCACACCTCCGCCGACAAAAATGAGTTTCTGCCCCGGAATCCCGGCCCGCTCCGCCGCCTCTGGAGCGTCTCGCGGGGTCGTCTTTTCCAGCACGACCGAACCCTGCGACTGCTCATCTTCTTTCTCCACGAGGTTTGCGTCGGCGACCTCGGCCGTCGGTGCGGAGGCGGTCCCGAGTTGCTCGAGCTTGGCCTCGATCGCCGCGAGCCGTGTCTCGGCCGCGGCGCGATCGCCCGAATCCGCGGCCAAGTTCCCGAGGTATTCCCCGAGCAACACCTTCGCCTTCCGCAGATGAATGACGTCAGCGTCCAACCCGAACGCCCCCTCGTGCGCCTCGGCAAGTGTATTGCGCACCATGTTGAGCTGACTGGACCACTGGGGCCGAGTGGACAGCGTTTTCAAGGCATCGTGGTAGGCCTCGATGGCGGCTCCGTACTCCGCCGCGTCCACACGGGCGTCTCCGGTGCGAATCAGTTCCCAGACCCCGTCCATATCGCCGCCCGGCTCCACTAGGCCCGCGTGCTCCATCGCGGCCATCGCGGTGCGGGGCATCCCCATCACAGTGGTTCCCGCCGCCAGGCTGGCCACGAAAACGAGGCGGGCTCGACGGGCTCGACGGCACCGGCGCGAAAAGCAGAAGACGCACATCCGGCGGATCATAGTCTACGTATCGGCGCGGCGTCCGCTTTTCGCGTCCTCTCCTGCTCTACGGGGGTGGGCCGTCGAAACAAGCCCGAACCGGTACGTGATCCGACGGCGTTTCCCAACCCCGGGGCTCGTAGTCGTGCACGAGCGAAACGCAGCGATCGAGCAGAGCGCGCGTGACGTAAACGTGATCGATGCGCAGGCCCTGCCGCTTGGGCCACGCATTGCCCCGATAGTCGAACCAAGTAAAGCGCCCCGACACCCCTCCACGCTCTCGAAAACAGTCGGGCTTGAGGAAGCAATCGCTCAGACCCAACACCCGCAGTTGCTCCAGCTGCCCACGCTCCTCAAGCGTCACATGCGTCGAGCCTCGCATCGCCGCAACACTCCACACATCTGCATCTTCCGGTGCAATGTTAAAATCGCCACACAAAAGTACGGGCCTCCCATCCGCCTCACGCTCCAACTCCGCCCGCAGTCGTGCGAACCACGCCAACTTGTAGGCGAAAGCTTCCGTTCCGATCGCCTGCCCATTGGGCACGTAGAGGTTGTAGATCCGAATACCCGCGACAAGGCAACTGAGCACCCGTGGGTGGGCATCCGCTTCGCCAACGCGAAACCCCCGGACGACGTCCATGGCCTCGACCTTGGTGAGGGTGGCCACGCCAGCGCGACCGCCGGTCCCGTGCAATGCCACCTGATATCCCATCTCCATGAACGGGACCTTCGGAAACGAGCGGTTTTCCACCTTGGTCTCCTGGAGGCAGACGACATCGGGATCATGCTCGTCGAGGTAGGTGAGCACGTTGTCGAGGCGTGCGCGCACCGAGTTGACGTTCCAAGTCACGAGGGAGAAAGGGGTCGGCATCCATGATCCTATTCGCTTCGTGGCTGCGCTGTCGTTCACAGCGGCGGCTCGAGCTTGAGCGCCTTCATGCGCGCGAGCAACTCAGCGCGCGCCTCTTCGAGAAAGGACATATGATCTTGATCCTCACTGTTCGTATACAACGATACCTGGCTGAGCACGTCGCTGGCCGCACGATAGAGTTCGCGCTTCTCGGCTGCCGTGGGTCGCTTCGGCCGTGCCAGAACGTCATCCAGCCGCGTCAACACGCTGCGACACGCTCTCGCGGCCCCTTCGAGCGCCGGTCCAGAAGCCTCCGGCGCGGTGAGCTCCGCGGGCTCGAGCCAGGCGATGCGACGGTCGTCCTCGCTTCTGGCCGCGTCGCGGTGGTCTCGAGCGAAACTCGGTATGTGATGCGGCGTCGTGGCACGATCGTGGCGCGACGCCTCCCGACGCCAACGATCCGGAGCCCCGCGCGACGAAGATGCCAGCTCCGTGGGCCGAGCCGGACCGCCGGCAAGCCTCGGCCCGCGCTCCATCGCCCGCCTCGGCCTTCCCACTGCACCGAGGGAGGCATAGGCCCAAACGACTGCGATCACACCTCCAACCAGCATAAGCCCCAAGCACGCCTGCTTCACTCTCAAGGTCCCATGACTATCACAAGCCGGCCGGCGCACCCGGCAGACCTGCACGCCGCCCGGTATCCGCCCGGTATCCTCCCGGTATCCTCCCGGTATCCTCCCGGTATCCTCCCGGTATCCTCCCGGTATCCGGTATCCGCCACCCGTCCCACCGTGTCCACCGGTGTCCACGGCGACCCACGTTCCTCCTACGCCGCCACGGGTGTCCGCGTAGACGGGATCGCCCCGCGCAATGATCGTCCGCGACGCGTTGACAGCTCCACCACGCCACGGCTACCGTCCAATTCGATGCTTCGGTCCGGACCGGCTCCCCGCACGCAACAGCAGGCTTTCTCGGCCGCCGCCTTCAACACATCCCGTCCGCGAACATACGCACGATCGCGCTCGCCCCAACGTCACGTGCTCTACGCGAGAGCGTGCGGCGCATGCTTCGCGTTTGTGTTGTCCGTCACGGGCGCATGCGCCAATGGACCCAACCTTTCGACGGACTACGGGCAGACTGCACGCGAGAACTACGAGCTCGCGGTCGCGGAGTTCGCGGATCGCGATTGGGAGGAAGCCACGACGTTCGCCGACTTCGTACGCGTCCGTTTTCCCTTCTCTCGCTACGCCGTCGAATCGGAGCTCCTGATCGCACGCGCCGACTTCGAACTGGGCAACTACGCCACATCGAACGACGCGTTCAAGCAATTCGCCAAGCTCCACCCGACCCATCAGCACGTCCGCAACGGCTGGGTCGCGTACATGGCCTCCGTATCCGCGTATATGGGTGCCCCCGAGGATTTCTTTTTTCTCCTGCCCCGGCACTACCAGCGGGACCAGTCCCAACTGCGGGTCGCGTTACAGGATCTCGGCTATTTTTTCGACCACTATCCCGACTCGCCCATGGCGGCCCATGCCGCGAAGCTTCGCGACGACGTCCAGCATAAACTGCTCGAGCATGAGCTCTACGTAGCGGAGTTTTACTTGGAGCGCGACCGGCCCCACGCGGCCATCGGTCGCCTCGAAGCCGCACATAAGCGCTACGTCGGTGCCGGATTCGACGCAGATATCCTTTTCATGCTCGGTCTTACCTATTTGCGGATGGACGAGATCGAGCTGGCCCGCAACACTTTCAGTGAACTGCAAACCCAGCACCCTGCGCACCACCACGGGAAGCAGGCCCGCATTTACCTCAACCACATCTACAAGGTCTACGGTCCCGCGGACCCCCATCGCACCCGCCCCGAGTACGAACCGCCCACACCCAAGTCGCCCCCTCGACCCAAGAACGCCGCAGCGCGGGGATCGTCCCCGACCCCCGCGGCCACGCCGACCCACCGCTGAGGCGCCATGCAGCTCAAGACGAAGCACCATCTCAATGTAGGACGAGAGTTCTACATCGCGGGCGAGTATACAAACGCCGAAACGCATCTGCTTCAGGTGCTCGCTGAGCACGACGGTTTCGCGGATGTGCACAATATGCTGGGTGTCATCCGCTTCCAGCGAGGGCAGATCGAGGTGGCGCGGGGAAGCTTCGAACGCTCACTGGAGATCAATCCCCGCTACACAGAGGCGGCCCTCAATCTCGCGGTCTGCTACAACGAACTCGGCCGCTACGAGGACGCAAAAATCGTCTACGCACGCGCCGCTGGGCGCCAAACCGTGGACGCGAGCGAGGTCGAGAGGCTGGACCCGTTCGCCCGTGGCAAGCTCGCCAATCTTCACTCCGACGTCGGCGAGGCCTATCGCGTCGCCGGGTTGCTACACCGGGCCGTCGAGGAGTTCCGCAAGGCCCTTGAGCTCTGCCCCGGGTTCGTCGATATCCGCACCCGTATGGCCACCACGCTGCGCGACATCGGTCGGGTGGACGATGCGCTAGCGGAGCTCGAGAGCATCCGAAACGTCCGGCCCGACTACCTCCCCGCTCGCATCCATCTGGGTGTGGCACTGTGGTCCTTAGGGAGAGCTGACGACGCCCGACGCGAGTGGAAGGCAGTTCTCGCCAAGGATCCGGACTGTCGGCGCTGCCGCCTCTACCTCTCATTGCTCGAGCCACCGCCCAACTCTGGCTGACGCCCGCCGTCGTCACGCTCGCACCACGCATGCTGGGACCAAGGGGCGGCGCGACACCCCAGGAGATGTACCGCGCGCCCATCGCGGTTGTCGTTCCACGTGGACTGCGCGTCCACACACTCGTGGTGTGGCGAAGCCTCACCGCTTCGCCCATGTGCGCGGAAGGGCCATCTGAACCGAGCCGCTTCGAATCCTGGCCGCGCCTTCCTGGGTCATAGTCGCGCAGTCGACCCGCCGCAGCTGGCCAGCTAACTCCGTATCGGCTACCTTTCGCGGCATTCGCCATGGATCTCACCGACAAATTCCTCCAGTTTTCTCTGCTCGGCGCCAACTGGGTGCTTTGGTTGTTGGTGATGCTCAGTCTCGCCAGCGTGGCGATCATCGTGGAGCGCTGGATCTTCTATCGCAGCCTTGCGGGCGAAGACGCGCGCCTGATGGCGCCCGTAGCCGAACACCTCGCGGCCGGCAAGCAGGACGCGGCCACGAAACTCCTCAAGGCAGCGAGTAGCCCCGGCGCCCGCATGGCAGAAACGATGCTGCGGACGGCACAGCGCGGCAAAGCCTCCATCGAAGCCATGGTCGCCTCCGTGCGGGCGCAAGAGCGTATTCGCCTCGAACGCAATCTCAGTTTCCTCGGCACGGTCGGGGCGAACGCGCCATTCATCGGCCTGCTCGGCACCGTGATCGAGATCCTCCGCGTGTTCCACCTCCTCGGCGAACAAGGCGTGGCCAGTGGCGAAGGCGCCAAGGAGATCATGAGCGGCATTTCCGAGGCGCTCGTCGCCACCGCCATCGGCCTGCTTGTGGCGATTCCGGCGGTCGTGGCCTACAACGCCTTCCAGCGCAAAGTGAAGCGCATGTTGACCGATGGCGACGGGCTCAGTAGCTCGGTCCTCGCGCACCTCGCCGATCAGAGCCGCCACGATCCAGCCCCTTCGGAAGATCCCTCCAAGGGAGGCGCGGCATAGTGGCGAGCCAAGTGGACTTCGACGACGAGGGCATCAACTCGATCAATATCACGCCGATGGTCGATATCATGTTGGTGCTGCTTGTGATCTTCATGGTCACCACCACCACGATTCAAAACCTCGAAGGCATGCAGGTCGACAAGCCCGAGGCCAAGAGCGGCCAAGACATGGGTGAGCAGGCCAAGACCATGCTCGTCGTATGTCACGCGGACGGGCGCGTGGTCGTAGACGGAGACGAGCTATCCGACGATGCGGCCATCACTCGCGCCATCCGAGCAAAGGTGAAACTCAACGCCGACCTCCAGGGGCTGCTTCAATGCGACACGGCCGCCAAAGTGGGCGAGATGGTCCGTCTCATGGACTTACTGCGCACAAACGGCGTGAAACGGTACGCGATCGTCACGGAGAAGCCGACACCTGACGACGACTGAAGCACGCAGTTTATCCGAGTCACGCCATGGACCCGTCCCCTTCGCGCCCGCTCTTCCTCGCGGCGCAGTCTATCGAAACATCGCAGATGCCTTGGGTGCTACTCGCGGGTGTCGCCGGTGTTCTCGGCTATCTCGCATACGACTTCGTCCGAAAGAGCGAAGGTCGGCCCGCGACGGCGACCGTCGCCGCCCTCCTTGCACATCTGGCGGTCATCGGCTTCCTCTCGACCGATCTTGGTGGCCTCTCCGCGCGCTGCAATCCTGCACAACGCATCGTCGACCCCTTCGAATTCGAAGTCGCACAGATCCAGCCAGAGCCAGAGCCAGAGCCAGAGCCAGAGCCAGAACCAGAACCAGAGCCAGAACCAGAACCAGAGCCAGAACCAGAACCAGAACCAGAACCAGAGCCAGAACCCAAGCCCAAGCCCAAGACGCCAAAAATCCAACAAGCACCGGCTAAACAGAAGCCCGTGTCGGACGCGCCACCCCCTCCCATGCGGTTCGACATGAGCAACGTGACCACCGCGGGTACGAGCGGTATCTCCGTCCGCGTGGGCGAACCTGGGGGCGTCCCTGGGGGCACGATCACGAAAAAAAAACCGGGCAAGGGCAGCCGGCCGGTGGCCAGCCAAGTCGGCGGCAACCGACCCTGGGCGCCGAAGAGCGACGTCTTCGTCATGAAACAGCCACGGCGGATCAAGGTCCCCGAGCTTCCGTGCCCCGCCTCCGGAGAGATGGGTATCGAAGGTACGGTTGTGCTCAAGGTTCAGCTCCGCCGCGATGGGTCGGTACGTCGCGTGAAGGTCAGCAAGGGCATCGGCCATGGCTGTGACCAAGTCGCGCGCCGGGCCCTCAAGAGGGCCCGCTTCCAGCCGGCAGTGGGGACCGACGGCAAGCCTGTAGACTACGAGCTCCGCTACGAGTATGAATTCCGCCTAAATGATTGACGCGAGCCCGATTCGCGCCGTCGCCCAAGCCGCGGACCCGCCTGCCGGCGGAGGTGCAGATCCTGCCCTCGTTTGCAGATCTGCCGAGCGAGGCCTGCCGCGCCGGACCCTCCTGCGACTGATCATCTGCCTCACTGTTCTAGCGCCGGCCAACCAGGCCCGGGCGGGTTTTTGGCGCTGGGACCCGCCCGTAGCGGGCCGAACGGCGGCAAAGTCAAACGCCGCGACACCGCAACAACCAGACGGTTTCAGTGCCCCGCAACTGCTCAACGCGGTGTCGATCACCTACCCCGCTGAGCTGACCGCCACCGAACATCCGCCCCAAGGCACAGTGATCGTACGATACGTCGTGGGCATCGACGGCCACCCGCTAGAGCTCAGCGTGACGCAGGCTGTCCACCCACGCATCGACGCGCTCGCCATCGAAGCGGTGCGAAGCCTCCGGTACACACCGGGCGCCTACGAGGGCCAAGCTGTCGAAGTCACCCTGTCCATCGGGCTGGAGATCGGGCCGCCTACACCCCTGCATCCGACAACGCCGTCTTCGGCCACACCCGACTCGCCCACGCCGACCCCAGCCACGCCCCCCGCGGGCCCAAACCCGGCCCACACGAGCGAGCGCGCCGAGGCGGGAACAGCAGTCGGAGACGAGGCGGAGATATCGGGGCGCGCCACGTTGCCCGTACGGATAAGCGGCGTCGTCCGCACCGCTGGCGATCGAACACCTGTGGAAGGCGGCACGGTGCTGGCAATCCCCGCCGATCCCGACCTTGCGCTCGGCCGGATCAAGAAGCGAATCTACGCGTCCCTCTCCCCCGTATGGACCATCGAAGCCGACACCGACGCCGACGGGAACTTCGAACTGCGAGGCGTACCCGACGGGCGGGTCCGTTTGATATTCATGACCCAGGGGTACGAACGCCTCGAATACGTCGTCGAGCTCAGGGCTGGCGAGGCACTCGCCGTCAAATACTACCAGACGCCACTTTCCACCAACCCCTACAAGACCACGGTACGCATCGACCGTGACGAGCCGGTGGAGGTGGTGCGTCGCAAGATCACGGCGGCAGAGATCACCAACTTGCCCGGCACCCAAGGCGATGCCCTCAAATCCATCCAAAACTTCCCAGGAGTGGCCCGTGCACCTTTTGGCGCCGGCTTGTTGGTCGTCCGCGGCTCCGCTCCGGACGACTCCGCGATCTTCCTTGCCGGGCACGAGATCCCGCTGCTGTTCCACTTCGGTGGCCTTACCAGCGTGTTCAACTCCGACATCCTGACGGAGATCGACTTCATCCCCGGCAACTTCGATAGCCGCTACGGCGACGCCATCGGCGGCGTCGTCAACATCGTGCCCCGCAAGGGCCGGCGCGATGGCTTCCACGGCTATATCGATGGCGATGTATTTGACACCGGCGCACTCATCGAAGGTCCCATCGGAAAGGGCTCCTTCATCCTCAGCGGCCGGCGCAGCTATATCGATCTACTGCTCCCGGCACTGATTCCCGACGATGTCGAGGATCAACTCAACTTCAGCGTCGCACCGCGCTACTGGGACTACCAAGCCCTCTTCGACTATCCCCTCTCTGGCGGCGATCTCACCATCCGCGGTTTCGGCTCCGACGACCGCCTCAGCCTGATCTTCCGAGATGAAAACGAAGAAGAGACGGACGAACGCAACGAAGTGAGTACGGTCACAACGTTCCACCGAGCGGACATCGCGTACCGCAATCGCTCGGGACCGTGGGAGTTTTACATCAGCCCTTCGTTTCGCCGCGACTTCAACCGTTTCGCAGCAGTCGATCTCGTCACCTTCGACGCGACCATCGACTGGATGTCTCTAAGGTCTGAGATCTCCAGGCGCCTAAGCCAGCGCGCGCGATGGAGTGTGGGCACCGAATTCCTCGCGGGATGGTTCAGCCTGAGCATCACGGCCCCCCAAGTTCCCACCGACGAGTCCACAGGGGCGGACTTGGAACAAACGACTCGCAACGCCAACGGGACGGTCATCATCCCTGCGGTCTACTCCACGCTCACTTGGATGCCCTTCCGAGATTTCACAGTTTACCCGGGCGTCCGACTCACCCACTACTCAGAACCGCTGCGACGCGCCGCCGTCGACCCGCGTATTCGTTTTTCCTGGAAAATCGCGGATCAGACCACCGTCAACGGAGGCGCGGGCTTTTATACCCAAGCTCCCAACCCCCAGGAGCTCGACCCGGTATTTGGCAACCCCCACCTCTCCCTCGAGCGGGCTGCACACATTTCGCTGGGCGCCGCGCGAGACTTCAGCCAGGCGGTGACCATCGAGGCCACCGGGTTTTATCGCAACCTTTGGGATATGGTGGCGCCATCAAACCGCTTGGGCTTGGACGCAGACGGTGCGCTGGACCCCGAACTCTACGCGAATACAGGTCTCGGCCGCGCCTACGGTTTGGAAGTATTGGCCCGCAAGCACCTCACCGACAACGTATTCGGCTGGCTGTCCTACACCCTCATGCGCAGTGAAACGAAGCCCAACCCTCAGGCCGACTTTCGCCTTTTCCCGCTGGATCAAACCCATATTTTGACGCTCATCGGGGTCTACAAACTACCGCACAACTGGCAGTTTGGGGCCCGCTTTCGCCTCACGTCGGGGAATGTCACCACCCCCGTCACCAACGGCATTCTAGACGCCAACACTGGTTCCTTCATTCCGCTGAAGGGCGAGACCAACAGCGGCAGGCTGCCCATGTTCCACCAACTCGACCTGCGCGTGGACAAAAAATGGGTACGGCGCCTCATGGCTGTTTCGCTCTACCTCGACATTCAGAACATCTATAATCGGCAAAACCCTGAATTCTCGACCCAGTCGTTCAACTTCCAGGAAACGTCGTCTATCAGCGGCCTCCCCGTCATCCCCTCCCTCGGTCTCAAGGTGGAGTTTTAGTCATGCGCCGTCGCCATGCACACTTGGGCTTTCTCGCCGCCGCCTCCATCGGCTCGGCTGCTGTCATCCCTTCCGCATGCGGGGAACAGCTCCCCGAGCGGTCATTCGTGGACTCGACCCGAGTCCTTGCTGTTCAAGTAAAGGTCACCCAACCTCTCGTACCCGACCCCCCCGACGCCGCGACCCGCTGCGAAGCGCTTCCTGGTGAGGTCGTGCGATTGACACCGTTCATCGTCAACGCCAAGGGACCCGTGAAGGTCGGCCTCACCGATCCCGTGTGGATAGCCTGCCAAGCTCACGCTGGACAGAACACTTTCGGCTGCATCAAGGCCGCGTTGCCCACCTCACTCGAGGAGCTCCCCACATGTGCAGCCGACCTCGACCCGTCGGCAAACGCCGAGCCCGCTGAGGAGGGTTCCGCTCCCGACTTCCCCGCGCCCCACAGCCCCTGTCTGATCCCGACTGCCGATCCCAACTTTGCCGAGTACCAGGTGCCCTTCTCTGCGAACGCATTTCTCGGCGGCAACATCGAGGTCACGATGGTCGGCAGTACGCCCGGCGGCACACCTACGAGGCCCTGCGCAGATGCACTTCTGGCGGGTCGCGGTGAGGTCCCCCACGATTGTCTGATGGCCGTCCAGCGGGTTGAGATCGGCCCAGTGGGTCGATTGATTCTGATGGCCAAGGCGTTGGGACTCGACCTCGGAGGTCTCCAGCCACCCAACCCCGAAGATATCCCCGACGCGGACCGCAACCCGCGAATGGTGAGCATGACGGTACAGCCGGCGGATATCGCGGGCAACCCCGCAGGGGAGCCGGTCGAAGTCCCGTACGGGGGTCAGATCGATGTCCAGGCGACCGCGAATATCCTCCTCCACGCCACGGCACTCGAAAACGACCTACAAACCTATCCGATGGTCGTCGACGAAACCGAAACGTCCGAGCGTGACGAGGCCTATCACACCCACTGGTTCCGCAGCTGGGGTCTCCTCAATACCTCCTCCAGCGACGACCCGGTCAGCCACAACCTGTGGATACTGGATAGCGAGAATCCCGACGAACCAGACACGCCGAAAGACAACATAGCGACGCTCTACTATGTGATCCGAGATGGCCGAGGCGGAACGGACTGGTGGTGGTTTCGTGCGAACGTCGGTGCGCCGCCAAACAACTAGGCGTGTTTGAGGCCCATCGCCCCCTGGCCACAGAGACGCTTCCACTTGGTGTGCAGCGTATCGGCGAATGCGCGGATCTGATCGGGGTCAAAAGGCTTCCGCAACAGGTAGAGACCGTCGCTGCGCTGCAACCGTGCCACCGTCTCCTTCCACGAAAACTCCGTATACGCTGTGCAGATCACCACCTGAATCGCCGGGTCGATCGCCCAGAGCTTCGTGGTCGTCTGCACGCCGTCGCTACCCGGCGGCATCAACACGTCGATGAACGCCACACTGATCCGCGTGCCCTCCGCCAGTTTCTTTCGCACGACCTCGATCGCCTCCACTCCCTGATGGGCATGTAGAAGCTCATATGCGCGCTGGCGGGACGTGCTGGTTGGGCCCGCGAACAATGAGGCCTCCAGGTCATCAAGGCGATCGACCGAAGCAGTATCTTGGCGGAAAATTCGATCGTAGTCGGCGTGAATCTCTCGATCGTCGTCGACCACCAGCACCGTGGCTCGGTCTGCCTGGCTATGGTTTCTTGAAGTCGCGCTGGACATGCTATGCGGCCGCCATCAACCCACTGAGCATCGGATAATTCATGGCCGCCTTTATCCCAGAAGGCCAACCTCAGCTTGCCGGAAACGGCCCAACGTCCCACTTTCGTCCTGATCTTGGCCGCGGCGGTCCGAATCGGATCGCCTAAGGTTTGCGCCCCAACGCCCGATGTCACAGCTCAGCGAATCGTGCAGCTTTCGGCCCAGCAGTTGATCGACGCCATGCCCGACGGACTTATCGTCATCGGCGAGGACGATCGCGTCGAACTGGTCAACCACGCGGCGGCCCGGATGCTGGGCACGAGCCCAGACGCCATGCGCGGACTTCCGCACCCGGAACTGTTCATGGCGCAAGATGTGTTCGCGCTCGTCGGTCTTCGCGCCGCACTCGAGAGAGGCACCGTGCAAGGGGTGAACGCCGTTCTGATCGGCGCACACGATCGGCTTCTGCCAGTGGCGATCAGTGCCGCATGCATACCTGGAGGGGACCGCAACCGAATTCTACTGGCCGTGCGCCCCTTTGGCCGCATGCAGGCCGAGCTCGCTCGATCGACCCGCGAAATGGTCACCGAACGGGAAAAAACTGGGGAAGCTCGCCGGCTCGCCGAAACCCTTGAGGCGGCCAACGAGCAGCTCGTCAGTACCCAATCGGACCAGATCAAAATGTCCCGAGCCGCTGGCATGGCCGAAGTCGCGGCGGGAGTGCTCCACAATGTCGGCAATGTGCTCAACGGTATCAACGTCGCGGTGCACCTCGGCGTCGAGTCGGTCCAAAGCTGGAGAGTCCTTGGCCTACGCAAAGTCGCGGACGAATGGCATACATACCTACGCACATCGGAGACCGAGCGCGACCACACGCGCGCCAGCAAGCTTGCCGACTACCTCACCGCACTCGGGGATCACTTTGTCGCGCAACAGGGGGAACTGGCCCGCACGCTTTCGGAACTCGTGACGAAGATCGATCACCTCAAGGCTGTGGTGGCCGCCCAGCAACGATACGCTACCGCGACCTCCTGCGCCGAGCCTTGTCACCTTGGCGAGCTATTCGAGGAGGCGATCACGCTCGCGGGTCTACAAGCCCGAGCGAGTGCCGCTGGCATCGTGATTGTGCGTGAGATCGACGACCTTCCCACTATCCAGATCGACAAGCACAAAGTGATGGAGATCCTCATCAATCTCCTCCTCAACGCCTGCGATGCGATCGCCGGAGCGGGATCCGAGCACGGGACGATCCGACTTCGTGCCGGCCGGCTCGATGAAGATCAACTTTTCGCAGAGGTAGAGGATACGGGACAAGGAATTTTGAAAGAGGACCTCGTTGCGATCTTCTCCCACGGATTTACGACCAAGGCCGAGGGCCACGGTTTCGGCCTGCACAGAAGCGCCCTACTGGCGACGGAACTCCGCGGTGATTTGCAGGTGGCCAGCGAAGGACAAGGTCACGGGGCCACGTTCCGGCTGTGCCTCCCGTCCCTCACCGCGCCACCGACGGCGACGCGCCTGGCTGCGACGGCTATCCGCTAAGGCGAGATCCGCTAGGGCGAGGCTCGGCCTCCGTCTCACCTGGCACCAGCGCGCGGTCCAGCTTCGTCGCCCCCCCAATTTCAACATCGTCCAAACTCGTGCTGTGCTGGGCCAGACTCGCGCCCAGCGACGCGGGCCATGGCGACGTCAGGCGGCGTTCATGACTTTCTTCACCGCGGCGAGGATCAGATCGGGGTTGAAGGGCTTCACGAACCAGGCCACGACGCCGCATTGCTGAGCCTGCCGAATCAGATCGGGATCCGCCTCGGTCGTGAGTACCACCAGCGGAATGTGTGCAAATTTCCCGGCCGTCTTCAACTTGCGGAGCAGCTCGATGCCGTTCATGCGCGGCATGTTGATATCGCACAGCGCGATGGTCACATCCGGATGTTCCTCGAATTTGGCATAGCCGTCGACTCCATCCACCGCCTCGATCACGAGAAAACCCGCCCCTCCGAGGGCCCGACGGAGTTCGGTTCGGACAGTAGCCGAGTCGTCCACAACCAAGACCTTGTGTTTCGCAGATTGAATCATGCCGCCCGCCCACCCGGTCCATTCGTCACCACACGCACGGACTTGAGCCCTGGGTCGGACCCCATAAGCCGGCGTGCGTTCCGCAAAAAAAAACACCCACGCCACGCTCAATGCTCGGACGAAATCGGCCGATGCCGGACCTGTGACCTGTGACGAGCTCCACCGGGATCTGGCGAACTTCCTCCAACTGGTCTCCGAGGCCTGGTCGGCGCTCCTGGCCGAATACGGCGGCGTACTCTACGAGACGACCATTTTGCCCCATCCGCCCAATCCACCCAAGGGTGCGACCTACCTAGCGGCGCTCGTGGGATTTTCCGGCGAGGGGCTACGGGGGAACCTATCGCTATACCTGCCCGCCGAGCTCGCCGGCGCATGCCACCTCTCGCCCACCCTCGAGGCGCCCGTGTCCGACGTGCTGCTGCTCGACTGGGTGGCGGAGCTGGCCAACCAGCTAGCAGGCCGCGTCAAACGCAAGCTGCTCCTGCGCTCCGATGTACGGCTTTCGCTCGGATCACCCGGCGCCATATCCGGCCAGAGCCTGCTGGTCGGCTCACGGAGGCTCGAGCACGCCCCCTGCCTGACCTTGGGTACGTCCCACGGCCAGGCTTTCCTGCTGCTCGAATTCGACATGGATCCCGAGCTCCGGGTGCTGGCGGAGGACTCGCCCGAAGCGACCCTCCCGGGCGCCGAAGGCGGCATGCTGATGCTCTAGGCCGGACGGTATGTGGAGCTCCATCTCTTTCCACCCTTTCTTCGCCACCTAGTCGCCAGAGGAGATGACGGACATGAAGTTGTTGGTGACCGGGGGCGCGGGCTTCATCGGATCACACTTCATTCGGGTCGTCCTTGAGGAACGCCATGGTTGGCAGGTAACGAATCTCGATGCGTTGACATACGCGGGCAACATGACCACCACGACGGACTTGCAAGCCCATCCGAACTACCGATTCGTATACGGGTCCATCACCGACCGCGACCTGGTGGACAGGCTGGTTTGCGACGCCGACGCGGTCGTCCACTTCGCGGCTGAAACCCACGTCGACCGATCGATCGGTGACGCCGAGCCCTTCATCTACACCAATATTCTCGGCACCCAGCGACTCGTGGATGCGTGTGTCCAACACGACACGCGCTTTCACCATGTGAGCACCGACGAAGTGTTTGGGTCGGTCGCTCCCGGTGCGCCCAGCTGCACCGAGCACACCCCCTACGCGCCGCGCAACCCTTACGCCGCCACGAAGGCCGCGGCCGACCACCTCGTCCGCGCTGCCGTCCACACCCACCGGCTCAAGGCCACGATCTCGAATTGCACCAACAACTACGGACCCTATCTGTATCCCGAGAAGTTTCTCTCGATTGCGATCACCAACTTGATCGAAGGGAGCCCGATTGTCATCCACGGCGACGGCGGGCAGATAAGAGATTGGATCCACGCCCGCGACCATGCGATAGGCTGCCTCGCGGTGCTCGAGCGCGGTCGGGTCGGCGAGACCTACCTGATGGGGGGAGGCGCCGAGTTCAGCGTGGCGAATACCGCCAGACGTCTGCTGGCTATCATGGGCCTAGGCGACGACATGTTGCACTTCGTGGCCGATCGACCGGGCCAGGACCGACGATATTCCCTCGACTGCGCCAAGATCGAAGAAGAACTCGGTTGGTCTCCGCAGATCCAATTCGACGTCGGCCTGCGTGACATGGTGCACTGGTACCGGGGTCACGCCCCATGGTGGAAACCGATCAAGCGCAGTTCCGGATACCAAAAATGGTATCGAGACCAGGTCGTAAGGCGAGCGGAGGACCTGCGACGTGCAAGCTGAGTCCACCACCATCGTAGGGTCACGCCTGCTCGTCCCGCAGGTGTTCGAAGACAAGCGAGGGCACTTTTTTGAGAGCTACAATCGAGACGTGTTTCACCGCCTCGGTATCGTGGACCTGTTCGTGCAAGACAACGCGTCGATGTCCCACCGAGGCGTACTGCGTGGGATGCACTTTCAAAGGTCTCCACGCGAAATGTCGAAACTTATACGCTGCACCCGAGGTCGGGTGTTCGACGTTCTAGTGGACATGCGCCCCAGCTCCCCCACGTTCAAGGCCTGGTACGGTGCGGAGCTATCGGCCGCAAACCACCGCATGCTCTATGTCCCGGCCGGCTGTGCCCACGGGTTCTACGCGTTGGAAGCATGCGAGATCGTCTACAAGTGCGGACACCAGGTATTCTCTTCGCAAGACGACAGCGGCTTTCGCTGGGATGACCCCGACATCGCCATCGAATGGCCGCTACGAGGTGCCCCCCCCGTCTTGTCGCCACGGGACCAAGAACTGCCCGCGTTCGCGGAACAGTGCCCAACACCCCCCGCGAGTGGGTTATCAGCGATCCCCCTGTGAGCTCCGCATCCACCCAGCACCTTCTTCGGTTCGCGCATATCACGCATGCACGACTGCAAATAGCGGGCGCAGCGGGTTTCCCAACCGTCTGCGCAAACACGACCCTTTACGCCGGCCGTCACAACCTCTACTCTGCGCCCATATGTTCCTCCGAAGGAACAAGGTTCGTACCTCCCAGGGCAAACATGCCACCTACCTTTCCATCGTGCACAACACGTGGGATGGGGACAAGAAGCAGAGCGTACCTTTCGTTCTGCTGCCCCTAGGCGCGGAGGATTCTGTTGACCCCACACTGGCGGATCGCCTCACCAAGGCGATGCAGCGACTTCTCGACGGCGCATCTCGAAACGAGATGGAATACTCCGCCGAGCGACTCAAGGCGGCTTCGAAGGAGATCAAGCGCTGGGTGAACGTCGAGGCAGGGCGGAAAAACATCCCCGCCAAGCGACTCGCGGAGATCATAGATCTCGCGGGTGCAACGAACTCGGGTTCCCGCCCCAGAAAATCGACCGCGGCGGCGAGATCGACCTCTCTGAGAGCAGCGATCGCCTCGCCCCCGCGTACTCGGCAACGTCTTTTGGATACGGTTCGTGATCACCGCAGCGCGACCTTGCAGGAGCTCGTGGAGCTGCGCGGCGTCAACCCCATGCTCGCCAAGCTCACGGTCGGAGAGATCATCTCAGGTAAGCTCACCTCAGGTGTCCCGTCCAGGGCTGTACAGGCGTCCAAGCGCCCCGAGGCCCGGGTCGACAAGTCCAAGTCCAAAACCAAGTCCAAAACCAAAACCAAAACCAAATCGAAGCTCGCCGCCACGAAACCCGCTGTCAAACGCGGAGTCACGCGCGCCACCGCCACCGCCAAGACGCCGGGGCGTCCCAACGCAGCCGGGATGGGCAAGGATACGAAAGTCCGTCTTCGCACGGCGACGGAACGAAACGTTTTCGACGCGACGGTGCTCAGGTCATTGAAGGCAACCAAGGCGCCCACCTCCATCAGCGAGCTCGAGTCCTCGGTCGGCGGCAGCCAGCCTCAGCTGCGCGCCTCGCTGACCCGCTTGGTCGACATCGGGAAGGTAGGCAAGTCTGGTTCCCAACGCTGGACCCGCTACCGGGTAAAATAGAAACGCCGCCCGATGAAAAAAGCCACGCGACACGCGTGGCTTTTTTTTGTGCCCGGCGACGTTGCGACGCGTCTACCAAGACGGAAAGATGATCAGCGTATCGATGGTCCCCGTGTAGCCCCCCACTACTTCGATACTCGCCAGCATCTCCTCCTCCGTGGCCAAGGTCGCGTCTACAGAACCGAACATGTAGCTATTGGTGGCGAAGTAGAGTCCGTCGAACAAGATCCGGTTCGTATCCGCTGGATCTGGCATCACGTTGTAGACCTCATAGTCAGACAAGATGGTGCGACGCTCGACCTCACCGTTGTCTCCCAAATGGGCGCTGCGCAGCGAGTACATCCCGAAAGCGTAGATCGAATAGTAGAACCGGGTGCCGCTGGCGGTCTGCACCACCCAAAATGCCTCCACCTCTTCGTCCACGCCCGACAGTAGTTTGAGTTCGGTCGCCCCCCCGTCCTCGGCAGATGTGAGCAGGGCAAACCCCTCTACGCTTTGGGTGAAGTCCCATTGATCCGGGTCGTTAGGCTGGCAGCTGAGCCACTCGACGGTCCAGCCCGATGCATAGTAGACACCAGCGTCCTCGTCCACGAGCGCCGGGTCATCGGTGGTCAGGCAGGCCGAGCCGGTGATTGAATCGTACCACTGGGGACCCACGCCCCACGCCCACGACGCACCGTTTTCCTCGCATTCCCAGCTTTCCGCATAGACGGGATCCGAACAGGCCTCGGTGACCACCATCCATTGGCCACCCCCAGCCTCACACAGTTCTAGCGTATCGTGAGCGGGGTCCACGGTATTACAATGGTCTACCGTTTCGATCTTGATGGCACAGGAGAACGATCCGGCCGTCTTCATGCGAAAGTTCCCGGCCACGAAAATCGCACCATTTTGGGTTTGAGCCAACTCCGAAACACTCTCTCCGCCGACAAAGAGCTCGCCTTCGGCCTCGCAACGCGCCTTCACGCCCAGTCGTTCCCCTGGGGTTTGCCCCTCCGCCTCGGAACTGTCGGCGCTCGGGCCCCAGATCCAATCGGATCCGCCGTTGATACACTCGGTAATTTTTTCGATACGCTCCGCGGGGTCGCTAATCGCGGGATCGTAGCGATAGATGCACGCAGAGTCCCAACTCCACTCGCTGTCCGAGTTGGGGTCGGGTCCGTAGAAAATAATGCGCTCGGTCGCTGGGTCCTCCGGATTTCTCTCCGCCAGGTATTTGAAGTCCCACCAATCTCGGGCGATTTCGGTCAACCTATTGTCCACGGAAACGTAGCGGAAAAAGCTCGTCCCGTTGCAGTCGCCGTCCGTAGCGCTCGCCCCCCGTATAGAACACACTCCCCAACGGGGTCACCTCGACATCGTACCAGCAGATATTGGCATTGACTTTCTCGCTGAGCTCCGCGGATCCCGGCTTGTACTGATAAAACACCTCACGCCACGATCCAGGGACGATGGCGGGAAAATATAGGTTTCCGTCCACATCAAACTGCATCACACGATCGGCTCGCCAGCTCGCTATCTCGTGCTGGTTGGTCACGCACTCCAGCTCGCCGACCGTTTCCGCAGCGGGAAAGCTCTCGGCGTCCCAGGTGGCCGTGGAGCGAAATAGCTGACAGGTAAAAGGACTGGCGGCACTCCAAAAATCGTCGTCCGCGTCCTCGGGATCCACCACGCGATAGACGAAGGCGTACTCGAAGAGCACGTAGACGCTGCCATCGGGTGACAATCCCAGGGCCGAGATCTTGGGCTTGATTCCCGGGTCCCACATCTGCGCCAGCTCGTCCGCGGTGAGGTCCTCCGCACCTTCCGGCGTGGCATCTTCCATGGCCGGCTCGAGTCCACCATCGTCGTCAAGCTTGAGTAGGTCGTCCGGATCCTCCTCCCCCATGTCGTCCTCGCCGTCCTCCTTCGCCGTGCCGTCCTCCGCCCCGCCATCCTCCGCTCCACCG
>JAZGFE010000202.1:0-6189 GCA_036479215.1 Nannocystaceae bacterium | reverse complement strand
CCCCGACGCCTGGGCCGCCGCCCAAGCCGACGCCAGCACGACCGACCCAGCTGGCCAGTAGGTGTAGAGCGAGAGCCATCTCCGCGAGTGTGCATCAGCTACGCCGCCAGCGGGTGGGGGTGATCCGTAAGGGGCTTACACAGCAGATTGCAGCGGCCATCCGTGCGCGGTGCAGCTGATACACACTGCGCGCGATGTCGTTAGCCTTTGATCGACTGGCCGACTGGGATCGGTCGGGATATCGTCGACTCGGGCGGTGGCGTGCGGTGGCGAGCGGCTATGCGCCGTCCTCCTCGGGCGGAATCCCGCAATAGCCGATGTTGAAGAACGCTGGGTTGATCCCGTCGGACCCGTCGGGATCGAACGCGGGAACGCAGGTCTCGGATGTGGTGCATGTCTCACCGGCGGGGCTCCCGTCCGCATTCAGCTCGCAGAAAGGTGTGCAGCACCTTTCTGCAGTGCAGCCGTCGAAGTATTCGGCAGGGATACACACGAGGCCCGGATGACAACCCTGCACAAGAACGCAGCCATCTCCACTGTTGCCCTGCCCAGGTTCGGGAGCAGGCGGAACGCACCAAAAGGCGCTGTTCAAACCCGGGTAGCAGCCACCGCCCGCCTCACATTCGGGATGGAGCGGGTGGCATGGAACCTCACACATGGCCAGCGGAGTGCTGGAGAACCCCATACAGATGGCCTGCGGCATCCCCTTGTCGGCGCAGCTGTCCGCGGACAAGCCGTCACAGAGCTGCTGGCACCATCCGGCGCCTTCCTTGCCGCTGGTACCGGCAAAGCAGAAGGCGTCCTTTTGGCAGTCATCTCCGTAGCGCTCGCGAAGGCACGCCGCGCGCACCTTCTTGTCGCCGGTGATGGGCACGCACATGGCGGCGTCGACACAGCAGTTGTCGTCATCCTTCACATACGGTTGACACTTTTGGTGGTCGGCGCATGCTTCGATACCGGGAATACACGGGCTCCAGAGGTCGTCCTCGCCGTCGTCGTCGCCATCGTCGTCGCCATCGCCGTCGCCATCGCCATCGCCATCGCCATCGCCATCGCCATCGCCATCGCCATCGCCGTCGCCATCGCCGTCGCCAACGTCCTCATCTTCATCTTCATCAATGTGGTCTGCGGGCTCGTTCTGAGCGTTCTGGCCCGCCCCGACTTTGTCGGGGCCGCAGGCGTTCGCGCCCATGATCACGGAGCTCACGAGGGCCAGGTTGATGAAATGGTGGGATGGTTGGGTCCGCATCAAGCGTCCTTGGAGATGGGTGCCTGTCGACACCGGGGGAGCGGCCGTGCGCGCGGGGCAGGTTCGGGGCTTCGGGTGGATCGAGAGATCGTTCTACAGGGTTGTTGTCACTGTCCGGCTGTTCTTGTCCCGGAGGGGCGCGAGCCGACGGACGGGCGAAGCCTCCTCTCGACAGCTCGGCACAGTGGGTTTGGCCACGGGTCCCCGTCGCGCAGGGACCCGTGGCCGTCGCACAGCGGACATGCGGTAGGGTCTAGGGGGCAGACGCGGGGGCGGCGCCCGGATTGCGCCGACTCGAGGCGGGGTGCACACTGTCCGTGCCCGACGCTCCCATGCGAAAACTCACCGGAGCGAGCGATGCTTCGCTCGCCAAGCGAATCTGCGATCACCTCCTCATCGCGGGGATCGACAGCGAGGCGAGGACGTCGGGCGGGCAACATGAAGTCTGGGTCATGGACCACGATGACCTCGGACGCGCCCGCGAGCTGCTTTCCGCAGGCGAACACGCCGACTGGGCCGACGTCGCACGACGTGCCGACCTCATCCGCAACGAGAAGCAGCGCGCCGACAAGCTCGACGCCAAACGAAAGGAGGGGGTGCCAAAAGACCGCCTGTCCCAAGACAACGGCCCGCGCCCCCTGACCAGTTCGATGATCCTACTGTCGGCTCTCGTGGGCTGGATGTCCGACTTTGGCGACCTCAAGACCCCGATCGTCGACAACCTACTCATCCAGTCCCGGGCCGGCCCCTACCCGTCGTTGCTGGAGGCGTTGCAACAACAGCCCTATCGCGTGCTCACTCCCATGTTCGTGCACTTCGGTATCGTGCACCTGGCCTTCAACATGCTGTGGATATTTAACTTGGGGCATCAAGTCGAACGCCGCCACGGCGCATTTGCACTTCTCGGCATCGTGTTACTCGCCAGTGCACCTGCAAATCTTCTCCAATACACCTTCAGCGGCCCGTTGTTCGGGGGCATGTCCGGTGTCGTATACGCGCTATTCGGTTTTGTGTGGATGCAGGCGAGATACGGGCGCAAGTACGGATACCTACTGCGCGCCGACCATGTGTGGATCATGATGCTCTGGTTCGTGGTCTGTGCGACGGGGCTCGTAGGTCCCGTGGCCAACGCGGCCCACGCTGTCGGGTTCGCAGTGGGACTCTTCGTGGGTCTCCCGGCCTACCTGAGGCGCTTCGGGGACCTCCGCGAAGGCCGGAAGATAAGAGAGGGGAGTTGGACGGACGTCAATCTGGTCGGTTTCCGAAGATTCACCCACCGGTACGTCACTCCATACGCGCCGTTTTGGTTCCTTCTTCTGGCGATGTTGGTGCTCCTGACCGAACGCTAGAACAGCTTGTGGGCCCCCCATCAAACGTCGTTGTCCATTATTTCGGCGATCCACTTGCTGACGACGTTGGCCCCCTCAGGTGGCCTCGATTCCCGCGAGGCGGCGGCCATGGTCGCGCGACGTTGGTGGTCCCCCATTAGCCCTAGCAACTGGCGGCCAAAGTCCGCGGCATTGTGCGCAGGGTCGACATGATCCTCGACGATCATCGCTCCGCCAGCCCCAGCGACGGCCGCGGCATTGTGTCGTTGGTGGCCGTCGGCGTGGTAGGGGTTGGGCAAGAAGAGGGTGGCCCTGGCGTTCGCCCAAGCTTCGGCGACGCTGCCGGCTCCCGCACGGCTCACCACCAAGTCGGCGGCGCCGTAAGCTTGTCCCATACCGTCGATATAGGCGACAGCCTTGGCCGGCACACCGGCGGCATCATAGGCGGCTTGCAAGGTGGCGACGTTGAAGGTTCCGCATTGGTGCAGCACCTGCCACCCGGAAAACGCCTGGGCTTTGGCCGGATCGGAGACAATTTTCATCATGGCGAGGATGATCGACTGGGCGCCGTGGGTGGCTCCCGTGACAAACACAACCCGCCGCGCGGGATCGAGCCCGAGTTGCAGGCGAGCGGCTTGGGCGTCGGATGTCCACCGCGAGCTGCTGCGAAGGGGAAGGCCGATGATCTCGGCGCCAGGGAGCATCGGCGTGGCGTGGGCGGAGAACACCTTGGTGCAGCGTGGATAGATGCGCCTGTTGGCCCGGCCCGGGATGGCGTCGAGATTGACCATCGCGCGCGGCAGGCCGAGCTTCGCGGCCGCGACGATGGCCGGACCCGATACAAAACCGCCGGTAGCGACCACGACAGCCACGTGATGGGCCCGCAGGACCTCCACGGCCTCGCCGACGCCGCGACGCCACGCGAGGAGGAAGCCCGGCGCTCTCCATAGCTGCCGCGGGCTCGGCAGCGGCTTGACCGGGTTGGCCGTGAAGGCCTCGCCGAGCTTGGCCATGGTGCGGGCGTCGCCCGGCCGTTGGGAGACCAAGAAGTGAATGCCCATTTCGGGCAGACGATCGCGTAGACGATCGCGTAGACGATCGGCGATAGCCGCGTTGGGGTAGATATGGCCGCCCGTGCCACCCCCGGCAAAGAGCACCGTCGATGTCGGCATGGGCAGGCATGGTAGGGCCCGGCCAGGTGGCCCAGCAAGGCCGGCGGGGGAATTGGGGACATGGGCCTATCCGAACCCAGGGAGGCGCCTGCCGACCCACTCCACGAGAAGTGGCACCGGGCTGGACCCCTCTCCTTTGGGACTGTGGCCGCCCACTGAGCGTGAGCTGACGTTGTCGTTGTCGTCTACCGTTTCACCGACCGGATCGTCCGATGGGTCGAAACGGGTCGCGCCCAGCACAACGCCCAGGGCAAACGCTCAGGGCAAACGCCCTGGGCAAACGCCCAGGGCAACTGGGTCGTCGGCGCCTCCTCCTCATGGCGTCGGCGCCCTTCGTCCACCGCCTTGAGGATCGGTTGTAGTGGGTCGTACTGAAGAGGGCCCTCACCGTTGACGTATGCGCGGGCGGAAAGTGACTTGTGCACTCCGGAGATGAAGGGGCGTGCCAGGGCAGGGGCTGCTTGAACCAGATCTGCGCGTCTGGGGTCAGCACCCGTCGCACGTCGATCATGTCCGATGGGTCTTCCAGCAACGGAAGCTCCACGTCTTGCCCCAACGGGGAGGAGCCCACAACGTAGCCTTTCCCAAACGGATTGCGGGGGTACAAACCTGGGTGATCGCAAAGCGTCTCCACCTCCCTCATCTGGGGGTCCGTGATGTTCTCATCGCGCACACGACCATCGAAACCGCCGTAGGCACTCTCGACCGTCATCGGGACCTCGGTGATCGGTTCCGATACCGAGAAGTGCATGCTTTGGGCGGTGCAAACAAGGACGCGCCTCCCCACCACCCGAACCCGCTTGGTGCGATCGGCGACAGTGACCTCCACATCCATTGTATGGACAACCTTGCCTGCCGGTGCGAACGCACTCCCTTGCACAACGATATCGGTGCCGGGCTTCTTGGGCCAGAAGTCGGTGCCAGGTACCCGCCGTGGTGATTGATCCGGATCTCGAAAATCACCGAACAGGGGCTGCGGTGTAGCGATGAGGGGACGGCCACCTGCCACGTCAAAGACCTGCTTCACGATCACCACGACCGCCCTCCCAGGCCTCACCTTGGACTGTGTGATGTCCAGGATCGCGTCGTGGGAAGCGCTGACAGGATTGTTGGCTTCCTGGCTCACGGCTGCATCTCCTCGCCCCACTTGACATTGGGTGATCCCGCAGACACTTTGATGCCCACGAGGCTGACCGCCGCGTCACCGGCAGCCGAAGATTCTCCATCTTTGCGGTCCAGTCCCACTTCCGCTTCCACTCCAAGAACTCCCTCCAGATCGCCGAAGCCGATCTTGAGCTTCGCCGACTCGTCGCCGTCGTTTACGCCCATCTTCAGGAGCCCGACGACAAAGCCTGATACAAGTGGGCTTCCGCTTGATCGCCATCGTCGTAGTGGACGCCGAGATTGAAACAAGAGTTGATCGTCGATCTTGGGCCCTGCGGGGCCTTCTCTGCTCGTGAGCGATCGCCACTACCATTTACCGATCCGTCGCGGAGCGCGTCCTGGCGGGACGCACCCACGCCCTTGCGACACGCCTCCACATCATCGTGTCGTGCCCCTCCCCCTCTTCATACCGTCCGGAACTTCGCCGGGCAAAGCCCCGGAGACCACCTTGTATGCGGGGGTTCTGATTCGATGCCTCCGCTGGTTCGGCCGTTCTGGGCGGCGTGCCCCACCGTCCGACAAAGCGGTGACCTCGTTCGCCACGGAAGGAAGGGTGATCTTAGCTAGCGACGCGACCGGGGGTGAACCTGGCGTGGTGCGTCGCTACCCGTCCGAGGACGACAAGTGCTCCAGCTACGCCATGACTTCGTAGCTCGTCATTTGCATGTCCGCGCCTTGTTCGCGCAACTCCATCAGCGGACGGTATGCGTCCGATTTGTACCATTCATCGATCTTTTGGAGGCTTGGAAATTTGACGATGATGGTGAGGCCGTGGTCCTTCTCACCACCGGTCAGCATCTTCTCGGCCTTCCCGCGATACAGCAGCTCGGCGCCATAGGCGCCGGCGACATCCCGCGTCTTGGCGATGTATTCCTGGAATTTCTCGGGGTTCTTGACCGTGATCTTGGCAATCATGAGAGCGCTCATCTTCTTGTCCTTTCGAATGACGGCGATCGTCCCCGGTGCTTCCGGGCAAGCGGCGTCGTGTTTTTGGTATACAATCCGACTGCTCCCGCGTCCGTGACCGTACCTCCGGAGTTCTTGTTCGAGGCTCCGTATCGTGCCCCCCGACACCCTATCCGATGTACTGCGCGTTATCCGGCTATCCGGATGCGTGTTCCTCCGGCTCCACCTGAGTCCGCCCTTCGCGTTGTAACCGTTCAGCGGGGTGATTGAAGGGGCGATCGAGTCGTGGGATGTGGAGGGCATGAATACGAATACGAAGGACCTGCCCATCGAGAGCCTGGCCGCGAAGATCGAAAACCTGATACAGGAG
>JAZGFE010000201.1:0-105500 GCA_036479215.1 Nannocystaceae bacterium | reverse complement strand
GGCCGGGCATGTGGCTCGCCGTATGGGTTCCGATCGCTCTGATCACTGGATTGCACTATGCTGCCGGGCACGAGCACATGTGGGCCCACGGCGTACTGCGTCGCGTATATTACTTGCCGATTATCCTCGCGGCGTTTCGGGCCGGCCTCAAAGGCGGCATCGCTGCGTCGATCCTCACGACAGTCGTCTACGTCCCCCATGCTTTCACAGCCCTCAACGATCACCGGGACCCGGCCCCGACATTGGAGAAAGCGAGTGAAATCGTCCTCTACAACTGTGTCGCCGCTGTGGCTGGCTATCTCGCGGGTCTGGAGCGACGCCGGCGCGCGCAGTTGCTCCGCGCACTCGAAGAGCAGCGCCAGCTCACCGAGCAGCTGGCCCGCGCGGGTCGGCTGAGCGCACTGGGCCAACTCGTCGCTGGCATCGCTCACGAGATCAAAAACCCCCTCCACGCCCTGCAGGGCACCGCAGAGATCATCGACGCCGTGATCCCTGCTGGATGCGAAGAGAGGCACATGTGGCTCATCCATCGCAGAGAACTCTCGCGGCTCGAGGATATCTCCATGCGCTTTCTTTCTTTCGCTCGGCCGAGAGAACCAGATCTTGTCGAGATCGATCTACGTGACGTCGCTCGCCACCTCGTCGACCTCGTGGATGCGGAGGCCCGCAGTCACAACATTGATGTGCAGTTGGACTTGACCGCCGCAGCGGACCCCGTCCGTGTACTTGGAGACCGGGACCAACTGGTACAGATCGGGCTCAACATCGCCCTCAACGCCGTCCGAGCTCTGGCAGACTGCAAGGATGGGCATATCCGGGTGGCTGTGTCCTGCGTCCCCACGCAGGGCCGAGACCACGCGCGATGGGTGATCGAGAACAATGGACCACAAATTCCCGATGCCGTGCTCGAGACGTTGTTCAATCCATTCTTCAGCGGCCACGACGAGGGCACAGGCCTCGGCCTCTCCATCTGCTCGAGGATCGCGGAGCATCATCGAGGTTGGATCTCCGGAGAAAACGCAGGGCTCGGGGTCCGATTTTCGCTCTTTCTCCCCCTTTCCGATCATGGCAGCAAGACCGTGGACTAAGGAGTGTCTCGCTTTGCGCTGTCCGAGATCGCCGCTTTCGCTGTCGCCGCCGATTCGCCGGGCACCGAGCGAGCGACCAGCCGCTCAAGGCGGGCCCAGGCCACGGCGTGCCCAGCGTGGGCGCGCGCCAGTTCTACCCGTACATCTAGAAGGTCGCGCTGCGCCAGCAAGATATCCCCGAGCCCCGAGGCGCCGATGACGTACGCGCCGATCAGGGCCTCGAGCGCCGCCGATGCCTGCGGGAGCATGGTGTGTTCCCGCAACGTGGCTCGACGCGCAGTATCGTAGATGGCCGAGAGCACCTGCTCTAGCTCGGCATGGGCATCGAGGTGGAGCGCGGCTTTTTCGGCTCGCCTAGACGTGGCCATCGCCCTCGCTGCGTCTTCCTTCCGGTCGTAGGCGCCCTGCCACAAGGGAATCGAAAGTCCGACCTGCACGACCACCGGGTCCTTCCCGGCATCGGGCCCGGTGGCGCTCCCGCGACCGGTCTCGATCCAATCGAGGCCGAGGCGAAAGGAGGGGTAACCCTGCGAGGCCTGCACGCGGGCGTCGGCATCCGCCGCGTCGGCCAAACGATCGAAGCGTCGCAACCGAGGGGTCTCGCCCAGCATCTCCGCAAGCTGCTCGCGCGAGGGGGTGGGGTGGCGCAGCCTGGGCAGGTCTCCTCGCGTGGGCAGACTCGTGCTGCGCAGAAGACCGAGCGCGGCCAGCAGCGCTGCCGCGTGTACGCGCTCGTCGGCTACCGCGGAATCGATCTGGTCCACAAGCCGAGAGATGCTTAGGTCGATGCGCTGGAGGTCGGCAAACGACGTCGCGCCTGCGACCAATCGCGCGCGCGAGGTCGCGGCAACACTTCGCAACAGCGCGACTTGCTCACGCCTGATCGCCGTCGTGTGACGGTCGAGCCAGAGACGCCAGTAGGCAACGACGACTTGCTCCCGAACGGCCAGCGCCTCGGACTCGAAGCGCTGCTTTAACGCGCGCGCCCTCGCCGAAGCGGCATCCTCTCCGGCTGTGAGCCGAGAGGGCCAGGGGAAGGTTTGACTCACGCCCACCCGGTGCCGCTGTGGGCCCATCTTCGTCTCAACGCTGCGCACGAAATAGCCGTAGGTCACCATCGGCTCGGGAAGCTTCCGCGCCACAGCCACCTGCCCGACCTCCGCGCGCCAACGATGATACACAGCTTCTAGCCGAGGGCTGTGGGCCAGCGCATGGCTCACATAGCCCGCGGGTTCCCCATCGAAGACAGGGAGCGACGACGCTTCATCCGACCCGGCTGTCGATCCCGCGCCGAACCGCAACGTGGAGGCTGCGTGACGCAGATCCTGCTGATGGACACGTTCGGGGTGACGGATGCACGCTGCTGCGAGCAGCAGGGTCACCGCCGCGCCCATCCCAGGCTTTGCGACCGTGTCTCGCACGCCCAGTTAGTACCACGGAGCACCGCTGCGTCTGTAGCTTCGCGCCCCAGGGCCCCCGCACCGATCGAGAAAAATGTGCATCTTTGACAAGTATGCCCATCGCAGCCGCGGGCGGGGTCTGTTCAGATCCCGGCGACCGCGGCCGTGCGCTCCAGGATGTGGCGGCGAATGGGGGGGAACATGGAGAGCTTGAGAGCCCGCTCGGGCTCGAAATATTCGGCACTCAAGACCTCGCGACCGTCCACCTCGATGGTGGGCGCACGGTCGCACTCCATACAGAACAACTCCAACCGCTCACGCTTCGACTCCCAGATATGTTCCAAATCAAGTGAGCGGTGCAGCTGATCACCCGAAAGATCGAGCCCGATCTCCTCTTTGAGCTCGCGCTTCGCAGCCTCCAATCCGCTCTCGCCGGTACGCACATAGCCACCGGGCAAACTGTAGTAGTCGTGGTACGAGTTTCGCACCAACAAGATCTTACCGTCGTGCCAGACAGCGACAAGGGCGCCGTGTGTGCGGGGCCGTCGGATCGCCCAATACACGCGCATCATCCGATACGCGACTGTATACCCGACATGAAAAAAACGATCGACGATGGAGAAACGCTGCATGGGCCGAGCACGCCGAGTTCTCGGCATGCAAGAAGTAGCACGAATCGCGGTGGCCCCACAAAGAGACCGCCCCCCACGTTTTCCCATGCGCGTAGGCGAGCGTACGCCTCCACACCCTACACCAGCCGCGGTTCGATCCGGGCCACAGCGCACCACAGCGCACCACAGCGCACCCGTATCTGCGTTCGCTTTCGGGAAACGACCCGGCCCACCCTGCGTCCGACCGGACCACGCACTACGTTGCCAGGACCATGATGCGGTGCGTTCAGTTTCTCCTCCTCCCCTTCCCGCTTCTGTTCGCGTCTTGCGGCATTTTCGACAGGTCGAACGAACCCGAGCCCCGCCACCGACCGGCCCCTCCCGAAGATTGGCCCGTTCAGCCGACTACGGATGAGGCGCCCAGCGAGCAGGCCGGCCAAATCCTGGCCCAAGGACCCCAAGACGACGATCCGGTGCCGTCGGCGTTGCGCGGCATTGAAGGGGCGGAAGATACGGTGTTGTCGGTGGGGACCTTCAGCCTGGGCTGGGCCTTCGACGAGGTGGATGATCGCACCACGCGCGCCAACGAGCACAATGCCGCGTCCAAGAAAGACTGGGCGTGGAAAGTGGAAGCGGTCGGCAAGGTGCTGGTGGAGCAAAAGCTCGATATCGTCGCGCTGCAGTCCGTCGGCGGACGCCGCGAACTGATCGACCTCATGCACTACGTGCTCTCCAACGGCGGTCCGAACTACGACCTCGCCTACGTCAAAGGCACCGATGGCATCTCGGCGCAGCAGGTAGCGGTGCTATCCAAGCACCTCGTGCACGACGCGCGCCGCCTCGACGTCGCGGTGTCCAAACACGTCGTGGTCGACATCATGTTGCCCAACTACGAGCAGATCACAGTGGTGGCGCTGCAACTTCGCGCCGGGAAATACCGCTCGCAGGTCCAATTTCGCCTCGCGGAGACGAGACGGATCAAGCGCCAGGTCAAGCGCCTACGCCGACTCGGGCCCGTGTTGATCATAGGCGATCTCGGCAGCCACCTATTGCCCGAAAACGAGGGCTATGGGGCATCCAGTCCGGGTTTGCTCGCCAACGTCGACACCCGATCCAAAGCGGACGACTGTGTGGATTCTGGAAACTGGTACGAAGCTCAACGCACGACGACTACGGGAGAAGCACGGGACCGGATGATCTTCTGCGACCTGGTCCCAGATCCCGACACGTTCGCTGTGATTGGGCAAGATCGTATGGTGGTCGGCGCGGTGGATCCAGCGCATACGCCCTGGTCAGCGATCCCGCTCAAGGACCGGGACGTCAGCGACCACTATCTCCTCCGGGCGTCGATCCCCTTCAAGCGCGCGCAACCGGGGACACCCGAAAACTAGAAGCAGCGCGGATGGGTCGACCTCCCGATGAAGGGAGGGAAGGTGCGTCTACCCCAGCGCCGACAGTGCCTCTGCCGCGTTCGCGGTCTGGTGGAGGAGCGTGGCGATGGTCATGGGCCCCACGCCGCCGGGTACCGGTGTGATCATCGAAGCGTGTTCGGCTGCCGCTTCGAAATCCACGTCTCCGACGTTGCCCGGATTGTAGCCCGCGTCCATCACCACGGCGCCGCGCTTGATCCAATCGCCCTGCACGAAACGAGGTTTCCCCACCGCCGCGACCACAATATCGGCCTCGCGGACCCTCGCGGCCAGGTCGCGAGTACGGCTGTGGCATATCGTGACGGTGGCGTTGCGCCGTAACAACAGCCCGGCCAAGGGCTTCCCTAGGATCGCACTGCGACCGACAACAACCGCGTGCGCGCCCTCGATCTCCACCGCGTAGGCGTCGAGTAAACGCACGATCCCAGAAGGGGTACACGATTCGTGTCCGGCCTCGCCGAACCACTGATGTGCGAAGCTCGCTAACGTGACCCCGTCGACGTCCTTGGCGGGGACGATCGCCTCGAAGGCGACGCGCTCTTCGATGTGCGGCGGGCTCGGGTGTTGCAGCAAGATCCCATGGACGGTGGGGTCGACCCCCAGCCGCCGTATCTCCGCCACCAACTCGCCGGTCGTGGTGGATACGGGCAACTCGATCTTCAGTGAGCGCATACCCAGTGCTTCGCAGCGCTTGCGCTTCATCTGGGTGTAGGTGACGGATGCTGGGTCCGCCCCGACGAGTATGGTCGCTAGACACGGGACCACGGAGCTTTGGGCGTAGAGCATCGCCACGCGCTCTTGTGTGGCCTCGAACAGCTCGTTTGCCACGCGCTTTCCCTCTATGATCACGGTCATTCGCGGGGAGTGTACGCACGTCGCCACCGCCGGGCTACGGCTCGGCACACGCGCGGAGGCGCTTGCCGAGCCGCGCGCCGAGCCGCATTCGTGCGAGCGGCGACTCCGCTCCCCCACCGCGCCACACCGACGAGCCAGAGCCAAGCCCCGGCTGCCGCGCCGGTCCGGCCGGTGCCCACACCCGAGCACCCGCAGCCGCCGTCACCACCCTCCGCGCCGGGCGAAGTGGAGGCACCCGAGCTTCCGCCCTCGGTCCCCGAGGGCTTCTCGGCTTGCTCGTCATCTCCGGCTCCATCTCCATCTCCATCTCCATCTCCATCTCCATCTCCATCTCCATCGAAGTCCCCGCACTCGCCGGTCGCCTCATCCGCCGGACCGAGGGTGAACTCAGCCGTCGCTGGCTCAACGAAGCGTCCGAACAGGTCTCGGAGCACCAGGCGTACGCAGTGCTTGCCCGCAGCCGCGACGCTCGCGTCCGCAACGACCGACCGTGCCTCCGACGACACCCCGGCATCCGAGGCCCACACCTCGCCGGTGTCGGCCGCATAGATCTCCATGGACCACCCGAACTGGGGGGTGCTGTCCGGGGCCAGTACCCACGACAGAGAGACGCGCCGAGTCTCCGGGTCATATCCAGCAACGAGCGTGTCCACCACGGCAATCTCGAGGCCCGGCCCCGTGGCGAAATTGGCGAGCTCGGCCTCCTCTCCCTCGGCCTCAAGGTTCGGAACGAGATCCCCGCCCGCTTTGTGCCAAAAGTAGTAGTTGCCGGGCTCATCGACCGTGCCTGCCTGGAAATTGTCCGAACGCGAAGCATGAAAAGCCTGGACCGCGATGTCGGTCCACTCGCCGGACACCGCCAAGCGACGCCGCTCGTTTGTCTCGTGCATCTCGCGTGTCCAGAGCCTTGTGCCCAACACATCCTCCAAGAACCCGCCCACGCGGGGCCCCATGGTCACGCCCGCGACGGGAAAGTCTAGCGTCACCGCATGGAACCATCGCGCGACACCCCGGTCGCGCAGCCACAGACCCCACCGGCTGTGATTCTCGTGCGCCCAGACACGTACCACCATCGTGTACCAAACACTGTCCGCCCATTCGAAACCCCAGCTCACCGCGACCCCGGTCCCCGCGCCGTCGAAGGCATCTACGAACACTGGGAATTGGGCGTCCTTGTACACCGCGGTGATGGGCTCACCGTTGGCCGGAGCCCACAGCGTCATGCGAACGTAGCGTCCGAAGTGGTCGCTGCCACCTTGTTGTAGGCCCGCGTTCCCCCCACCGACCGCCCCCACGTTCCACTGTGTGAGGCAGTAGTACGTGAAGTCCGTGCCACTGGGGACCCGGACGTCCTCGACCGCGATATCGATCCCCCCGGGAAAATCCTGCACCCGAGTCCACCGTGTCACCGGAGCGTGCACTTCTTGCGCGTGCGCACGAGACATCGGTGCCGCCGCGAGAGCAGCGATGCACATCATCCAAGCCCAAGCGCGAGAGTGGGTCATGTTCGATCCTTGCAAGCCAAAGGGTCCCCCGAAGACCTCCCCGCGAACCCAACGATGGGATGCACTCGCGTGGCGCACAACCCCCGCCGCGAGCCGCGGGCTCGACGGAGACTCTGCAGGCTTGAAAGTACATAGCACCACCCCAAGCCTGGGGGGCTACGTCCGATTCGGCGCGAGCTCAGCACCAGCCGAAGTCAGGGACGGCAACCGTTCGCTTCAAGCGCCGTCCCCCAAAGAGCGCGGCATTTGCGGGGATCGTTTCCTGAGAAGCCGGGACTAACTCCTGAGTGTGACAAGATCCGCAGCACGCACGGCGGTGCCCCTTCCGCTCCACGACGACCACCCGTTCGCTACATATGGAGGAGTCCAACACACGTCCGCGTGACGGAAGCGATACACGCGACGAGCAATCGTGGTTGCCCAGGCCCTCCGATGAGGACGGCTTGGAAGCCAAACGACTCCGCGCCTCGCTGAAGAAGAATCTTTTTGGCACCGCGCTCGAGCCCCTGCGAGTCGATCGTTTCACGATTCTCGAGCAAGTAGGGGCCGGCGGCATGGGGATCGTGTACGCCGCCTACGACCCCCAACTTGATCGCCGCATCGCGGTCAAACTGTTGCGACGGGGCTCCCATACGGGAGGGCCCCATGATCCGTCGCGTCTGCTCCGCGAAGCCCAAGCGATGGCGCGCCTCTCCCACCCCAACGTGGTGCAGGTGTACCAGGCCGGCTGGCACGACGATCAGGTGTTTCTCGCCATGGAGTTCGTGCGGGGGGCAACACTGCGCGAGTGGTGCGGCAGCGGCGACCAGACCTGGCTGCAGATCGTCGACAAATACGTCCAGGCAGCAAGGGGCCTCCAGGCAGCTCACCGAGCTGGTTTGATCCACCGCGACTTCAAGCCGGCCAACGCACTCGTCGACAACGAGGGCCGCGTGCGCGTGACGGACTTCGGCACCGCACGAGCCGAGTCCGCAACGACGCCTCCCTCCTCCTCTTCCTCCTCGCCCCCCTTTCCATCATCGTCCAAGCCGGCCCCCCTCCACCCGACACAGGTGGGCGTCGGGCGGACGATGGAGACGCCGTCGTGGGATGACAGGATGACCGCGCCTGGCAGTACGGTGGGGACGCCAGCGTACATGTCCCCGGAACAACACCGAGGGGAGGAAGTCGACGCTCGGAGCGATCAATTCAGCTTGTGCATCGCGCTCTACGAGGCACTCTTCGGTGACCTGCCCTTCGCGGGTCAAACACGCGCCGCGCTCACCAGCGAAGTACTCGCCGGCCGCGTCCGCCCCATCCCGAAACATCATCCGGCACCGCGGTGGCTGCGACGCGCGATCTTGCGCGGGCTCGCGCTCGAACCGGACCGACGCTTCCCGGACATGGGCGCACTGATCCGGGCACTCACGAGACCCCGCCAACGCTATCGCCGAGGCGTGGTGATCGCGGCGGGCGTCACGGCACTCATGGTCTGGCTCCCCACCTTTGCGCTCCGCTCACCCGCGTGTCGATCCGAGGCAGAGGCGTTTGCGGGCATCTGGGACCCGGCCGCTCAAGCCACCCTCGAGCGCCGATTCCACTATCGTGCCGAACTGGGCGGAGCGCCCGCTTGGGAGCGACTTCGTCGCAATATCGACGCCTACGTGTCGAACTGGCAACAACAACAGGTGGCGGCCTGCGAGGCCACTCACGTGCGTCATCGCCAGTCCCAAGACCTCCTCGACCGGAGGATGTGGTGCCTCGATCATCGCAAGAGCCAGCTCGCGGCGCGCCTCGATGCGACCCGCAGCACGGATCACGTCGATACAGACGCCATCCTCACCGCCCTCACCGAGCTTCCGGATCTCGGAGCGTGCGCGAACGGGGATCTACTTCGGGAGGGCCTGCCTCCGCCCTCGCGTGCGCGAGACCGCGAGCGCATCGCGGAGATACGGGCGGAACTGAGCCGCGCCACCGCCCCTCTCCTGTTCCGCAACCCCGACCAAGACGCCGGGAGTTTGGGCGAGCGCGTGCTCGATCGCACACGTGCGGCGCTCAACTCGGCCCGCGCCATCGACTTTCCACCCCTCCATGCCGAGGCCCTCTATCACCTGGGCATCGCACAGGCCGAGCTAGATGATCCGGCCCAAGCATACGAGACCTTGTTGGAAGCGGCTTTCGCCGCAGAGGCAGGCCGGCACGCCCAACTTCTGGTACCCGTCTGGCGCGAATTGGCATCGCTTGCAGCCACGGGCCTCGACCGCCTCGACTGGGCCGAGTTCCTGCTCCAACGCGCCGAAGCCAGCCTGGCGCGCTTCGCTGTCAGCGGCGTACCCCAGGCCCGTGTGATGCTGACCCGTGGCATGATCGAAGCGCGGAACGGCGACCACGATCGCGCCGAGGCCACGTTCCAGCGCGCCGCCGCGCTAGCGAACGAACTCCCCGACAGCGACCGCGCGGACTTGCTGAGAGCGGACGCGGATTGGAGTTTGGCCAACGTGTTGGACATGCGAGGCGAGACCCGACGTGCCATCGACCTGCAACATGCCGCCCTCGCCCGCGCCTCGTCGATACTCGGCGAGGATCACATCCGCCCCGCCAAGATGCGATACAATCTGGCGATGCTCCACCTCGCCAACGGTGATGCAGAAGCGTCGAGGCGGGAGCTCGCGCGCGCCCAGGCGACCTACCTCACCCACTACGGGCCGAGTCACGCCCGCCTCGGTGCCGTGGAGCAAGTTCTCGCCGAGACCTCGCGGGTCACGGGCAAAATCGAGCATGCCCTCCGACACGCAGACAACGCCATCCGCATTTTCGACACCGCACTGGCGGCGGACAATCCACGCCGCGCCGGCCCTCGCCGCACCCGCGCCCGCCTCTTGTTGCTCGAAGGCCGCCACGCCGAAGCGCTCGCGCTGTACGCTGAGATTCGAGACCAGTGGGCCGCGTCACCGGCACGCGGAGACGCTGCCCTCACCGAGGACATCGGCCGAATCTACGCCCATATCGGGCTTGGGGAAGCCGAGCAAGCCGGCCCCTATGTGGCGCGCATCAAAGCCGCGTTCGAGGTGCAAGACCACTCCCCGGCGCTACAGGCCTGGGCGTTGCGCGCGCGCGCCCTGGCGGCACGAGAGGATCAGCAGCCCGACCGAGCCGTATCGCTATTGCAAGAGGCCCTGAAACAACATCGCCTCCAACCCGACGCAGAGCCCTACGAGTTCGCCCTCACCCACTTCGATCTCGCACGCGCGCGCCACCAGCAAGAGGCGGACCACGAGTTGTGCTCTGCCAGCGCGACGCGTGCCACCGCCATCGCCAACACGCTCCACGGCTCCGTCGCCAGGTCACTACGAGCACAGATCCGCGCCTGGGATCGATCGGCCCACCGGGCTACCGCCCGCCACCTACGGACCGGAAGCGAGTAGCGTTTCCATCCGAAGAACACAACAACACACCAACGTTGCGAGGAACCAATGCCTGACGTGATCATCCGAGACCAACTCACCGCCCATATGAAGGCACGCATCGACCCCACCGGCCGCGGTAGGATCGTGCTTTGGAACGTGGACACCGCCCGTGAGATCCCCGAAGGGGGAACCTTCGGCTTCGAACTGAACCACGAGTACCTTTGTAAGAAAGACCAGGAGGCCACGTCGGTCAAAATCGCGTTCTCGAGCCGAGATCCGCACTACACGCTATATGGGCTGCAATCGGACGGGAAAGCCCTCGTGCATTTCACCATGCCCGGCTGCGACCACGCGAACCCGCAAGGTTCCAACTACGAGGGCGACGTGTGGGGCGAATTCGACATCCCCGTCCCGAAGCGCCCGACCCCGTGTGAACCGGGTCGCGCCATGACTCGCGGATATTTTCTATTGCTCGCCGTCCGAAACGAAAACGCGGACCCCACGATGCCGCAAGCGATCCTATTCGACCCCTGCTCCACATGCACCAAGGAGTGGCCTCGTACTATCTGATCTCGGCGCGGATGCGCTAGGAGGGGCCCATGAGGTACACCCACAGACCGAGCAACAGCAGGCACGCGCTGCCCCAGCGCGTGGCCTGGGGCACGCGCAGTCGGCCCTGAGCGTCGAGCCCGGTGAGGACGAAACCCACACCGGCGAAGGCCCAAGCCACGAATATGAACGCCGCCAGCCGACCTCGCATGGGGTCGGGGCCCGGGCTCGTGGCGAGGAGCTCCAGATGATACGCTTCCTGCTGGCCTGTCCCCGAGAGGTCCATCTCGAAGCCACGCTCCTGAGCCGCCATCAGCCCGGCGATCCGTTGGTTCGCCCTGCGCAGCGTGTCCGGATCTGCCACCGCCCACGCGCGCGTGGCCAACAAGGCCCGCCGAGCCTCACGGTAGGCGATGAGTGCATTGTCGGTGCCCTCGGGCCCCAGCATCTCGTGTTCGGCGCCTAGGGACATCAAGCGCTCCAACGCCTGCTCATCGTGATCGAACACGGGCATCCGCCATCGCGCCGCTCGGCCGAGATGCAGCACGTAGTCGTCGAACGTGCCGTAGACCTCCATCTCTTTCGCTTGCGTCAACTCTGCCCGGCCCTCCCACACCACACGGCCCATCACCGGAGCGAGCACCGCACAAGCAAACAGCGCACATACCCGCGCGCCACGACCCGCGCGCCGCAATCGGGCACGCCAGCGTTCGTTCGTGCACGACGGCTCTGCGCCAGCCTTGGGCTCGGGCCGGCGGGTAGGGGTATCGGTCACACGAGGTCCCGGCGCGAGAACAAAACGAAAGCCACTCCCACACAAACGGAAGCGTAGAGACCACAGTAGGCCATCGCGTGGCCTACGTATGCCCATGTCACAAAACTACTGTGCACGGACACCACCTCGCCGTCGAGATTCGCGCCGGACACATAGAACATTCGGAAGTCGGGCGCGATTCGCACGCAGACGTCCAGCACGCGACCGACCGGGTGGCTCGCCAGGCCCTTTGTGGCGAACACCTCCAGCTCGGCGCTATTTCGCCCAATCACCCACAGCGCAGCCGTGAACATCGCCGACAGATACGGCGAACTAAAGGAGGAAAACAGCAACGCAACGGCGATGACGAGGGTGAGCTCTCCCGCGATCAACACCTCGGCGCGCACCATCAGCTCCCCGTGCTGACCGCCCTCGGCGATCACGAACAGCGCCAGCACGGACGACATCAGAGCCACGAGGCCGACGAGCGTACCTACCAAGCCGAGGTACTTTCCGAGCAGGAATTCCCACCGCGCGATGGGTTTGGGGATGATCGCGTAGACCGTCTTGCGATCGAGCTCTTTACTCAAGAGATTGACACCCAAAAACAATGCGATCACCAAACCAAACACGCTGATACCCGCCAACCCCAAGTCCTTGATGATCCGAACCTCCTCGTGCAGCGACAGTTCTCCCAATGCGAGCGAGAACGCCATCAACGCGATAGCGAACAGCACCAGCACCCCCAACACACGATTTCGGATCGCTTCACGCACCGTGTTCATGGCGATTCCCCAAACGCGCTGGGCGCTACCCGTGACGGCGTTCATGCTGGTGCCTCCGAGATCGCTATAGGACAGCCAAGCTCAGCCACGTCACGTACGAACAAGTCCTCGAGGCTCTCGCGTTGGGGCGTAACGGACAACGCATGCCCCCCCTGTGCCAACAGAGCCGCAACAAATTGGTCGGCGTCGGTTTGGGTCGATGACCGATAGACCTCGCCCTCGGAGGTCGTACTGTGATCGCCGGGAAAGCGCTCGCGCCAGTCAGACATCGGAGCGTCGTTCGGCATTTCCCACAGAACCTCGATTTGCAGCACCTTCGGACTCAGAAGTGCCCCAAGGGGGCCGACGTCTCGCATCCGTCCATCCACAATGATACCAACGCGATCGCACAAGAGCGCGGCATCCGAGAGGATATGCGTGGAGAAAAATACCGTTTTCCCACGGTCACGTAGCTCCATGATCAAATCCCGTACAAGCTTTCGACCGATAGGGTCGAGGCCGCTCATGGGTTCGTCGAGCACCACGAGATCCGGGTCGCCTATCAGCGCCTGCGCGAGGCCTACGCGCTGCATCATGCCCTTAGAAAAACTTCTCAATGGCCGCCGCGCGGCGTGTTGGAGATCCAAGCGTTCGAGCAACTCGCCCGCACGCCTATTTCTGGTGTTGCGCGGCAGCCCGAACAGGTGTCCCACGAGATGAAGGAACTCCGGTGCAGTGAGATGGTCGTAGAAGTACGGGTTCTCCGGCAGGTAACCGAGTCGGAGTTTGCTCTCCCGGTCCCCCACCGGTTTGTCGAACAAGGTGGCCGAGCCCGACGTGGGCAAGATCAGCCCGGTCAGCATTTTCATAGTCGTAGTCTTGCCGGCGCCATTCGGGCCGAGATAGCCGAACACCTCCCCGCGCTCCACGGCGAACGAGACCTCGTCCACGGCCACAGTACGGCGGCGAAAAAATCCGCTGACGAATACCTTGCGCAGTCGCTCGGCTTTGAGAATCGACACGCGGAAGACCGAATACCTAGGGAAAACGGGCCTGAACGCCGATGGTCGCCTCGAAGGCGATCTCGAACCATCCGCTCTGGCCCCCGTCCGCACGGCTGGGGCGAAACGTGGTGACTGCCGCCGGCATGAGATACACGCCGAAGTTGTGATGGGGATCCACCTGAATGACCGGCCCGCCCCGCAGACCGAGGGCACTGTCGCCCACAGCGGACTCAGCCGCCTTGTTTTCATTATCTGCTTTCTCTTCGAGCGGCGATTGCCTCTCCCGATAGCCGCCAAAGTCTTCGCGCATGTAGAACACGTCGACGCCGCCACCGATCTTCACGACGTGGCCGTTGTCAGCCCCCCACAAGCGAACACCAGGCAAAATACCGAACCCCCGCTGGGTGAGGAACAACCCCTTCCCGTCCACACAAACCTCCGACCCACCCTCGCAGGGAGAGGCGTCGTATTCGCGAGGTGTCAGATTAAAGCGCACACCCAGCGTCACATCGACGCGGGCGTGGGCACCGAACGCAACCGCGAACTCCAACGCCGGCGGGGTCGCGCCGGTGCACAGCGACTTGCGCCCATCGGCATCGCCGCTGCCCGCGGAAAACTCCCCGCAATACTTGTCGCCGGCGGTGACGAGTCCGTATCCCATGCCGAACCCCGCGGACACCGCGGCCGTACGCGCGTGGCTCAGGTTCTTGGGGGTCTTTTTCTGTTTTCCGACCAACTCGACGCGAGGGGGCAACACGTCGTCTTGGGCCGGCTCCCGCCCACTCAGCGCAGTCCCAGATCGCTGACTATTGGTGTCGTCGCGCGGGTCTTCGGATGCCACCTCATCTTTGTCATCTTCCTCGCCCGCCTCACCCGGACCACCGAGCCCGGTGTCGTCGCTCGAGGGCGAGTTCGACGGGGCGGCCAGGTCCGGGCCGGTCGTCGGATCTGCCGCCGCCCCCGGCACGGCCGGCTCGCCCACGACTTCGGTTCTCGCGGGCGGCGTGGTGGAACTAGCCAACTCCACCGCTGCGTGTGCCCACGCATTCCCTGCAAGCGGTGTGAGACAGACGTGGGCTGCAGCGGCCCAACCGAGCCGGGCGCGAGCGCTGGGAAACGAGCGAGGCATGGTAGACACGGGCGAAGCTCCTGCGTGGCGTACCGCGGCAGGATACAGTGAACCCGGCTCGACATGCGAACAAAGCGTCAGATCTCGCGCCGTACATGGCTCCTTTCGGGCTGCGCTTGTACGGGCGCCGCGTGGGCCACCCCCACCCGGGCGCGGGGCCAACCGACCTTCAACCCCACGAGCTTCGAACCACTGCGGATCGCGCTTCCCCAGCTACAGTATCCGGGACGCTGGAATCCGCGACCCAACGCACTTCGGGAATGGGGTCTCGAGACCCGCTTGCGAACCCGAGTCGAAGTGCGACGCGAACCGGTGATCGTACGGGCCGAAGATCCCGAGCTATTCGACACCCCCTTTCTCTATGTCGCCGGCGAAGCGGGTCTGCCCGCCGCGTCGCCGCGGGGTGAAGCCCAACTGCGTCGATTCGTAGACCTGGGTGGCATCATCATTTTCGACGCCTCCGACGGCGGCACCGACCCGGGTTTTGAACGCGACGTGCGAGCCCTGCTCCATCGCGCGTTGCCGGGCAGCGAGCTCGGCCGGCTCAGCGCCGAGCATGTGCTGTACCGAAGCTTTTATATCGTGAACCGGCCCATGGGACGTACACGCGCTGCCGACCACCTGCTAGCGATCCAGGAGGAGGGGCGGATCAAAATTTTGTTCATCCCGCAGGACCTGGGTGGTTCGCTGGCGCGCAACGCCGAAGGCGTCCATACCCACCCTTGTCTACCCGGCGGCGCCATGCAGCGGGAGTGGGCGACGCGACTCGCCATCAATATCGTGCTGTACGCCACCTGCACCGACTACAAGTCGGACCGCGCCCACGTCGAAACCCTGCTTCGTTCACGGCGGTGGCGATGACCGAGCAGTGGTCGTTGGTGGCGGGTCACCTCCCCCACCCGCTACTGGCGGCCTTGCTCGTCGCGGTTGCGGTCGCGGCGATGGCCGAAGCTGGGTGGAACGCGCGACGCAAACATCGCAGCTCCGTCCGAACAGAGGAGCGTTGGGCAGCGGGGGCCGCATTCGGGTTCCGCGTCATCGGGGTCCTCGCGGTACTGGCCGCCGCCTTCGAGCCATCCTTGCGAGTGGAATCCGTGGTCCCTACCCGTCAAGCGGTGGTCGTGCTGCTGGACACCTCGGCCAGTATGCAGGTCGCGGATGCCACGGATGCGCAAGCGTCTCCCGTACCTCGAATCGCCCGCGCTCGGCTGACCTGGCAGCAATCGCGCGAAGCGTTGCGTCGCTGGGCCGGCGCAGGTCTCGACGTCAGCATTCGCAGTTTCTCCGACGCCATCTCTGCCCACTCAGGGGACCCATCGCAGATGTTGGCGGCACAACCCGACGGCGGGGCCAGCAACTTGGCCGAGGCACTCGCGGAACTCGTCGAGGCCTCGCCAGCGGCCGTCGTCATCATCTCCGACGGACTCGTCGCCCGCTCCGATGCCGAGCGGGAACAGGTGCGCTCGACCGCGCAAGCCCTCGGCGTGCCGATCACCACCGTCGCCACCGGCGCACCGCACCTCGTGGATGTGAGCGTGGCCAAGCTGCGTTGCGGCGAATTCGCTTTCGTGGAGAACGTGGTCGCGTTCGAGCTAGACGTCGAATCCCACGGTCTCGCCGGTACAAGAACAGTCGTCGAGCTGCGTCGCGACGGCGAGGTCGTGGCCCAAAAGTCCATCACGCTCGAACAAGACGGGACGCTACAAACGCTCCGGTTCGAACGTGCCCCAGATCGGGTCGGCCAATTCGTATACGAATTTCGCATCCCCGAGGCTGCCGGCGAGACGACCACCACGAACAACCGACAGGCATTCGTGGTCAACGTGCTGCGCGACAAAGTGCGGGCACTACATGTGGCGGGGCGCCCGAACTGGGATGTCCGCGCCCTTCGTACCCTCCTCCAACGCGACCCGAACGTCGAACTGCTGAGTTACTATATCCTGCGCGACTGGGAGGATATCGATCGGGAGGACCGAACCGCGAAACTGAGTCTCATCGCATTCCCCACCGATGAGCTCTTCCGCGAGGAGCTCGGATCGTTCGATCTACTCGTTTTGCACAACTTCGACGCTGTCCGCTACGGCGCCTACCTCGACAACATCGCCACGTATGTGCGAAACGGAGGGGCGCTCGTCGTGATCGGCGGGGATCTGGGCCTCGCCACTGGCGAATACGCGGCACGACCACTGGCCTCCCTACTGCCCCTCGACACCCGACGGCCCACTGGGCTCGACCGCTCCCCGTTCCGTCCCCAGATCACCGACGCCGGTCGGCGTCACCCGATCACCGCATGGCTCGCGCGCACGCCTAAAGGCTGGGGGCAGCTCCCGGAACTCGACAGCTTCAATTTCACCGGCTACGCGCCGCTCGAGGAAGACATGCGTGCGGCGACCTTGCTCGTACATCCCGATCTTCGTACGAGCGACGGCCGTTTGGCCCCCCTACTCGCCGTGGCGGAGCCGGGCAAGGGGCGGACCATGGTGCTCGCTACGGGAGCCACATGGCGCCTCGGCTTCGCTCACGATCTCGCGCTCGTGTCCGGGTCCCGCCCGTACGATCTTCTGTGGTTGGGTGCCGTGCGCTGGCTCCTGCGCGACGGCTCATCGGAGCGCCTCGTACTCGACCTGGACCGAACAAGCTACCGCCCCGGAGATCCCGTGCACCTCGGCGCGCGAGCCCTCAGTGCCAGCTACGAAGCAGAGCCCGACGCGGAGATCGAATGGGAGATCCGCCCCCTGGACGACACGGCCCGAGAGAGCGGCGACCCGATGCCCCGAGGCAGGTGGACCACCGATGCCATGGGACGCGCCCAGTCCACCCTCGGTCCTCTTAGCAACGGAGCCTACGAGGCGCTCGCGCAACGAGTCGGTGCGCCGGCGGACTCAGGCGAAGATCGAGTACGACGCGTGTTTCTGATCGAGAGCCCTACCCGCGAGCTGGCGACGATCGACGCCGATCCGGGCACGGAGCTACTCGCCGAGCTGGCGGCGTACACAAGTGGCCACGCGCTGGCAGCAGCCAACGGTGACACCTTGCCATTGCGGCTCGCGCTGCGGCCCGCGGATGCCAATGAGCGACGCGGTCGCATTGAGGCCCGCCGCGACCAACCTCTATGGGATGGCTGGACAGCCCTGATCGTGCTGATATCCGCTCTGGCGGGAGACTGGTTGCTCCGGCGCCGCTACGGTTTGACCTGAACGAGCATGGAGGGAGGACCCGGCTTGAACCCGGTGATCATGGAAGGCCCGTGGGGGCCGATTCACGCCTATGGCGTTCTCATCCTACTCGGTATGATCACAGCATTTCCGGGTATCATTGTCGACGCGCGGCAACGAAAACTGGGTTCTTTGTTCGTCGTGGACTTCTATCTTGCGATCGTGATCGGTGGGTTCATCGGCGGGAAACTCCCCTTGATAGGAGCCAGCGGCCATCCGGCCAACCCTTCGCTCGACCTTGGCTGGTCCAACGGGTTCGTATTCTATGGATCCGTCGCTGGCGCGCTGGCAGGCCTGGCATGGGTGTCGCGTCGACACGCCGTACCCGGCGTTGTATTGGCGAGCCTGGCATTGTGTTGGACACCCCTTTGCCACGCGTTCGGTCGTTTTGGATGTTTCGTGGCTGGTTGCTGCTACGGCGCCCCCACGGACCTATCATGGGGCACACACTACGGCCCCCGCTCATTCGCGTTCATGGACCCCAAGCTGCACCCTGCCAGATCAGCCACCCATACACTGTCGCTCCACCCGGTTCAGCTCTACGAAATGGTCGGGCTACTCGGGCTCTTCGGCCTATTGGCCTGTGTTCGCGTGCGACGCGGACCCCGAAACGACATCTTGCTCCCGTCCCTATGGGCGCTCGGCTACGGCGCCCTGCGACTGATCACCGAGATGTTTCGGGCGGACCCGGGTCGCTCGTTCCTCGCCACGAAGACCTGGCCCAACCTAGCGAACGAGCTCGCCCTCCCCCCCGGACAGGTCGTCGCGCTGTCGGCCTCACAGTGTATCAGCCTGCTATTGATGGCTGCTGGCGCCTACGGGCTTTGGCGCGTGAAGACGCCTCCGTCGTCGTAGCGCCCGTTGTCGCCCGCGAGCACCTGAGCTAGTCTCCGCGCACGCCGTGCGGCAGATGCGGCACTCGGTACCCATGACCCAGCCCGCTACCCCATCGCCCTCTCGGCGCTCCCGGATGCTGCTCGCCGCGGCCGTCATCGCCCTCGTCCTCCTGGCGGACCTTTGGACCAAGCAGTGGGCCTGGGACGCCCTCCGTGGAGGCAAGCGCATCGCGCTGGTGGAGCAGGTCTTGTACCTGAAGTTCGGCTTCAACACGGGCTCCGCGTTCAGCTTGTTGCAAGACGCCGAATGGTCCCGGGTGTTTTTCATCGCGGTCACGTTGTTGGCGCTCGCGTACATGGCCTGGCTATGCAGCCAGATGTCCACCCGTCAACGCTACGGCTTCACAGCGATCGGGTTGATCGCCGGTGGAGCGCTGGGCAACCTACATGATCGGTTCGTCCGGCACATGGAACTCCCCGTCAACGGCGAACTCGTGCAGCGCCATGGCGTGATCGATTTCATCCAGTTCTTCTACGACTGGGAAGGCGGCAGCTATTGGCCGATCTTCAACGTCGCCGATGCCGCTCTCGTATGCGGGGTCGTCCTGCTCCTGCTCCACCTCCGCGCCGAGGACAAAGCACGCGAACGCGCCGCAGCGTGAGATCAAGCATCCCTACCCCAGATCGCCGTTTTTCGCCTTCGCTACCCACTTGTTGACTTCGCGCTCGATGATCGAAATCGCCTTCCCGCGAAAGACCTTGAACACGAAGGGGACCTGCAGATCCAGCTCGTAGTGGCGCTCGCGAATCCCGAGCGAGCCTTCGAGCTTGGTGCCCGCCACAGCGAAATCGAATGCCATGGTCGTGTCATCCACCCAGCGTTCGCTGAAGTTGTACTGAGCGAAACGCCCTCGGTAGCTATCTACGGCCTTCTGAGCGGCGATGCGGGCAAGCGAGGCGTCGAGATCGTGCGGAATATCGTGCTTCACGGGGGTGCCCGAACATACCACCACGCGACTGGGCACGTCCCGGTGTGGCTGCGGATCGAACGCGCGCATCTTGGCGACCGTCTCTAGGCGCTCGGCCTCAGGGTCCGAGTCGTACACGATTCCGCCTCCGCTTCGCAGCCACACCCCCTGCGGGCTCGCAAGCGCGGTGCGAATGAGGATGCTCATCTGTACCCCTTGCGGGGCTAATAGCAGCAGCGCGCCACAGTAGATCTCGCGGGATTCGCCCCCTTCCAAATCGTCGATGATCTCGAGCGTACGTCGTTTCGGAGCCCCGGTCACGCTGCCGCCGGGAAAAACCGAGCGAACAATGTCGCCCAGACGCCATCCGACGCGGAGATGGCAGCCCACCTCGCTCACCAGGTGGTGAACCGTAGGCAGCGTCATCGGTTGGAGCTGCCGCGACACGTGAACGCTCCCCGGTCGGGCCACACGGCCCAAGTCGTTGCGCACCAGATCGACGATCATCATATGCTCGGCTCGGTCCTTTTCGCTCGCTACCAAGTCTGCCGCAGCCCGCTCATCCGCCTCCGCGTCGGCGCCGCGCGAACGGGTGCCCTTGATCGGAAAGGACGTGGCCTGGTCGATGCCGTCCGCACCGAGATCGATCTTGAGCAACGTCTCGGGCGAGTTCGATACGATCCAGTGATCACCCGCGGCCACCAACGCCCCCATGCGCGCCGGTGTTTTCGCCCGCAAATGGCCATACAACGCAGCCACTCGCTGCGCAGCGGAAGGACTGCACCCTTGCTTCCAACGCGCGTCGAATGCCTGCGACAGATTGACCTGATACGTGTCGCCCGCCCCGATATGCTCGAGCGCACGTCCAACCGCACGCCGATATGCGCCGGCATCGACCCGGGCTCGGAGCGACGCGAGGGGCCAACCTGGTGGCGGACCCAACGGCGCCTCGGCTTGCTGGAGGCGCCGGACCAAATCCGCAGCCGCGCCAGCATCTCCCACAAACGCCGTGGAGCTGGCGGACATCCCATCGGGATCGAAGCGAGCCCGGGCGTCGAAACGCGCCATGGCTCGGAAGCGACGCATGCAGATCCCCGGCAGCTTTCCGATGGTCGCACGTCGGCCCATCAACGCAGCCGCACCGACGCCGTAAGTGATCCAGCCGGCCCACGCGTATCGAGGATCGGCGCGCCAGCGAGCTGCGATTTCATCTACGAGGCCCAAACTCTCGCCCCGGATCTCCTCGTCGCACTCCAGGCCGAGCCAGCTCTCACTCTGGTCGGCGCCATCAAGCCAGGTAAACGCCGGCCACTCGCCACTGGCCGCCAAGACGTTTGCGCGCGACGCAAAGGTCGGACGGGACGCAGGGGTCATCCGTCTTGCCCGCGCCGACTCAATTCACGCATGAACCCTCGCGTGTAGGCGTAGGCACTCAGCAAGGACAGAAACAGCGACACATCGAGCAAGACCACTCCCACGGCGTGGTAGTTGACCGTGTACCCAAAGGGTCCGCGATACGAGTCGTGGAGGAGGATGAGACTCACCCCGACCATCTGGAAGACCGTTTTCGCCTTACCACCCGCATCAGCGACTATCTCCACGCCCTCGCCCAACGCAAGGGTCCGCAACCCACTCATGTAAAACTCCCGCCCCAGCAACGCCACCACCACCCAAGGAGCGATGCGCCCTTCCGTGCACAGGTACACCAGCAATGCCATCACCAGCATTTTGTCCGCCAAGGGATCCATGAATTTGCCAAAGAAGGTGACCAGATTGCGCCGCCGCGCGAGCCAGCCATCGACAAGGTCCAACGTGCTCGCCGCCAAGAACAACAAGAACGCCCAGAAGTTCATCCACGGGTCGCGCTGGTCGATGAGCAGACACACCGGCGGGATCATCAGGACCCGGCCCATCGTGATCATATTCGGCAGGTTCACCACTTCGCGCTTGAGCGCGTCTAACCTGTTGACCATAGCCCTCCACACGACGACGGACCACCGCAACCACGCACGCGCCACGCCGCCGACGGCAGACGCAGAGTCGTCACGCCTGCCGAAGCCGTCTCGTCGTTCGCAAACCGGATGCCCACGCGGGGCGGGAGCGTAGCAGACGAAGGCGGGATTTCGTGATCTCCAGATTCGCTAGCGCGCGATACGCCGAGTCTGTCCCGCCCCTATTGCGCGATGTGTCGGGCAGGAGCGCGGCGGCGAACGCCCGCCCCTGCCTGTGCGCGACGTTCGTAGGCGTAGTAGCGGCGCAAGACCGCTTTCACATAGGCGCGGGTGCTCTCATAGGGTGGGACGCCACCATATTTCTGCACGGCGCCCGCTCCCGCGTGATAGCCGGCCAGCACCAGCACCATATCTCCGTCGAAGCGATTGGCGAGCAACCGCAGGAACTTCGACCCACCAAAAATGTTCTCTCGGGGATCGAAGGGCTTGCGCACCCCTAGGAATTTCGCGGTCGACGGCATGAGCTGCATCAAGCCCATGGCACCCACGCTGCTGACGGCGCGGGGATGAAAATTGCTCTCCGTGTGGATCACGGCACGGATCAGAGCGGGCGGTAGTTCGTAGCGCCGACTCGCGCCACGCACGTAGGTGTCGTATCTCTGGGCCCGCTCGCCGCTATTTATCACCGCTGCGCGCCGCTTCGGACGTTCCCGCGCCCCCTGCCCGCCGCTCCCGGGAAAGCTCTTCCACCGCTTCCATTTGCCCTGCCCGCGCGGAACATTGGTGATATGCAGCACCCCCTGTTTGTCCCGATAGCGGTAGTAGGTGTGCCCGGTATCGGCCCAAACATCGGGAACGACGAATAGCGCCATCGCCACCGCAAGCAGCCCGTGTACCGTGGCTGCGAGGCCGGCGCGGCGCGGTTGGCGGGTCCGTTCGACCATCGGTACCGAGTCTAGCAGCGACCGTCGCAACGACAGAAAACAAGCGCAAATTCCCCCGATCTGCCGCGGCCGACATTGCGCTACGCTGCCCACACGTGACCACCGCAACCCCCGTCTACCGCAGCCGATACGTCGTCTTGGGCACGGGACTCGCGGGTCTCTATTTCGCCCTAGAAGTGGCAGACCGCGGAGCCGTCACCATCCTCACCAAAGCCGCGCGTGAGGCGTCCAACACCCGGTGGGCCCAAGGCGGAATCTCTGCGGTCTTTGCCTCCGACGACTCGGTGGATGCACACGTGGCGGACACCGTGAAAGTGGGCGCTGGCCTGTGCCATGTCGACGCGGTTCGGCGCGCAGCCGAACTTGGGCCCTCGCTCGTGACGGAACTCGCCGACCGTTTCGGCGTACGCTTCGACCTCGCTCCAAATGCGCCCTCCCAGGCCCACAGGGGTCCAAGGTTCGAACTCGGGCGCGAGGGGGGCCACTCTCGGCGTCGCGTCGTGCACCACCGGGACACGACAGGAGCCGAAATCTCTCGCGCGCTCCTGCAAGCCGCGTCCGCCCATCCCAATATCACGATCTACGAGAATCACGTTGCCATCGATCTGCTCAGCTGGGCCCAAGTAGACGGCTCCACGGGATGCTTCGGGTGCTACGCGCTCGACGTCGGCGCGAATCTGGTCAAGGCGTTCGTCGCGGACGTCACGGTTCTGGCCACCGGCGGTGCGGGCAAAGTGTACCGCTACACCAGCAACCCCGATGTTGCCACTGGAGACGGCATCGCCATGGGCTATCGGATCGGGGCCGAGGTCGCCAACTTGGAGTTCATGCAGTTCCACCCCACCTCGCTGCACCATCCCGAGGCAAAGAATTTTCTCATCTCCGAGGCACTCCGGGGTGAGGGCGGTATCTTGCGCCGGGGTGACGGATCGGAGCTGATGAAAGGTCGGCACCTTCTCGAAAACCTGGCGCCGCGCGATGTCGTCGCTCGCGAGATCGATGCTGAGCTCAAGCGCTCGGGCCAACGCTGCGTGTCCCTCGACGTCACCCATCTCGATCCGCGGTTCATCGAGCGACGCTTTCCCGGAATCTTCGAGAGATGCTTTGCACTGGGCATCGACATCCGAACGCAGCCCATCCCGGTCGTACCGGCCGCACATTATATGTGCGGGGGCGTGGTCGTGGACCCCTGGTCCCGCACCGGTGTGGCGGGCCTGCTCGCCATCGGCGAGGTGGCCATGACCGGCCTACATGGCGCGTGCCGACTCGCCTCGAACAGCCTGCTCGAAGCCCTGGCAGGAGCACACGGTGCAGCACGTGTGTCCGACGATGTCGGCCGGCCGCCCCCCCCCGATGTCGCAGCCTGGAACGAGGGCGACGCGGTCGACTCCGACGAGGCGGTGATGCTGAGCGCAAACTGGGAGGAAGTCCGGGCGTTGATGTGGAATTTCGTCGGTATCGTACGCTCGGACAAACGCCTGGCTCGCGCCCAGCGGCGCATCGAGCTCATCCGAGAGGAGATACTGGAGTACTACTGGCGCTTTCGTGTCACCCGCGACATGCTGGAACTGCGCAACATCGCCCTTGTCGCGCAGCTCATCATCGAATGCGCGTCACGACGCAAGGAGAGTCGTGGCTTGCATTTCACGTTGAATCATCCCGGCACCAAGCCCGCCTTCGCGTGCGACACCGTGTTGCACAAGTCCGAAGGACCCTCCGCATGAGGGGACCGATCTTGGGGTCGTTGGTACGCCGACCTGGCGTGCTGAGGCGCATATGGGGACCGTTGTGCGGCATCATCCTCATGGGCTGCCGCGCGCCTTCACCGCGCAGCCCGGAGGCCTTACGCGATGCGTACGCCGAGGCCATCCGCCACAACGACCCGGACGCGGCCTACGATCTCCTGAGTCCCGGTGCGCAGGCCCACACCGAGCGCGCGGCGTTTGGCGCACGCTGGGCGAAACAGCAACGAGAGCTGCGCGCCACCCTCGGCGACATCGAATCCCTTGATGAGCCACTCCGGCGGCCGCTTCTCCGAGGACGGACCGCACACCCCTCCGGCCGCGTAATACACTGGCAACACGCGGACGGGCGTTACTGGGTCGTGGCCGGACTCCCGGGTCCGCCCGATCTGTCGTCTCCGGAACACGCGGTCCGGGCTCTGATCGACATCTTACGCGCGGACGATCACAGCGCACTCGAGGGCGTGATGACGGAGGAACTCGCGCAGCAGCGCGCCGACCGCTGGGCGGTACTCGCGGATGCTCTGGAGGCCGCGCTCGCCAAGCCGGGTGCCGTGGAGCGCAGCGAGAGCCGCGACCGCGCGGTACTCCGGTACGCTCCGGGGCGACGCGTCGTCCTCGCGCACGACGGCGCGCAATGGCGGGTGCAGGCGCTGCAATAGCGCGCGTCGCTGGCAACTCCTGTCGCCCCCCACCGCCCAAAGTGGCAACAACAGTAGCCACTTTGGCGACGACGTCCGGGTGAGAACGGCGAAGCACCCGCGTTCGCGGGTGCACGCACCGAAAGGAGCGCGACCGGACATGGTTTAGGGACGACGCGGCGCGGATCAAGTCGCGCAGCGGCCACCGAACCAGAACGGTACGCAATTTGCTTGCATTCCACCTGGGGAAACCCAGAATCAGCCCCGCGCCCGGAGAGATCTTATGGAAATTTCGTTCAAAATGGGAGATACCGCCGTTTACCCGACCCACGGCGTCGCCGACATCGTCGACGTGGAGTCCAAACCCATCGGGCCGCACTCGCTCGATTTCTATCACCTCAAAGTGCGCGGCTCCGGCCTCAAGATCATCGTCCCCATCAGCAAGGCAGAGGAAAACGGCATGCGTCCCATCGCCGCGGAAAACGAGATCGACGAGATGTTCGATATTTTGCGCGATCACGAGGTACCGTCGGATCGTCAGACCTGGAACCGCAGACACCGTGGTTTCATGGAAAAGATCCGAACCGGATCCCTGTTCGAGGTGGCCGAGGTGTACAGGGACCTCACACTCCTCAAGAGCACCAAAATGCTATCGCACGGAGAGCGACAGGTCCTCCGAATCGCCCGTGAGCTTCTGCTCGGCGAACTGAGCGCGGCACGCAGGAGTAGTGAGGGTGAGGTTGCAGCCGAGCTCGATTCCATGTTTAAGAACTGATCCCGAATGCATGCCAACGGCCGCCTGACCTCCGAGGATATCCACATCTCAACCCAGCCTTGGGAACAGGTCGAGGTGGACGCATTCGTCTGCCCGATCAACTCCGAGGGCACCATGACGGAGTATCCGGCTTCAAAGCTCCAAGATCTCGTGGGTCTACCGCTGGAGCCCTTTCTAAAGGGACACACGCCCCTCGCTATCGGTGCGGCGCTAGTAACGCAGGCTGGTAGGATGCGCGCGCGGTGCTTGATCCACGTCCCCAACACGGCCACGTCGGGGGGGCGTGTACAAGTGGAGGAGGTGCTGCGCGCCACGTCAGCGGCGCTCGTCGCGTGCACTGTGCGGCAAATACGCTCCGTCGCGGTACCCCTCATGGGCGCGTTCGACACCGGCATTCTGGCCGAAGAAGCCGCACGTGCGATTCTCAGTCAATACCGCGCGCATCGCGGAGAGTTCCCCTCTACCGTCTACCTGATGGCCAGCAATGCCGACGAGTACGACGTATTCGAAACGGCCTACGAGAACACAACATAGGTTCCCTGCGCGTCCGATCGTGTGTGTCCAGGGCAAGGGACAGACGATGACAGCTGGCGAGCGTGTGACCCTGTGTTCGGCGATGGTGCTTGTGGCGACACTGCTCACGCTCGCGGGCGCCTTCGTGGTCGACGACGAGGTCGCCGCCCACGACCACCGTGCCGACGACGCGCGAGGTGGCACGACGCGCCAACACGTTGCCCTGCTGGCATTCGTCCTGCCCAGCGCTGCCGGTGTGGCGTACGGTGTGGGGCGGGCATGGCGAGACACGGCAAGCAAGGCCCGCGACAACGGCTGACGCGCCCACCGGGACAACGCCGCCCTTTCCCTGTTGCCATGGACAGCCTCGCGGCGCGGTTCGTGCTCGGGGTCCTCGCCTGTCTTTGGGTCCTAGGCTCGGCCTGTTCGCCGACGTCACCACGAACCCACGACCCGCGCACCGTTCGATTGAGCCCCGACGTCACGTCACGATCGTTGACGTTGTTCAACTCCACTGCGCACGCCCAACCGCTTTCGGACCTGCACTTCGAAGGCGCCGACTGGGAGGTGTTTCGAATCGAGGGTCACGCCACCCCGCGCAACATTCCGGCGGGAGGGCGCACGCAACTGACCATCGGGGTGTCCGCTGTCGCGCTCGCAGAGCCCACCAGAGGTCACCGCGATGCTCGAGCCATCCTCGAACTGACGGTCGACGGCGAGCCGCGCCAGATCCAGACCGCGTTTCACGGCGAGCGTCTCCCGCGACGCTTCCTCGCGCACCTGCTCCTACTCCTCCCCATGGCCACCGTTGTGGCTCTCGTCGCCTGGCCAAATCTGCGCCATGTGCATGTCGGATGGCTCGCGGCACTCGTGGTCGCCTGTACCGCGGTGCCGTTCGGAGACGCGATCTGCTTCGATCGACTTTGGGTAGAGGTCACGGCAGCGGAGATCGAGCAATGCAGAGATGGATTGGAGGGGCTACGGGCCTCGGCTTGGCCGGATGGCCCGACGCTTGGGATCGCGTGGGCCGTCGCCGCCGGATTTTCATTACATTGCCGCGCGGGAACAGGTGTGGGACGGGTACGATCCGTCCGCGTGATCCAGTGGCTGACGATCGGGCTCGCCCTCGCTACGGGTGAGCTTGTTTCCAGCCATCTCTCCCCGTCGGGAGCTGCGGTGGACTTGGCGTGGACCCCGGATATCGGCACCGCCATGACTTGCGCCGCGCTGCTCGCCGCCGTCGCGGCGCTCGCTGTGCTGACGCGACTAGCCGAAGACTCTCCCCTCAACCGAGCAGCCACGCTCCTGGGAGGCTTACTGGTGACCGCGACGCTGCTCGGCGGACCCAACCCCGTTCTCTTGGGCCCCACAGCTTGGGCAACACTACTGTTCGCAGCGGCCCTCGTCGCCTTCCGATCAACCGGTCGTCCTTCGGCCGGGCACGGCACGCCCCCTGTTTTTCTCGTCCCCTTCATGCTGATCGGAGGCATCGCCGCGACCTCTCAAGCCGTTTGGTCCGCACCGCACGCCCTGGAGCTCGTCTGTGCAACAGTCCTGCTGCTCGGAAAAGCGAGCGTGTTGCTGTGGTCCGGCCCAAAGATCGCCACGTGGCTCGAAGCAGCAGTGAGTCCGACGATCATGGCAGTGGCCCCGTTGGTCTGCGCACTCGCGGCACTGTGCCTCGGGCTGCTGCGGGCGTGAGCGAAGCCGGAGCACACATCACATGACCGCAGCCCACAGTGCGAAAACGCCTCTATCCATGGCGCCCCCCACTGGCCGCCTATCCCACCGGTTGCCCAAACCACCGGTACCACCGAGAGTCGGCGTACCAAAAAGACAGGCAGCCAGCTATTCTTCCGGACCCGAACGCTAGCCTTCCGTTTTTGGATGACAGGCGAGGCTCGCAGGTGCTACCGTTTTCCTCGCGTGGGCTGGCTTGATCCTGTCCTCAGAGTTCTGCCTACAATGTTTGACCAGGGAATTGTCTCTGACCATGGGAGTGCAGGCCCGTTCGGCGGGAAGCCCGAAGCGGTTATCGCAATGCCCACCTGCACACTGTAGGGGTTGAACTTAGCGGCCAGGTTCGGCAGCCCACGTTTTTCCGTCCCGTCACCGACCTTGCGTTCCGAACCCGGCACCGCACAGGTGCTTGTGGAATATGTCCGCCCCAGAGTGCCGCCGTGTCCTTGAGGCCCTCCTGGCGTCCGTCTCGACCGAGTTGGCTGGCCAGCAATGTCTCGATCTGACCCAAGATGGGCTTGGCATCCCGTGGCTGTCGTCGCATGGCGCGGGATGGAAAGCTGCATCCGACGTGACCGGCGATGATCTCTTTGGACTCGTCATCTGCGAAGCCGCCACCGTCGATACCGGATTGCGGCACGTCGGAGACGACGGCGCGCTCCTGGTCTTGTCCCCTCCGGCCGCCGCGTCAGGGTTCGACGTGGCCGCACACGCCCACCGACTCACGCCGACCGCGTCCGTACGTTCTAGCAACGGTGACTGGCACCTATGCGTACCCACACCGACGTCGAGCTGGCGATACCCGCTGTCGGTCGTGGTCACCTGCCAAGACCAGGCGCGACATCTCGCGCAACTCCTCACCGCACTCGCGGACGACACGAGCGGTGTCGCGTGGGAGCTTGTGGTGGTTGATCGCGGTTCCTTCGACGAGAGCGGGCCACTTCTGCGCTCCCTCCGAGGTGATGTGCAACTGATCAACCGACCGCGATCGACCTCGGCGACCGACGGTATCGACATCGCACTGCATGCCTGTCGCGGTGACCTAGGTGCCGTCATCGATCCCAGATTGATCCCGGATCCGGACTGGATCGTGGCACTGCTGGCAGCGGAACAGGAGGCTCCCCAAACACACGCCTTCCGCGGGACAGCCGTGCCTCCCATCCGAGACGGCGCCGACGCCCAGCTTTCGGTTGTCGATGCACAGCTTACGTTGTTCGCGGTGCGTATCGCCGCCTATCGAGCACGCGGCGGCCTCGATCCGACTCTCGACATATCCGAGGCGCTACCCGACCTCGCCGCGCGCCTGGGTTGCTTCCGTCCCGTTGATGGGTTGAGGGCCACGTCGGGCAGCGGCATTGTGGTCGCGGAAGCAAGTTGAGCGAGCCCGCGGGCGACGGGGGATAGGTCCGCCTGCGCGTGGGCATTGCCTCCAGTACAACAACCCATCCCGCACGTGCGGCCACCTGTCCCAAACTCGACTAGCGAAGCGTGCCACAGGGACGGCGTCAGACCTACCGCGGGCAGACAAGGCGGGCTACACTCAAAATTAGTGGACGTTAGCCAAGTAGAACGACGCGTCTTCGATGCGGTATGGGAACTGGTCACACGCCGTGTACACGACCGCGCCACGGCGACCGGCGACTTGCTACACACGCTGATCCATCAACAAGGTTCGGTGGTTCGACGCGGTGAAGATCTATGCGCCGGGCGAATCGTGTTGAACCGCGACCGAGCGCTACTCGCTAGCGTGGCCGAAGCCACCGGGTTGGGTCTGGTCGTCTACCTTGGAAACCGACGCATAGCGACCGCAACGGTGCCGGAAGCAGGCATTGCACCAAAGCAGAGTACCGCCGCCGCACCACGCTTGGTCGACGCCGTCCTACGACGTCGTGAGACTTTCAAAGGTCGCGTCGACTACGACACCCGGACTTACCTTGTCACCGGGCGCCCGCTCCTTCGTTCCGGTAACGACGCCGATCCGGTTCCTCTCGGCATGATCGAGGTTTTTCAGGACGAAGAAGTGTTTCGTGATCTGCTCGCTGCAGCCGCGAGGACCGGCCTACAAGATCAAACCTCCGATGTCGTGGCCCGTTCCGACGCCTTGGAATCGATCCTCCAGTTCATCGACGACATCGCGCGCCGCCTCCAACTCCTGGCCCTCAACGGCAATATCATCGCCGCACAGGCGCCCGAACACGGTCGCGCGTTCCGTGTGGTCTGCCGCGAACTGGGCACGCTCGCCGCTCAAGCCAGAAGTACGGGCGACGAAGTCCGTCAGCTCGCCGCCACCATGGGACTCGAAGGCATCGGCGACCCATACGCAGATCTCGCACCGGCGCGTGATCCGGTCGATCTACCGCCGGCGACGACGGAGATCGCGGCGCCACATGATCCTGTTCACGCCGCGGGGAGCGGACCCCACCGCTCCCCGCCGGATCCCACGTCGCTGCCCTGCGCGCTCGACGGTCCATCCGACACGTGAGCCGCCGGCCGCCAGCACGATGGTCCACGCAGCCGAAAAGGCTTCCGAGAACCACCGGGCCTCCGTGTACTGGCGCCAGTACGCCCCGCGCCGGGCGACGGTATCCACCACACGGGTCTCGAACCCACGCGCGCTGATCCGCGCATTCCATGGATCGCCTCAAAAACCAGCGGAGGTTTGCTCAATTTCGCCGCGCCCCGCCGATTTTTGGGCAGACCCCCCCGCGCGAGACTTGTGCGCTGCGGCACGCAGGCGATGCGCCAGCGCACAAAAGCTGAAAAGAACCGCCTTTTCCCGTGCGCCCCCAGGTTCTGGCGATTTCTTGGCAAAAGCGAGATAATCCGGCATCGAATCAACTCACCTGGTGCTCACAATGCCCCGTCCGGCAACGTGGGCCTTCTTATCCGCGGCGTGATGGGGAATATATGCCTTGTGTATCCCGATCTGCCCGTGCTACGTGACGCTCACGTTCTAGGCTGGATTTCGAACGATGGACCAAATCTTCGAGAGCCACTTCGGCGGAAATCAAAACTCCAACGGCGGTGAGGCCGATGGCTACTGCCCGAAGTGCAGAGCAGATACCTCGCACATCATCCTCGAAAGCTACGGCGAGGAGATGCGCCGGGTGCAATGCGCCGTATGCGGCGACGTACATGCGTACAAGAAACCCCGCGGCACCGATGACGACGCCGAGCCGGTGACCGTCTCACGCCGGCGGGCACTCAAGAAACTTGGCTGGCGCCAAGGCGTGGAGGCCTACGATCGCGGTCGCGCCATCCGCTACAGTCCCAAAGCGCGGCTCGAAATCCATCAGCTCGTGGTGCACCCGAGTTTCGGTGTAGGTTTCGTGTCGGAGGTCCTGGGCGACAACAAGGCGGAACTGACATTCCGCGACGATGTAGTCCGCGTCCTGGTGCACGAACGCGGGACGACGGGCGATGACCTCGACGGAGAGGCCATCGAACTCGGCGAGCTCGCTAGCTTGCTCAAACTCGAGTTGGGGCCATCCCCCGAGGAGCTCGCGGCGGAACGCGAAAAGCGCCAGGCAGCGGAAGCCGCCGAAAAGAAGCGCGCCGACGAGGAAAGGAAGGCGAAGATCGAAGCCGAACGCGCCGCTGTGGAAGCCAAGCGCGAGGCGGAACGACAAGCGCGAGAGGCCGAGCGGGAGCGCAAACGACAAGAACGTGAAGATGCGAAACGCGCAAAGGAAGCAGAGCGAGAGCGAGAGCGTTTGGAAAAGGAAACCGCTCGAGAGGCCGCGCGCATCGCTCGCGAGGCGGAGCGGCAACACAAGCAACACCAGCGGGAGCAGCAGGCCGCCGAGCGTCAGCTCGAGCAAGACCGCAAACGTGACGAGCGCGAGGCGGAACGCGTGCGCAAGCTCGAGGAACGTGCGCGCGCAAAAATCGAGCGACAGGAGCACATCGATGCCGAACGCGACGGGCGACTCCAGGCCAAGGAGATCGAGCGGAAAAACCGCGAGGCCGAACGGGAGCGGGAGCGAGAGCTCAAACAGCAAGAGCGAGCAAGCGAGCAGGACAGGAAGGAACGCGCTCGAGACGAGCTAAAGACACAGAAGGAGGAGGAGCGCGAGAAACTACAAAGGGAGCGCGACCGCGACAAGGCCACCAAGCTCAAAGAACAAGAGAAGGCCAAGAAGGAACGGGAGCGAGAGCGCGCGAAAGCCAGTCGGCTCAAAGAGCAGGAGAAAGCAAAGAAAGACCACGAACGGGAAAAGGCCCAAAAGGAGCTCGTTAAGGCCAAGGCAAAGGCTGATGCAGCAAAAGCCAAGGCCAAAACTGACGCGGCAAGAGCCAAAACCAAAGCGAACGCCGCGAGAACCAAGGCGAAAGCTAAGGCTGATGCTGCGAAGGCGAAAGTTAAGGCCGATGCCGCCAAGGCCAAACCCAAACCCAAGGCGAAGCCCCGAACGAGAGTTGGGTCCAGGGTGAAGCCGACGGTGAAGAAGTCAGCGAAGAAACCCTCGAAACCGAGCGCGGCGAAAGCGGCTGCGAGCGCCAGCGACAAGGCAGACGCGGGCCGGCCGAAGAGGAAAACCAAAACAAAGGATCCCAGATCCAACGTCGCAGCGACGGGCAAGTCGACTGCAAAGGGTCAGACCAAATCAACTGCAAAGGGTCAAACCAAATCGGCCGCGAAGAATAGGCCCAAGTCGCCGTCGAAGGGCAAGGGCAAGGGCAAGGGCAAGGGCAAGGGCAAGGACAAGGGCAAGACGCCCGCCGTCAAGAAAAAGACAGGCAAGTCCGGACCGAATCGCTAGGCTCGGAAGGAGAGAGCTCCGCGGGCGACCCCCCTCGGGGGGGGGGAGGACACACGAGCTGCTGCTCTAGGGATCACTCACGACAACACGCGCGAGCGCAACACCCGCCCACACGCAGGCGAGTCCGCCGATCACATGCGCGAGTAGATGCGCCGCAAAGGCGGCGTAGCGCCCACCCGAAACCAGATCGGCGGAGTATAGCGCGAACGCGCTATAGGTCGTAAACCCTCCCAGGAGCCCGGTCACGATGATCGGGCGCCATGGACCCGCTGGTAGCGCCTGGGATATTGCCCCAATCAGCAAGCACCCACCGAGGTTGCACGCCCACACGCCAGCCTGGGGGACCCTGGCGCCGCTCCACGCAGATTCCACCAGCGCCGCAACCACGAAGCGCAGGCTCGCACCGAGCCCACCGCAGAGAAACACGCCCAGAAATACCCGCGGTGAGAAGTCGTCGCCCATCGTGCATTGCCGATACGCACCACATAGCGCACGATCGACACAGGTGGCAAACCACGCACCCCCCCGCAGCCGCCCGGCAACCGCCGGTACACTCCGCAATCATCTGTCGGGTCGGGTCGACCCGCTCACCAGTGCCATCTTGGTTTTTCCACTGTTCCTGGGCTATCAGGCCGGGATTCTCGCCAGTCGCGGACAAAACGGCGTCGACTTCATGACGCGAGCGCTCGTCGAGATCGGTCAGCGCGACCTGGACAACTATCTATTGCTCCTCGTTGGCATGCTCGCCGTATACGCTGCGGTGTTGGTACTGCTGCGGCACCGAGGGCATTTCACACCGCGTGCGTTCGTGCCTGTGATCCTCGAGTCCTCGTTCTACGCCCTGACCATGGGTAGCTTGATCGTCTCCATCATGGACCGCTTTATCGGCGTGACACCTGGGCTCGCGCTCTTCATGGGGACCCCGGTCGTCGACGTACTCGTGATCTCTGCCGGTGCGGGCCTCCACGAAGAATTGGTCTTTCGGGTGTTGGGAATGGGCTTGCTCGGCTGGCTCCTCGCTGGCATCACAGGGAAGAAGTCCGCGTGGATCCTTGCCCTGATACTGTCTTCACTCGCGTTCAGCCTTGCCCACCACATCGGGCCCGCTGGCGAGACATTCACCTTCGCAGCGTTCTTGTATCGCACGTTCGCCGGTGCTTTCTTCGCTCTTGTCTACCACGTACGCGGGTTCGCGGTTGCAGCTTGGACCCATGCCCTCTACGACGTTTATGTACTTTCCATGGCGTGAGTCTCAGATCTCGTCCCGCACGATCGCAGTGACGGAGGGAGCCGAAAAGATCTTGCGGGCAACGACCCGAAGCTGCGAGGCCGTGACAGCGGAGACACGTCGCGCGTAGTCGAAGTAGTAGCTGTCGGGGAGGCCGTACACGGTAGCGAACGCCAAGTCCGCGGCGATCCGACTGCGACGCTGCAGTCCGGCGTGATGCTGACCCACCAGCCATCTCCGCGCACGATCCAGCTCCGCGCCGTTCACCAACGTCTCTTGGATCCGCTGGACCTCACGATCGACATGTCCCAGCGCCGGCTCGAGATTGTGCTGACTCGCAGCCAGATACAAGGCCACATGACCCGCGTCCATGCTCTCTGTAGATGTGGCCCCAACCTGGTAGACCAACCCTTCCCGCTCGCGGAGCGTGACAAAAAGCCGACCCGTTTGGGAGCCGAGCACGCCCATCAACACGTCCAAGGCGGCCTGGTCCGGATGTCCGAGATGTAGACCAGGATATCCAACACATGCGTGGGCCTGCTCGCGCGAACGGATCACCTCCCGACGACGCGAGCGACGCGGCCAAGCGATGGAGGGCGGCGACTTGGCGACGACGACCCCGGTGTCTGCCTGTGCCGCGTCGTCGCACACGGCGGCTGCCAAGTCGGCGAGGAACGCGGGAAAGTCGAAGGAACCCGCCAGAGCGAGGACACCACCGGACCACGGGTAGCCGGTGATCCAGAGCCGCCGCACGTCCGAAACCTGAAGCCGTGCCAGACTGGCCGCGTTTCCTCGCACATCGCGCTGAAAGGGATGACGACCGTAGAGACCTCGCAACATCTCTCGCCACGCAATCTGGCCCACGTCGGCCTCATCCGCCTCGAGCGCCTGCAGCACGACCCGCCTCTCCTCCGCGAACTCCCGTTCTGGAAAAGTAGGGTGGGTTGCGCACTCGGCCGCGAGACGCGTGACGGTGGGCAGATGGCGCGACAGGCACTCGAATTGGAGACCGAGTGTTCCTCGACCGCAGAATCCGCCCAGTGCGGCCGCCCTGCACTCGAGCTCCTGTGCCATCTCCAACCCACTACGCCGGCTGGTACCGCGCAGAAGCAGGCTCGCGGCGAGGGAGGACACGCCCGCGAGACGGGCCGGCTCGGCTCGGATGCCCCCTGGCCAAACGAGCCAGCCCGCCGCCAGCGGCAGCCGCTGGTCGATCCGCGCCCGGACCCGGAGCCCGTTCGCCAACTCCGCGTGCCAAACACCGCCACTGTCCTGACGCGGAGTGGAGCGCGTCACCCGGATCTTCCGCCGGCCGGCAGTCCCGCAGAGCTGCCGACGCAACGATCGCAGGCCTTGAGGAGAGACCTCCTGGCGCGAGACCGCCACGACAGCGGTTCTCGCCTCGGTGCTCAGCCACCGCGCGCACGCATCACGAATATCCTGAGGTCGCAGGGCCCGCAAGCGGGTGAGCAACTCCGCCTCCGCGCCCGGATCGCCGAGCAGCGTGGCGAAATAGCCCAATGCGTGCGCTTCTCCTTGCACCGTCTCGCGACGGTACAGCGCGCTGCTCTCGAGCATCGTCCGCGCGCGAGCGTGTTCCTCCGACGACGGCTCGTGCGCGCGAAGCTGCTCTATCTCACGCATCAGCGCCGTGTTCGCACCTCCCACCCTCGCGGTGTCGGTATGTGCGTGCACGATGAACGTACTCGCCTCGCGCGCGAAGCTGAGAGTCGCGCCGGCCTCAGCGACTTGCTGCTGTTCCCGCCGCACGCGAGTCGTCAAACGCGAGGCCTCGCCGTGGCCGAGGATGACGGCCGCCAGGTCGAGACACAACCCGTCCGTGCTACCGATTTCCGGCACCCGCCACCCCAACAGGAGTTGCGCCTCGTTCACGTCCTCCCGCGTGACCCCGATCCCTCCGCCGTCGAACGCGCCCGTAGCTGGCGACACACGCCGGGGAGCCACGCGCTTCGTGGTGCCCGATCGACCGGCTTCATCCCGGAGCGAGGGAAGCAATGCCGACACGACCCGCGCCACGTCGGCACGGCGGGCGCCCGGCCCCGCGACCACGAGCGTCGCAAGCTCAGGACGGTAGGCGCGACGATAGTACCCCGCGAGGCGGGCCGACGTGTGGCCGCGGACCTCCGCCTCGGTCCCCAAGATCGGGCGCCCATATGCGTGCGCGGGGAACATGCGCGACCACAAGCGCTGCGAAGCCGACGACCAAGGGTCGTCGTCGTACTGTTTGATCTCCTCCACCACCACCTGCGTCTCGCGCTCGAGCTCACGCGCATCGAAACTGCGGCCAAACACGGCCCCCACCAACGCCCGCAGACCGGCCTGCCACTCGCCCGAGGGTACCGTCGCATGGAAGACGGTCTCATCCTGAGCTGTATATGCGTTGACATCCCCGCCCAATGCTTCGATCTCGAGCGCCAGGTCCGACGGCGGTCCACCCCCGCCCCCCCGTGCCCGGGGCTTGAAGACCATGTGCTCCACGAGGTGCGCGCACCCGTGCTCGTTCCGCCGCTCCGCCGCGGCTCCAGACGCGATCCACAATTGAAGCGCCACGACCCCCGACCCGTCTGGCTCGCTGGCCGGGACAGTGCAGATAGGGCAAGAAATCAGCCGCAACCCGCTTCCGAGCCGCTGCTGATGCCACGCGACTCCGGTGCTCGCGGCAGCGGGTCGCGCACGGGCTCCGGTGCTAGATTTTGTGTGTTTCGGCACGGCTAAAGAAGACGGGCGCGCGTACGATCCAAATCGGGCGACGAAGCGTCGGCGCGGGCGAGCGGAGGTGTATCACCGCTGCCACAACATACCCACCGATCCGAGAGCCGTCCCGGGAGCGGCGATGCGGCGCCCCCTCGCGGCGCCCCGTCGGCCCCTCGCGGCACCCCCGCAGAGATCTCGGCGCCTGTGCGCATCCCCGCAAGAACGCCGCATGAAGCCGGACGCGTCGCGCCGGCGTGGAGGCGAAAGTGATATATCGTGCGATCGCGCGTCGCTCATTCGAGACCCCATGTCGGACACTCAAGTTACCGCCGCTCCTACCGCATCGCCCACAACGCTGGCTTGCCCCATCCCACCTCGCAGTTCGGACGAGCCGGACAGCCTCGTCGCTTTCCGAGAACGGCCGGACGACGAGACCGTTTTCGACCATTTGTACAAGGCGCTCTCGGAGGCGGAGGAGTGGCATTTTGCGGCCACGCTGCTCGTATTGCGTGCCTCGCAACACCCCGACGCGGACACCGTGCACGAGCTGTGCAACCGCGCGTACAAGTTGTGGCTGAACAAGGTGCGAGACCGGCCCCGGGCCGCACACGCCCTCGCACGTGCTGCGATGGCGCGTCCCGAACATGCACCCACATACGAACGCCTCGCTTCGCTGTACAAGACGCTCCATTGGCACCAGGAAACGGCCGATTTATTGGCCTGGCGTATCGACAACGCCGCACGCTCCAACCCCGACCGGGTGCCCGACCTACACCTGGCGCTAGCACGCCACTGCGAAGACGAACAAAACGCCATCTCCATCGCGGTCCAACACTACCGGCAAGCCTTGGAGATCGACCCCGGCCTGACGGATGTACGCGAGCATCTCATCGGTATCTACACCCGAGCCGGGGCCCTACCTACGGCCGCGAGCTTGCTCGACGACGCGCTCGCCAGGCTCGGGCCAGACGCCACGCCACAACGCCTAGCCGAACTCCATACGCGCCTGGCCAAGCTAAAGTGGCAGATCAGCCACGACGCGCCGACAGCGGCGCGCCACCTCCAGGCGTCCATTAAGGCACAGCCGGACAACTTGGAGGCGATGCGCACCTTCGGCAACCTCTATCTGGGCTCGGGTCGCACCTCCACCGGCGGTACCCAAAAAGCAGCCGGCGTGTTCTTCAAAGCTGCCCAGATCGCGAAGGACCGCGACGAACAAGATGAGGCGCTCAAGCTCGTCCGGCGCGCATTCACTCTCGACCCCACACTCGCCGAGGTGGCGACGCTCTACGAGATTCTGCTCGTCGACGCCGAGCTCTGGACGGAACTAGACGACCTGTACGCAGAACTCCTCGCGACACTGGCTGGCCGCGACGCGACCACGCTCTTGTTACGCCGCGCAAAGCTACTGGAGACCCAGCTTCTCCACGTCGAAAAGGCCCGTGCTTGTTACGAGGAGGCGAGCCAGCACCAACCACCGCACGGCGACGCGTGGCTAGCCCTAGAACGTCTGTACACGGCTAGCGGCGACTGGGCCACGCTCGTGAGCCTACTCGAACAACAACACGAGAAGCTGGAAGAGGCGACCCCCCTCGACTCTCTTTTGCGAGCGGCCCAACTCTACCGCGACAGGATCGACAACGAAGAACGAGCGGCAGTGTTTTACTACAAGGTTCTCGAGCGAGAACCGTTCAACACCGTCGCGTTCGAGGGCTACAAAGAGCACTGGCGACGCAAACACCACTGGGGTTACCTGCGCGATGTGATCCTCTATCAGATCGACCAAGCCAGCGAGTTTCGTGGCGACGGCACGCCTCTTGACACCGATGAGTTCGCCGAGGAATTCGTCGAGCTAGCCGACATATGCGAACGTCGTCTCGGCGACGTAGAGGGGGCCCTCACGGCCTGGCAGCGCTTAGAAAGCGCCTACCCCAAAGACACCCGACCTCGCGCCCAGATCGCGCGCATTCAGAAGCGCACCCGCATGTGGGACAACATGCTCAAGGTCCAAGAGGCCGAGCTGGCGCGGGTCGCCGATCCAGAACGCCGACTCGACATCATTAAACGCCTCGTCCAAATCTACCGCGATCGACACGTCGATCCCACCCGCGCCATCGAACTGTACAACGAGATCCTCGCACTGCGCCCCGAGGACGTCCAAGCGGCACGGGCGCTCACGGCTCTGTACGATCGTGCCGGAGAACATACGCAAGTCTATACGATGCTGCGCAGCCAGTACGAGCGCTCGCGATCCAACACCGAGCGCATCTCGTTGCTGCGACGCATGGCAGAGATCGCTCACTACGAACTCGACCAGCCAGAGGATGCCATCTGGGCGTGCAACGAAATACTCGAACTCTCCGCCAAGGACACCCAGGCGCTGCACAGACTGCAGGCTCTGCAACTCGAGCAGGGGCACTTCGATACGCTCGTGGCCTGCCTCGAGAAGGAAGCAAAGACCTGCAGCAAGACGGAGGACCGTGGCATCCTCCTCCGGCGCGTAGCGCAGATCGCAGAGCGTGACCTGGGAGATTTCGGTCGCGCCGCCGAAGCATGGGCGGAGCTGTACGCCACGGATCCGGGCAACATCGAAATCATCGACAAGATGCTCACCTTGTTCGATTCGAGCGGCCGGCCCGAAGATGTGCGCGCGACGTTGGAGCGCGCCATCGGATCGCCCCAAACCCCGCCTCTGCGCCGTCTCGGCTATCTGCAGCGCCTGGGCACGCTGGCCGAGACGACGTTCAACGATTCGACCCTAGCCCGCAGCGCGTACGAGCAGGCCCTGGAAATCCAACCAGATCACCGGTCGATCATCGAGGCACTGGTGCACCGCTACAGGACCGACGAAGCCTGGCGGGACTTGGCCAGCGCTCTGGAACGCCTCCAGGGACTCGTCGAAACCGAGGATGAGTCGATGCGGCTCGCTTTGGAGCGCGCCGAAGTGTACGCGCTCCACGTCAACGACCCGTCCACGGCGGCCGACGTCCTTCTCACGCTTCTCGAAAAGACACCGGCGACGGCAAAACTCAACGGTCGGGTGTTCGAGCTGCTCCAACAGACCGATCGGCACCGCGACCTCGTCGCCCACACCGAGCTCATGCTGCTCGGCACGGAGATTGTGGCCGAACGACGTCTCTTATACGATGCGATCTCGGAGGGCTGGCAAGCACTCGAGGACAACTCCGCCGCCCTGGCGGCGTACAAGCGCGGACTCGCCGAATCCACCCCCGACTGCGAGGCCCTCGATCGACTCGTCGACCTTGAGATGCGCGTCGAGAACTGGGCAGGAGCCATGGCGGCCGTCCAGCGTCAGATCGACCTCGCGCGCTCGGATGCCGAACGCATCTCTTCGCGCGAGAAAATGGCGAAGATCTGCGAAGAGGGACTCGGCGACGTGTCGAGGGCACTCGAGGAACTCGCGGGCGCGTTTGAGCTCGATCTGGCCAACGACGCGCTCCTCTCCCGAATTGAGGCGTTTGCCGAACGTCACCGTATGTGGAGCGAGATCGTTCCTATCTATGATCGACGTTACGCGCACTACCTAGAGCACAGAAATCTCGCCGCGCAAGTCGAGCTCTGCCTGCAGACCTCGCTCATCGTGGAAGACCGCCTTCCCCAGCGCCATATCGCCTTTGACTGGGCTCGCCGCGCCTATTTCTTGCTCCTCCGCGGTGGACTCGATGCCACGCCAGCACGGGACCGTCTCGAGCGTATGGCTTCGGCCCACGACATGTGGGACGCGATGCTCGACGTCGTCGAAGCGGAGGTGATCATGCACAGCGAGGCGGGTTCTCCAGACCTCGTCGCCGAACGGCTACTTTGGTGCGCAGAAACATGCGAACAAGTGCTGAAGGCCCCAAATCGAGCGGTCCAGTACCTGCACCGCGCCTACGAGATCCGCAACGATGATCTCGCACTCGCAGAACGAATCGAGACACTAGCGAACGACCACATGCTGTGGGACGCGCTTGTGCGCCTCCACGAAACACGGGTCGCACGGGCGGATGCGGGACGCCCCCGCTTCGAGGCGAACCGTGCCCTCGCGTCCATCCTCGAGACCGATGTGGGCGAACCTGGGCCCGCGTTCGAGTATCTTCGCCGGGGCTGGGAGGAGCTTCGGAGCCACGAGGGTGAGGATGCCGGCGAAGCGCTGGAGCTCATGGTCGCACTGGCCGAGCGCAAGCAGGTGTGGTCCCAGCTCGCGGCCCACCACCGGCAAGTCGCCGAAACCGAGTTCGCGGATCGGCAGCGTCCCGCCGGTATCGACGCGCTCCTCCGAGCGGCGAACATCGTCGAGAAACACCTCCGCGACCCTCTCGAAGCGGTTCGGATTCTCATGACAGGGTTCGCCGAAGAGCGCGATACCGCGCACCTCCGACCTCGGATAGCCGAGCTGGCGGCGACCATCGAAGTCCAACTCGCGGATGAGCACCCTCAACTCGGCGTGCTGATCGAATTGCTTGGTTTGGAAAAGACTGCAGCTCTCATCGCCGATCCGGCACAACAGATCGGCTTGCTCCGCCGACGGGCGCAGCTGCGCGAGGATCGTCTTGGCGATTGCCAAGGAGCCTTGGTCGAGTGGCTACGTGTGTCGGAGATCGACCCGGACAACGAACAGGCGCGCAGCGAGTGTTGGAGGTTGGCTGATGCCCAGGGTCTCTGGCGACCCTATCTCATCCTCCCGGGTCGAGACCTGGAACGGGCGGACTCCCCACAACGGGAGTCGCAAGTCCTCCTGCAACTCGCCGAACTCTACGAAGAGCGGCTCGTCCGTCCCGAATATGCGCTGCGAGCCCGCATCGAGGCGTGGCGCCGGCGACCCACGATGCCAGCCAGCGGCCAACTGCAGCCGGATCACGAGCACATGTGGAGGCTCGCGGCTCAACTCGGTCGATACGAAAGCCCCGCCCTGCCCTTCGACCCCCGCCTCGAGCCGCAGCTCGAGGCACCCGAAATCGCCGATGCGGCGCGTTGGAACACAAGCGGTGTCGACCCCCGAACGCTCCGTCCGCATCAGCACACCCCGGCCAGCGGGATCGCGGACGCAGAGGAAGGCGACGAGGTCGCCGAGATAGAAGAGATAGAAGAAATCGAAGAAATCGAAGAAATCGAAGAAATCAAAGAAATCGAGGAAATCGAAGAAATCAAGGAAATCGAGGAAATCGAGGAAATTGACCGCGTTGATCCAACCGGGGCCCCGCCGCCACCGCCGCGCGGCGATCTCGCTAGAGGATCCCACCGCGGCTCCCAAACCCCGAAGTTGGCGGGCCCCATCTTGCCCCCACGCCCCCGACTGACCAGCGCATGGGAAGAGCTCGCTGCCGCCTACGTCGACATGCCCACGGCCAACAAAGCGGACAAAGCCGCGGTTCACGTGACCCTGGCACGCTTGTGGGAAGAGGGCGCCAACGAGGTTTCCCTCGCCTTCAAGCAGTTCCGCCTCGCGCTGGGGCTGGTGCCGGACCTCACGGAGGCCACCACCGCGCTGTACGAGCTCGCCGAGCGCTACGACGCCCGCAGTGAGCTGCTAACTGTACTCGAAGACCTACTCTACGACGCCTCGCTTCCAGAAGATGTTCTGTCCTTGAGTCTGCGGATAGCGAAACTGCACGACGACGACGGCGACGCAACCCGAGCCGAGAAGCGCTACCTCGGTGCGCTCGCGGTGGAGCCGAATCACATCGCGGCACTCGGCGCGCTGATCAAGATCTGCCAGGATCAACAGCGCTATGAAGAATATGCCGGCTACTACGCCCGCCTGCTGAAACTGGAACGCGAAAGCCTTGGTGTGCACGAGATCATCGACCGCACACTCGAGCTAGCGGAGACCTACGAGACCCGGGTTGATCAGACGGACGAAGCCATCGAGGTACTCTCGCACCTCGCACTGGATCACCCCAGCGAACGAGCAATCCATGAGCCGCTCGTGAGGCTCCTGCTCGATCAAGAGCAATGGACCGCGGCCATCGAAGCGATGCGTGTGGCCTCCGAGGCAGTGGGTGCCGATGATCTGGCCATCGAGTATCTCATCCGGATAGCCGAGGTGTACGAACAGAATCTCGATCTCCCAGCCCGAGCGATCGAGACTTGGCTCGCCTACCGAGAACACGCGGGCGCAGACCTCCAGACCGCCCTAGATAGCCTCCAGCGACTTTTTCAAGCCACGGGCCGACATGATGAATTGCTGTCGGTTCTCGACGCACGCCTCGAACTCGCGGGCGAAAACCGCGAAGCGCGATCGTCGTTGCTTCTTGTCAAGGCCGAGGCGCTAGGCGAAGGACATGACAATCGCCCCGCCGCCATCGCCACACTCGAAGAACTGGTCGAACAATCCGCGGAAGACGACGCTCTCGCCCTCACGCTCAGCCGTCTGTATCGCGAAGACGATCGTCTCGACGAGAGCGTCAGGATCATGGAGGAACGTCTATCTACGCTCCGGCCCGACGAACAAAACCGACGTGTGCTGTTGACCACGTCGCTGGCACGTTCATTTGAGGAGAGCAACGACATCCGTCGCGCGCTTACTTCCACCGAAGAGGCGCTGCGACAACATCCGATGAACGCCGAGCTGCTGCGTCTGCGCGCTGAGTTCGCTCGCGTCAAACGCGACTACCCCACACTGCTCGAAACACTGGTCTCGATCGGCGACGCGACCTCGCTGCTCGAAGCCGGCGAGATCGCGCGCCTCCGCCTCTCCGATCCGGCACGCGCATCCCGCCTGTACCAGCGCGTCTTAGAAGGAATACACGAGGCGGGCTCTCCGGGAGAAAACCCTCATTTTATCCCCGCCGTCGAAGGGCTCGTGCACCTGCAGATCGACGCAAACGACCTCGAAGGCGCCCTCGACTTCATGGACCGCCAGCTTTCCGGCGACCTTGCGGCCGGTGTGCGCGCGAGACTACTGACAGACATGGGTCGGATCAGCTACCAGACCGCGGGAGACCCCGAGGCTGCGCAGCAGAGGTTTAAGGCAGCGTTGGAGGCCGACCCCGACTACGCGCCCGCGAAGCTCGGCCTCGGCGAGGTCCTCATGCAAGAAGACCAGCTTCTGGAAGCAGAGGAACTCATCGAGTCCGCCGTCGAAGCGCTGGGGTTTTCGCAAGACGCGACCCACCTGGTCGGAGGCTTGGTGCTCCTGGCCCGAGTCTTCGAACGAACAGATCGCACCGGTGAAGCGTACCGGCGTCTCACCACGGCGCTGCGCCACGATCCGGGGAATATTGGCATCCGCAGTGCGATTGTGCACAACCGCAAGGCCGCAAAACGATGGCGCGACGCCATCACAGCCGCGGATCAACTCCAGCAACGCTTGGAGTCGGGTGAAACCGAGCTGAGCGAGATCGACGCCAACAAGGCGAGCGATATATTCGTCACCGCAGCACAGTGCGAAGAGCATATCCGCAAGGGGCCCAACGTGCTGGCTCGCTACAAGCAAGCCCTCGACCTGAACCCTGGCAACAAGACGGCGTTGGAAGCGATCATCCCCTGCTACACGGAGCGGGGCGATCTCGCTGAGGCCGCAAGTTACACGGCTTCGCTCGCCCGCCAACTTGACGACCCCGGCGAGCAGGGACGTGGCTACATCGACGCCGCAATTCTCTACCACGAAGCCGCTCAGACCCTGGCCGAGGGCCAGTCCGAGGCGAGCAGCAGTGCGGCCGAAGAAGCATTGCGCAAGACCGCCTTCGAGTGTGTACGAGCCGGGATCGACCGCCTCAGCGACACCGCACCACCTATCCTGACCGGCCACCAGCTCGACATCGCCTTCGAGATCAGCCTACCCCGGGATGCGAATCTGGCTCTGCGGTGTCTCGACCGCTTGCTCCAGCGTACCGACCTCGACGTTGACCAGCGAGTCGCCCTGCTGCTGGAGGGCGCGAGGTTGTGCTTGATCCAAGACGATGTCGAAGTGCTCGCGCAAGCCGAAGCGTACGCTCAGCAAGCCACAGCTTCGGCGCCGGGTTCTTCGTCCGCCGTGCTCACCCTCGCCTCGGTTTATAGGTCGCAAGGCAAAAGCGAGGCCCTCGAACAGCTGGTCCGAAACTACTTCCAGCGCCTCGATGCAGGTGAAGCTAGTGACGACGAGGGCGACGAAACGAGCCGAGTCGCCCTCCTGATTCGTCTCTCCGAGCTGGAGGGGGGCGAGCCCGCACAGGCGATCTCCGCGCTGGAACGCGCTGCCGACATCGATCCCAAGCAGCTACCTGTTGCTGAACGTCGCAGACTCGCCGAACTCTACCGAGACACAGATACCCGCGGCGAACCTGTTCTGGAGAACCACCGAGCGATCCTAGGACTCGACCCGACCTGTGCATCGAGTCTGACTGCGTTGGCCCATAGTTACCGACAAGCCGATCAACTCGACAGGGCGCACCCGCTCTACACCATTCTCCAGCTCCTCGATCCCACGGACGCCGAGGCGAACGACTTCCTTGAAACCCACTACATCGAGGGCGAGGCCGAAGGCGTAGATTTGGATCTACCCTCCCTAGTAGGCGGTCTACCCGACGAAGCCGGTATCCCGGCGGCCTTGGCTCAACTGTGGGAGTACGGGTCCGCGATCCTCAGCGAACACCTCCCGCACCCGAGCTTCAACCCAAGCAACCGGGTGTCACCCGTCGGCGACGAACTACTGGCACAGATCTGGGCCGGCCTGCTCAAGACGCTCGGCCCGACAAGGGTAGCCCTGGTGGACGACCCGCAGCGGGGTTTTGTTGCAAACCACGACCCCGTCGCATCGTATTTCCAGGTCTCCTCCCAGCAACCCCCTGTCATCTTTACGGGCCCTAAGGGCCGCGGGAGCGGCGATGCGGCGGCCCTCCGCTTCGCCCTCGGCCGCGCGCTCTATTTCACGCATCCGAGTGTGGTTCTCGCCGCTGGCCTCGAGCGCGAAGGATTCGCGCGCATCCTCTCCGCGGCCCTGCAAGCGTTCCACCCACGACATGCGCGCCGGAAGCACTACGCCCGTGGTGACCAGGACGAAATCGTGAGACTGAGTCAAGAATTCGCCAGGAAACTGCCGATCCGCTCGAGCCGCAAGATCACCAGTTTGTTCGTCCGCTTCGAGAACAGGACCTTCGACAGTGGTCGTTGGCGAGACGGGGTTCGCCACGCGGGAAACCGCGCGGGTGTCGCCATCGCCGGTGATATCCGCGTCGCACTGGAGGTCGTGGCCGATGGCGATATTTCGGAACTCTCCGAGTCGGCTGCGAGCAACCCGGACTTGCGGGACCTCTTGGGCTACGTGGTGTCGGATCAATATGCGAACGCCAGGCGAAAGCTGGGCATACACATCGCGGCCCGCTAGGTGGCCCGCACCGGGCCGTCACGCACGACGCTCGGCCCGGCGCACAACAGACACATGCGGTCGGCAAGTCGCCCCCGGTCCTGCTAAACTCGTGATGTGTTTTCCGTCGCCCCAGCGATTCTGATCCTTTCCGCGGGCCTCGTAGCGGACAGAGGCAGCGGCCCAGCTGAGCGGATCTACGGAGGAACGCCCGTGTCCGACGGCGATTTTCTTGCTGTGATCGGCATCCACGTCGAATTCGGCGAGAGGGCGATACTCTGCACGGGTACCGTGGTCGCGCCACAGGTGGCGATTACCGCAGCTCACTGTTTCGCCCAGCTTGACAACGACACCCCCGTACGTGTGTACGTGGGGGAAAAACTCGTCGACCCCAAGAATACGGTCCTCGCGGAGTCGTGGGGCATCCACCCCGATTACAACCCTGAACGCAAAGAAGACACCTTCGACTACGCCTACATCAGGCTCGCCGAGCCCCTCGATGTGGGCACCATCGCCCCCATCGGTGACCAAGCGGTATTCGACGCAACGATCGGTACTGGATCAGCGGTGACCATCGTCGGGTACGGCGAGACGGAGAGTGGCGAACTAGGTGTAAAGCACGAGGTGACCACATCGATCACATCCTTCACTTCGAGTGGCGCAGAATTCTTCGCCGGAGGCGAAGGAAAAGACTCGTGCATAGGTGATTCGGGTGGTCCAGCGCTGGTCAAACACAAAGGCGAGTGGCATCTCGGCGGGTTGCTCTCTCGAGGTTACGACTGCGGCGAGGGGGGCGTATACGGTGTGCCCTTCGCGATGTTGTGTTGGCTACGCGACGAAACAGGCGCCGATCTGCTGCCCTCCTCCTGCAACGAGTGCCAATGCCTCGATGTCTCCCCGCCCGGACCCGACGACAGTGCGAAGGAAGGATGCTGGGGGGGAAGCGAGAATCGTGGCGCCCTGTTCGTCCTACCTGGCTGCCTGTGGCTCACGCGGCGTCGCCGTCGCTCCACCTAGCGCCGGCCGGGTCTTAGCGCCCTCCTACCTCGCCTTCGTGTGAGTTCGCGTCCGCTGCTTCCAGGCGGCGAACCGCCCGCTCGAGCGTATCCACGCGCTCAGTGTACGCCCGAATGACCGCGTCTTGTTGCACAACCGTCTCGTCGAGAAACGCGAGACGAACCTGCAGGTCCGTGATCAGCCCGTCCATTTCACTGATCCGGCGTTCGAGGGTGTGCGGAGAGCTTGCGTGGAGCATGGCCAGCCCCACCGTAGCACGCGCTCCGCGATGCCGCGGTTCGGCGACGATCGTCTCAGCGCGAAAACACCGGAGGGACCAGCGGGGCTGTGTGGGGACTCGCTGGAAGATCCGTGCGACCACAGAGGACGGCATCCACAGCACAAGCGGTTTGTCGTCCTTCCCAGATGGCCCAGACCACGAGTGACTGCCCGCGACGCATGTCGCCGCACGCGAACACACCTGGGATGGCGGTCATATACCGATCGTCCACTTCCACGTTGCCGCGCGGAGTCAACTCCACACCAGCAGCAACAAATGCGTCGGCCTCTGGACCCAGAAAGCCCAAGGCGAGAAATACCATATCCGCCTCCACGGCCACGATCTCGCCCGGCTGCGGGGTGAGGCGAGCGGCGTCGGGCTTTTGTGCGGTCCACTGGAGCCGCACTGCCTCGAGTCCCTGAACGCCACCTTTCCCGATGAAACGTCTGGTTTGGATGCTCCACTGGCGATGTCCCCCCTCCTCTTCCGCCGCGGACTGACGCAAGACCATGGGTGGATATGGCCAAGGCAGTTCCTCGCGCCGCTGCTCGGGCGGGCGCGGCATGAGTTCGATCTGTTCGACGGTGCGCGCGCCCTGCCGGATCGCCGTACTGACGCAGTCCGCCCCCGTATCTCCTCCACCGAGCACCACGACCGTGCGGCCCTGGGCCGAAATCTGGTCCTCCACCACGTCACCCGCCACCGCGCGGTTTTGCTGGCAAAGGTAGTCCATCGCCAGGTGGATGCCCGTCAGACCGCGCCCTGGTATCTCCAGCTCCCGAGCCCGCGTGGATCCTGCAGCTAGCACCACAGCATCGTGCTGGGTCCGCAACGTATCGAGCTCCACATCCACCCCGACTTCCACAGAGGTACGAAACACGACGCCCTCGGCACGAATCTGGTCCAGACGTCGATCGATCAATTCCTTCTCGAGCTTGAAGTCGGGAATCCCGTAGCGTAGCAAGCCCCCGATCCGGTCATCGCGTTCGTAAATCACGACGTCGTGCCCAGCTCTCGCCAGCTGCTGGCCGCAAGCGAGCCCCGCCGGACCCGATCCGACTATCGCCACAGACTTCCCCGATTTCGTCGCTGCCGGCTGCGGCCGGATGAGCCCCGCACTCCATGCTTGCGTGGCAATCTGCCGCTCAATCGCCTTGATGTTGACCGCTGCACCCTCAAGATTCAACGTGCACGCCTCCTCACAAGGCGCCGGGCAGATCCGACCCGTGACCTCTGGGAAGTTGTTCGTCGCGTGGAGGCGTCGACTCGCCTGCTCCCATCGGGAGCGGTGGACCATGTCGTTGAAATCCGGGATCATATTCCCGAGCGGGCACCCAGTATGGCAATAGGGCACGCCACAATCCATGCAGCGCGAGCTTTGCTGATGAATAAGTTCGGTCGAAAGCTCACCGACGAACTCGCGATAGTCTCGCACGCGATCGCTCGCATTGCGTCGAGGGGTCCCCGAACGACGAATACTGAGAAATGCCGGGCGCTTTCGTTCCATGGTCATCTCGCCACCGTCTCTGTCGGCGCCCGTGAAGACAGCACGGGAAGCCGAGGCGCGGGCGTCGAGGCGAGCACGCGCTTGTACTCTATCCCCATCACGGATACGAACTGTCTCCGCGTTCTGCCCCACGCGGAGAGTAGCGCCGCGGCCACCGGACTGCGGGTCCGCTCCGCGTGCCGGTCGAGTAGGTCTGTCACGACGCGCGCATCCGCGTCATCGAGCCCACCCACCTCCACCGATTCCAGGTTGCACCGCTCTCGGAAGTCTCCGTCTCGGTCCCAGACATATGCTACGCCCCCACTCATTCCCGCCGCAAAGTTCTTCCCCGTGGCGCCGAGGACGAGCACCACCCCACGTGTCATGTACTCACATCCGTGGTCTCCCACCCCCTCCACCACCGCTGTCGCACCACTATTGCGTACCGCGAAACGTTCCCCGGCGAGGCCCCGTACGAACACCTCGCCAGCGGTCGCGCCGTAGAGCGCCACATTCCCGACAATCACATTTTCCTCCGCCGCGAAGTTGGTGCCGATCGGTGGGTAGAGGGCAATACGTCCGCCCGACATACCCTTGGCAAAGTAGTCGTTGGCGTCGCCAGCCAGACGGATATCGATCCCCGGAGCAAGAAACGCCGCGAAGCTCTGCCCAGCCGACCCGAAACAGCTCAGCTCGATCGTGCCCGCTGGAAGCCCCGCGGCCCCGTGTCGGCGCGAAACCTCGGCGCTGAGCAGCGTGCCGACCGTGCGGTCCACGTTGCGGATATCAACTTCGAGTTGAACCCGCCCCTCGCCAGACAACGCCTTTTCCGCCGAGACAAGAAGGCGACGATCGAGGGCCTTATCTAGGCCGTGATCTTGTGTCTGCGTGCAATGTAGCTCCGCGTGATCTTGCACGTCACATTTTCGCAGCACACGCGAAAGATCGAGACCACTTGCCTTGTAGTGGTCGATGGCTCGTCGCGGCTCCAGCACCTCGACCCGTCCGACCATCTCCTCGACTGTTCGAAATCCGAGTGATGCCATGATCTCCCGCAGCTCCTCCGCCACAAACAGCATGAAGTTGATGACGTGCTCCGGTTCACCGCGGAACCGGCTGCGGAGCTCTGGGTCTTGCGTCGCCACACCCACGGGACAGGTATTGAGGTGACAAACCCTCATGAGAATACAACCGCTCGCCACCAATGCAGCCGTGCCGAAACCAAATTCTTCCGCGCCAAGCAGGCACGCGATCGCCACGTCCCGCCCGGTCTTCAGCTGACCGTCGGTTTCCAAGCGCACACGACTACGCAAGCCGTTGAGCACCAGGGTTTGCTGCGTCTCGGCGAGCCCTAGTTCCCATGGCGCGCCGGCATGCTTGATGGACGAAAGCGGTGAGGCCCCCGTCCCCCCCGAATCCCCGGCGATGAGCACCGAGTCTGCTTTGGCCTTCACGACCCCCGCCGCGATAGTGCCCACCCCCACCTCCGAGACCAGTTTCACGCTGATAGCCGCTCGGTCGTTGGCGTTCTTAAGGTCGTGGATAAGTTGGGCTAAATCCTCGATTGAGTAGATATCGTGATGAGGTGGCGGCGAGATCAGACCCACCCCCGGCGTCGAGCAACGCACTTTGGCGATGGCCTCGTCGACCTTAAAGCCCGGCAGCTGCCCCCCCTCACCTGGCTTGGCCCCCTGCGCCATTTTGATCTGAATTTCATCCGCATTGACCAAATAGTGGCTGGTCACACCGAAACGCCCCGACGCGACCTGCTTGATGGCGCTGCGGCGCGACGTACCGTCTGCCGCCGCTACGAAGCGAGCAGGGTCTTCTCCTCCTTCACCCGTGTTGGACTTCGCTCCGATACGGTTCATCGCCACGGCAAGGTTTTCGTGCGCTTCTTTGGAGATCGATCCATAGGACATGGCACCGGTACGAAAGCGATGAACAATCGTAGCGGCCGTCTCGACTTCATCGAGGGGTACCGGTGTCGCCGCGCGAAACCCCAGCAGGCCCCGAATCGTGCACAATTGTTCGCTCTCGCCGTTCGCCTTCGTTGAGAATTGGCGAAACAACTTGTAGCTACCGGAGCGCACAGCGTGCTGCAAGGTGGGAATCGTGGAGGGATTGTACATGTGGTACTCGCCCTTGCGCCGCCACTGATAGACGCCGCCGATGTCGAGTTCGGGATCGACATCGCGCGGCACCTCACGTGCGAGTCGATAGCGCGAGCGCACCTCGATCGCGATTTCAGCCAGCCCCACCCCCTCGATCCGAGTCGGCGTCCACGTCATGTAGCGATCGATCACCTCCTGGCTGACCCCCAAGGCCTCAAACACCTGCGCGCCCCGATAGCTCTGCAAGGTCGAGATCCCCATCTTGGACATGACTTTGAGGATTCCTTTGTCCACAGCTTTTCGGTAGTTATCCAGGGCATCTTCTGCGCTCAACGGTGAGAGCAGACCCTCTCGATACTGATGCCGCAGGACCTCGTACACCAGGTAGGGACAGATCGCGTCGGCCCCGTAGCCGAGAAGTAGGCAGTGGTGCATGACCTCGCGCGGATCCCCCGAGTCTACAAGCAGGCTGCACCGCGTGCGATATCCGACGCGAATAAGATGGTGATGCACAGCCGAGGTGGCCAACAACGCAGGAATGGGTGCAAGGCGATCGCCGATGCCTCGATCGGACAATATCAGCAGCGAGGCGCCAAGTTTGACCGCCCGCTCGGCCTCACCCACCAAAACTGCCAGCGCTTCCGCAAGCCCGCCCGCACCTCGCGAGCAGTTGAAGCCGATGTTGAGCTGCGCGGCGCTCAGTCGCGAGCTTCGCCGGGCGGCGAGACATTCCAGTTCCAGTTCAGTGAGTATGGGACCGTCGAGGACGATGTGGTGACAACCTCCCGCCACATCCGTTGCCAGGTCGCTCATGGGGCCCAGCGTGCTGCGCAACGACATCACAAGCCGTTCTCGAAGCGGGTCGATGGGCGGATTCGTGACCTGCGCGAAGAGCTGCTTAAAATAGCTAAAGAACAGCTGGGGTCGATCCGACATCACCGCCATCGGCGTATCGTTTCCCATCGAACCGATACTCTCATGCCCCTGGATGGCCATGGGTCGGACGATATTTCGCACGTCCTCGCGCGTATACCCGAACAGCCGCTGCAGTTCGAACAGGCACTTTTGGTCCACGCCGTTTCCAGAGCCATCCGCCGCACGCTTCCCCTCGCTCCCCTCCCCGCCTTTAACACATGTCGCCATCGGAATCTGCTGCTCGTGGAGCCATTGCCTGTACGGATGGCGGCTGGCGACCTGGCGTTTGAGCTCATCGTCGTCCACGATGCGACCGGCGCGTGTATCCACCAGCAGCATTCGCCCGGGCTCCAAACGCCCCTTGTGTACGATATCCGCTGCTGGAAGGTCGAGGCAACCAACCTCGGACGCGAGCACAACAAGCTCATCTTTTGTCACAACGTAGCGCGAGGGCCGAAGGCCGTTGCGATCGAGTACGGCCCCCACCACCTCACCATCGGTAAACGCGAGCGAAGCCGGACCATCCCACGGTTCCATGGTGGAGGCCGCGTACTCGTAGTAGGCTCGCCTGTCCGGATCCATCCGCGTATCCTGCTCCCAGGCCTCGGGAATCAGCATCATCATGGCCTCGGGCAACGAACGACCGCTCTGAACCAAGAGCTCGACGGCGTTGTCAAACATCGCGGAGTCGCTTCCCCCCGGCTCGATCACGGGCCGGATCGTCTCCACGTCGGCGCCGAAGGTGGACGGGCTGAAATTTCGCTCCCGCGCCCGCATCCAGTTCACATTTCCGCGAATTGTATTGAACTCACCGTTGTGCACGATCTGTCGATACGGATGCGCACGCTCCCATGATGGAAACGTATTGGTGCTGAATCTGGAGTGGATGAGCGCGATGGCTGACTTCAAACGCGAGTCAGCCAGATCAGAATAGAACCAAGACAAGCGGTTCGAAAGCAACAGGCCCTTGTACACAATCGTGCGCCGCGACAAGCTGCATGCGTACACGCGCCCCTCTTCTCCTCCAATTTCTGCGCGCGCGCTCGACTCGATTCGCTTGCGCACGACATAGAGCTTGCGGTCAAGCGTGTCCGCACCCATTGTCTCCGGTCCGGCGACGAACACCTGTTCGATCGCCGGGAGGCCCGCGAGACCCTGGGGTCCACAAGCAGCTGGGTCGACGGGCACCGCACGCCAGTCGATCAGGCGTAGCGTCTCGGCTTCGAGAGCTGCGACCACGAATGCACGTTGATGCGCACGCCGGTCTTCGTCGGGAGAAAGAAACAACATGCCCACGCCGTAGCGGCCGCTGGGGGGCAAGCCGATGTCTTCGTCGACGAACAACTCGTGTGGGATCTGCAGCAGGACGCCGGAGCCGTCGCTCGTCTCGGGGTCGCAACCTGCGCCTCCACGGTGATCGAGGCGACCGAGCACTGTCAAGGCCTTCTGCACGATCTCATGCGAGCGCCGGCCCTTGATATCGGCCACGAACCCGATCCCGCACGCGTCGTGTTCCATGTCCCCCCGGTACAGGCCGCCGGCAGCCGCGCTGCTGCGGGAGGCCACCCCAGCGGCATGTATCGGCCCAGTTTGTGTCGTCATGGCGCGTCCCTTCCCTGTGCTCTCGCTTCGTGATCGTGCTCCGCCCAAGCCGAGTCGCAGACGACCATGAAAACCGCCCGCCGAAGCAGGATCAGGTGGTTCCGCGCTGGTTACGCCGCCAACAAGTGGTCGGTTTCGAACGGTTCTCGGCGCACGCCAGGAGCGACATGCCCCGGCGAGCACCCTGCTCACCCTCGAACCGAGTGATTCATAGCAGTTCACCTCCGGGAAACATTGACCATTGTTCTCAAATCGCATCCCGCGCGATCAGCGAAGGTCCACGGATCGAGAGGGCCGAGGCGTGCGCTCGACGGGTCTGAGGCCGCCGCTTGTCCGGCGGAAGGACGCTACGACGCTGCGGTGCCCGGCTGGGAACGCCGCAGAGGCCCGCACGATAAAAAATCGCCTCGCAACCGGAGTATCCAAAGCGGCGGGGATCTCACGGGAGCACGCGCCCGGTTTCCCCGCAGCGACCCGGCGGCCGATTCTATCCAGCGCGATAGACGCCGCTGGCACAGCGGATCCATCCGGACCGCACGGCTCCACACAAGCTCAACATTGCGACCAACGAGGCCTGTCAAGCGGTCGGCCTATCGTCACACACGCCCCGACAGCGACACGACAAGAAGGGTGCCGCGCGTGCGCCACCCCGGCGGGATCACCCGTTGTTTGGTTGTTTGGGCTGAGCGACTACTCGTAGGAAGGCATCTTCCTCTCGAGCGTACACATGCCCGAGTCGTCGTCGCATTTTACGTCGAAGCTGGGGTTGATGCCGTTGGTCTTGTCTTCGCAGTCCTTGTCCTTTTCACAATGAACTTCGGGGTACAGACCCACCGCGGAGAACTTTGCTTCGCAGCCGTTGAGCTCCATCTCGACCGTGGCCGTGAATTGTGTCCCCTGGGCGTCCGGCGTCACGTACATCGTCATCTCGGACCAGTCGATCTTCCAGTCAATGGCCTCTTGCCCGGGGAACAACTCAGCGTCACCGCTCGTCGACCCTGTATCCGTATCCACATCCGCCTCGAGTTCGTCGAGCTCAAGCTCCGCACCGTTTTTGAACTTGCTCACCTTGCAAAAGCCATCGGCGTCGGGGTTCGATGCCGCGAACTCGGCGCGCGCCACCGTGCTCTTCCCCTGATTCTCCGCGCCACGGGATAAAGCCACGCCCTCGTAGTTGCCCATGAGGCCGGTTTTGATGACCAAGTTCCCATGCGACCAATCCGAAAGATCCTTGGCGCCCTTGTCGGCATACGTCTCCAAGATCGCGCTCTCGCCATCGAGTTCTTCGAGATTCACCGGAGCGCCCTCGCAGTCCCCGCTCGACTTCTCGAGGTCAAGCACCACCGCGAAATGTCCGAACGCCGACGTGCAGTACATCTCCCCTTTACCGCAGGACACAGCCCCGGCCGAGGCACCCGCGCCCGCACAGAGACCAAGGATTGCCAGTTTTGCTGCTTTCATCTCAGATCGCCTTTCCTAATTCGTCACCTGTGATCTGGAGCGCACCTAGAACTCGAAGCGCAGCCCGAACCGGAAGCGTCGTGGGGTTTGATAGGCGGTCGCCTCGCCAAAGTTCTCATTCGGCTCGGCCGCGACGGAGTTCCCTTCCGGATCGGGGGTCGTCATGAGACTCGCCAGGTCGCCCGTGTCGGAACTACCCTCGATCGGAGCGACGGAATCGTCTGTATAGGTTTGATCCCGGGCCGTCACCGTTTGGAAGTTGGCGACATTGTACACGTCGGCCACGAGCCTCACGCGTACGTCGTGGTTGAAGGCGTAGCCCACACCCACACTCAAGTCCACGGCGTACCGCCACGGTAGCCGTGGGCCGGAGCCCCGCTCGAGGATAAACACCTCTCGGGGGCCGTATTGCTCGTGCCGACCATAGTAGTTAGTGGGGGAACCAGAGCGAGCATTTGCGCCGCCCCCAACTGTGAGGAAGACTTTGCCCGGCAAGGGTACCTCGCCTGCGCTGTAGACTTTGATCACATGCCGGTTGTCGCCGCCGAGGGGCCCGTAGCGATTCGGGAGCAACGAGATCAGATCGAAGTCCGAGTTCACAAAGGGATCGAGTTGTCCGGTGGAGGGGCGATAGAGGCCCGCGATGTTGCCACGGAGCCACGAGAGCGTATAGCTGCCCATGATCGACCAGCGTTTGTGGAACTGACGATCAATATACAGGTTGACCGCATCGTAGTCCCGCCGGGCCTCGGGAAAATCCTTGGCGATACCTTCTCCGGGGTTGCCCAAAAAGTATGTGGTGGCCTCATCGCGGCTCATGTCCTCGATGATGCGATTGATCCAGCGTTTGGTATAGTTCGCCCCCAAACGGGTACGCGCAAGGATTTCGTATTCGGCACCTACCACGATTTCGTCGGAAGACGGCGGCTTGATGTCCGAGTCGATCGGCAGCACACCGCTGCCGTAGGTGACGTATTGGGGACTCGGCTCCGCGTCGCCGAAGATCGGCTGGGGGTTATCGTAGCATTCCTCCACATCTTCGAGCGGGTCTTCGCAGGCATAGTACGCGAACACCCCCGGCTCGCCCGAAGAGCGATCCACGATGTTCAACGGCACATTTTGGAAGAAGCGACCGTAGTTCGCAAAGATCTTTGAGCGACCCTCTTTGGTGAAGTCGTAAACGAAGCCAACGCGGGGAGAGATCTGGTTGGGCAGCGAGAGGAAGAGCGAACCGTCCTCTCGATAGGTGTTTTGCAGGTCGTAACGACCTCCTATATTCAATGTCAGCGTATCCGCGATATTCCAGCTATCTTGCAAGAACCCGCCGATCGTCATGCTCGCCGACGTACGGGTCAGGAAGGGCGTGCCCACGAGCTCGCCGGCCTCGGTCAGATAGCCGTAGCGCCGCTGCGACGACCACACGCCCGGACCACGCTCGGCGAGGATCGCCTGTCCCGAATACCCGCGAATCGTAGCGTAGCCGACGTAGTTTCCGTCCGCCCCGAGTTTGACAACATGGTGGCCAGCCGCCTTGAAGCCGCGGCTGATCACATGTGAGGCGCTGTAGGTCGTCCCCTGGCGATCCATCATGAAGCCGGTGCCCCCGGTCGAGAAACCAAAAGGCGCCGGACATACGATCACGCCATCGACGGGATCGCATGCGCTATCGGGCGCGGCACCGGGAAGGTCCACAAGCTCCGTCAGCGTGCGATCCTCGCGCCACTGGAGCAGGGGTTGGGAAGCCAGACCGCGGCTGTCACCGATCGCGCTCCCGTCGATGGGAAGTCGCGTCGTGCGCAACCTGTTCCAGCCCAATGTGGTCTCAAAGTCCCAGCGCTTGTCCTTGGACTTGGCCAGCCACTTCAACGTGCTCGTGGCCGCGTACCCGTCGCGCGTAAACGCCGTGGAGTCGAAGGTGCCGTTGACCGCGGTACGCGAGTCGGGTCGGCCAGTCTGGGTGTTGACCGCATAGTTGCCGTCGCCGCCAGAGCGCTGCGGCGCAAAGGTGCCGCTGATCATGATGCGATGGTTGAGCGTGGGGCTGTAGGTCAACTTGGCCAGCGCCTGGTATTCCATCAGGAGCGAGCTGTGCTCCTGCATGGAGCCCTCGATAGGCTTGGTGACATCCAGCCCCTTGGACTGTTTCACCGTGCCGTCATCATTGAGTACCAAGCGATTCCACGACGTCGTGGTGTCGTACTCCGAGCGCGCAGCGTCCACGCCCACATAGAACCAGAGTTTATCCGCGATCAGTGGCCCACCCACGTCGAACCCCACGTCCCCCATCATCGCCAACGTGGTCTCACCGATCAAGGTCGACCCTTGACGCACAACCGTCTTGCGCTCGCCCTCAAGCGCGCCAGGGCTGTAGTACGCCCACGCGCCACCGTGGAATGCGTTCGAGCCCGACTTCGTGGTCGCGGTCAAGATGCCTCCCGCCGCGCGGCCGTACTCGGGCATGTAGCCCCCGCTGATCACGGAAACATTGGATACAAACTCGGACGAGAGGGCCAAGCCGTTGGTCCCGAATCCGGCGTGACCCACCGAAACGCCGTCGATGAGGTAGGAATTTTCGGGAGAGGTGGTACCCGAGATCGATGTGCCGTAGGTATCGCTACGCGCCCCCGGCGTGGCCGCTGCCATGCCCTCGAAGGAGCGCTGCGCACTACCACGCCCGCCGGGGGTGATGACCGGGACACGCGAAACGAAGTCGGAGCCGATGTTCACACCGGTTGAACTCGAACCAACGTCGACCGTCGGGGCGGCGATATCGATGTCTCGCACCTCACCACCTTCCGGGCTGATCTGCGGGTTGAGTCGGATGGTCGCGTCGGCACGCAGCAGCACGCTTTGGCGCGCGTAGGGTCGAAAGCCATTGCCGAGCACCTGGAGCCGATACTCGCCGGGGGGCAGATTCGAGAGACGATAGTGCCCCGTCGAGTCCGTGGTCGCGGTCGCTTCTCCCTGCAGTGCGTTGGAGGAGGCCACGACAACCACGCCTTCGACGGGCTGACCGTCCGCGGCGTTTGTGACGGTGCCGGTGAGCGTGACGAGACCTTGGTCGGCCTCGACAGAGGTCACCATGGCAACTTGCGCCAAGCACACGCCCAGCAGGATTCGCGGATCGAGTCTCATGGGTTCACTCTCGATGGATCAGTCGCGGAGTCGATGGAAGGGAGCGTGCTGCGCAGACCACAGATCGCTTCCAAGAAGTCGGGACAGTCGGATGTTCACATTCGCGCAACAGAGACTGCGACGCTGGTATACAGGCGGGAAGAACGCAGTGTCAAGTTGCAGGAGGCGAGCGCTCCCGCCTGTTGCGTGCAATGAGACGCCCAGGCCACCACACACAGTTGGGCACGTGCGCCGAGATGCACACCATCGTACGACGCGGCGTAGCGTTCAATCCCGCTGTTACACCACCCTGGGGCCGGCTAGCCCCATCGCTACCCCGTCGCTGCGCATGGCCTTGCACGCCCGGTGTGTCGGCGGTCTTGCGTGTGCGGAGCCATCAAGGCGCGTGACGCCGTCGCAAGCAGGGATCAGAACAACCGCATAGCCGCGGTGCGGCGGCGCACGACGCCGACATGCGTTGGTTTTCTTCAACCCGACGACGAGGGAGCGTGCCGTCTCGGCCCCGCCGGGCGCACAGCCAAGAGGGTGCCGCAGCCACCATTGGGCTGGGTCCGTGCTTGCGAGCTCCGCCGCACATCGAACCCCTCGGTCCGAAGCCGGGTGGCGATGGCATGGTATCGGGGTTCGCTCACCGCACGGCCGTGGCCATTGGCCACCGGGTTGTAGGCGTACAACGACAGCTTGAGGCCCAGCGGCCGCGCCCGCTCGACGAAGGCGTCGATCTCTTCGTCATGGTCGTTGACCCCCGCGAGCAGCAAGTAGGCCAGCGCCACCTTACGACGTCGGGATGCACTGATCGCCTGGCAGGCCGAGCGCAAAGTAGCGAAAAGGTCATGGAGGGCGGGGCCGCGCGGCACCATTTGGCGGCGGACGGTCTCCGTCCCAGCGTGCACGGAGACCGTGAGGCCTCGATGGGGCAGCTCCACCAGCCACTCGCGTAGACGTGCCACCGGGCCGCCGGATGTGGTGAGACTCAGGCCCAGGTCTTGCGCACGACACCAATGCAGCAACGCCGAGACGTCCGCGTGACTGTGCAGCGGTTCTCCCACGCCCGACACCGTCACCCGTCGAACAGCGATCCCTAGACGTCGCACCGCCTCCACCTGACCTCGCAACTCCTCAAGGCGGAGGTTCCGACCGAATCCCTGGGCCCCCGATGCGCAGAAGGGACAGCCCACGGCGCACCCGACCTGACTCGAGATACACAGTGAATCTCCGCGGTACAACACGGCCTCGACCGTAGCGCCATCGTCGAGCGCGACCCGCCAGCGCCGATTGTCGCCACCTGTGTGCTCGGTGAGCAACTCGACCATCCTGACGACATACACAATCTCAGCGCCAGTTCCAATCATGTTGCGCGCGCCGGCTCGAAACGCCGTCGATGGAGGGGAGAAACTGCACGGTGCCGGGACCCAAAGGTGGTGTCGGGAGTCCGCCAGCACCCGGTCCGCAGCTACATCGCCCACATCTCCCCCGACCCGCGCGCGAGCCTGAGGTCCTCAGGCCAGCCCTGGCGCGAGCCGGGCTGCAGGCTAGCAACGCCTATGTTGAGGACTACCATCTGTCCTCGACCCGTCGTCATGAGCGCCGACACGCGCCGACGCGCGCCGGTTCGGCGACACCTCCAAGCCTCCAGTGTACCCGTGGAGACCACCAAAGACGAGTCGGGGCCGCTGCCAGCACAGATCGCCTACGCCACGAGCAAGGGGGCCGTGCTCGCCCTGACCCGCGAGATGGCCCTGATCTACGCACGCCAGAACATCCGTGTCAACGCGCTATGCCCCGACCCGCTACGTACCGAACTCCTGATGAAGTTTCTCGACAAGCCTCAGAAACAAGCGCGCCGGCTCGTCCACACGCTGCCCATGGGGCGCTTCGGGGAAGCGAGCGAGATGGCCAAGGCAGCTCTCTTTCTCGCGTCAGACGACGCCTCCTTCTCCATCGGGCAGGACTTCGTGGTGGACGGAGGCATCACCAGCGCCTCTACGTGACCCCCAGTGACGCACGATAACGATCGACCCGTCGCCGAGCGCGTCGCATCCTCGAAGCTATGGGGGTCCCTTCCCTGCCATTCCTCACCTTTCGTTGACGGCGCCTGCGGGGTATCGTGCCCTTCCACCGCGCCATGAAACGATCGGAACACGTCCAACGTGCATGGCGTGCACTGCATGCCCACCAGGCCAAAACCCGCGACACGCCCATCCGCGAACGCTTCGCCACTGATCCGACACGCTTCGCACGTTTCTCGTTGCGCCTCGACGACCTGTTGTTCGACTACTCCAAGAACCGCACGACCGAGACGACGCTCGGCCGATTGCACGACCTCGCCGACGCCGTCGACCTGGCGACCGAGATCCGCCGCATGTTCGACGGCGCCGCCATCAACGTAACGGAAGACCGCCCCGCATTTCATGTCGCATTGCGCAACCGAAGCGAGCGGACCATGAAAGTCGACGGCACCGATGTCATGCCGCAGGTCCGCGAGGTATTGCGCCGCATGGGTGATTTCGTCGCCCGGGTCCACGACGGGCGATGGCGCGGGTACACGGGGCGACGCGTCACGGACGTCGTAAACATCGGAATCGGCGGCTCGAATCTCGGGCCTTCCATGGCGAGCGAGGCACTTCGCCCCTACTGGATCGACGGCCTACGGCCACACTATGTTGCAAACGTAGACGGGGCCCATCTCGCATCCACCCTCGCGGATCTCGACCCCGCGACCACACTATTTTGCGTAGCTTCCAAGACATTCACCACCCAGGAAACCTTGACCAACGCCCAATCGGCCCGGGCCTGGCTTGTGGGCGGGTTGGGGGGACACCTGGCGGCGGTAGCCCAACATTTCGTCGCCCTCTCGCGCAACGCACACGAGGTCGAGGCCTTCGGAATTGATCCCTGCAACAGGTTTGAGCTTTGGGACTGGGTGGGCGGGCGTTACTCGCTATGGTCGGCCATCGGTCTGTCCGTGGCGCTGGTGATCGGCATGGACAACTTTCAAGCCATGCTCAGCGGCGCCCACGACATCGATGAGCACTTCCGCACGACACCATGGGAGAGGAATATTCCCGTGACCATGGCCCTGCTGGGCGTGTGGTACACCAACTTCTGGGGCGCCACCAGCCACGTGGTACTGCCCTACGACCAACGCCTGCACCGACTCCCCGCGTACCTCCAGCAAGCCGATATGGAGAGCAACGGCAAGTCCGTGGGCCGGGACGGACGCCGCGTCACCCACTCCACCGGACCGATCGTGTGGGGGGAGCCAGGCACCAACAGCCAGCACGCGTTCTTCCAACTCCTCCACCAGGGCACCCATCTCATCCCCGCCGACTTCATCACCTTCGTCGAACCCCACCACACCCTGGCAGGCCACCACACATTGCTTGTGGCCAACTGTCTGGCCCAATCCGAAGCGTTGATGCGCGGATTATCTGAGGATGACGTCCGCACCGGCCTTCGAGCGGCGGGACTCGACGCAGACGAAGCCGCACGCCTCGCCCCCCACCGCAGTTTCGACGGCAATCGGCCGAGCAATACGCTGATCTTCCATCGCCTCGACCCCCGTACGCTCGGCCGGATCCTCGCGCTCTACGAGCACAAGATCTTCGTCCAAGGCGTCGTGTGGGGTATCAATAGCTTCGACCAGTGGGGGGTGGAATTGGGCAAGAGCCTGGCAAGAACACTCATCTCGGAGCTCGAGCACACACCAACACCGGGGCAACACGACGCCTCCACCAACGCGTTGGTCCAACATTTTCGATCGCACACGGGGGCCCCCCGCACGTGAGCGAGGACTAGGAGATCGCGTCGCCCTTCGTGGGACGTGCCCGCGCTGACGCCAGCATACCGCTACGGAATGCCGGACTGCGGTCGATGGGCCTAGTCGAGTTTGATCGTAGTCGCGCTCGTGCTCGCGGGAACCGGGACAGGTGCTGCGATCACCTGGATCCAAATCGGTTCCGCCGACGCGGATCTCAGCCAACTCGAGAACCGCATCCGGTCCACGCTGGAAGCGAAGGGCACCATGATGTCGAAAAATCACGCTCTCGCACTCACCGGATTGGTCGCGGACAACGCCATCTCGGATGTGCGCACTCTCGTCGCCTCCGCCGTCGCCGAGGACCCCGAGCCAGTCTATGGGTTGTTCCTCTCCACCGAAGGGAAGGCGTGGGTCTACGCGTCTCCAGATCCCGCGCTCCCGGGCGCCGCGTCAGGGTGGGAGACGCTCAAGATCCCGCCCTCCGCCGCGGCGAATCGCCGTCCCGCCCGACGCACGGTGACAGCCTATGCCCAGAAGATTTGGGAATTCTCGGCTGCCGTGATCGACGACGGCGAGATGCTGGGCACGATTCGCTACGGCATTTCGCACCTGGGCATGGATCGGCAACTCGCGGTCGCCCGGGCGGAATCTCAGGCGGATTTGATGCGCACGCTCGGATGGGTGGGCGTGGTGGTGCTCATCAACATCGCATTGGGGCTGCTCTTGGGCCGCCGGCTCGCCAGCAAGATCACAGAGCCTCTCGCACAACTAACCTCAGCTGCCACGCCATTCGCTCAGGCAAGCCGACTGCCGCGGTGCGTATCCGCAGCAGCGACGAGATCGAAGTTCTGGCCGACTCGTTCAACAGCATGGTAGACGAACTAGCCAAGCATCGAGACCACCTTGAGGTGCTGGTCGCGGAACGCACGAGCCAGCTTGAACAGGTGCAAAGCGAGCTACCGGAGGCCTCCCGTCGCGCGGGCATGGCCGAGCTTGCCACCGGGGTACACCACAACATCGGCAACATTCTCAGCAGCGTCAACGTGCGTGTGGAGGTTCTCGTCGAACTGTTCAGAGGCGCCAGACTGAGCAACCTCACAAAGGTGGCCGACCTCCTCCATGGAAGCTCGGATCTTCTCACGCCGCTGCTGGCGGCCCCAAAAGGTCAACTCTTCGTCGATCATGTCACGGAGCTGGCCCGCCACCAGACCGACCAAGAAGGTGCCATCGAGTCGGAAATCGCGGACGTATGCAGCTCCATTGACGCGGTTCAGGAGATCGTCGCGCTGCAGCAGTCCCATGCCGGGGCACCAGGTGTACGAGAGTTTGTCGACGTCGCAGAGCTTATCGACGGCGCACTCCGGATGGAACGCGAGCGCTTCGAGCAACTCGGGATTGAGGTCCACGCGACGCACAAGGGTGTCGACAAGACCTGGCTCGAGCGCGCGAAAGTCCTGCAGATCGTGATGAATCTGGTGAGCAATGCCATCCACGCGCTACAGGCCTCTGGAATTGGACACGGTCAGCTATTCGTCGGCACCGCAAGAAATGGCCCCGACTTGGTGATCGAAGTCCGAGACGACGGACTTGGGATTCCGCCCGAGAATATCGACCGCATCTTCAATCACGGATTTACGACCAAAAAAGAGGGCCACAGTTTTGGTCTGCACTATTGCGCCAACGCTGCAGCGGAGATGCGTGGCTCTCTCCGCGTGATCAGCGAAGGCACCGGCCATGGAGCATGTTTCCGGTTAAAACTCCCGATCCAAGGGGCCAGATCCGACGCTGCGTAGCCCCCCGGCCTACTGACAGACGGCCACATCGCCGATACCAGAACGGACAAAAATGCGGCGCTCGGACTGTGCCGAGAGGCAGATATCAAGGTTCACCTCCCCGGCCGAAGCGTCCGCATACACGTTATAGAAACCCTTGGGTACCCCGATACTCACGTCTCCGACGTCCGTGCTCGCCGAGACCTCCTCGGGAGCCTCTGCAAACTGTAGGTGGAGGTCACCGACCCCGGTCTCGGCCCACGCAGTTCCCGAGCGCAGCTCCATTCCCACAACGTCGCCTCGCTCGACAACCACTGAGGTTCGCCCTCCCACTCCACCCAGGGTCACGCTCCCGGATCCGACGCTGAGGTCGAGCGAGCCGACAGTTTTTTCGACCGCCACATCACCCCCACCCACGAACGCGACGATAGCTGCATCCCGTGGCACCACCAACTGAATGGCCGCATCGCACGGTGAGGCCGCGCGGGGACAAGTCACGTCAATCCGCAGCTGGCCGCCGTTCACGCTGGCCTCAGCCGCGACCTCTCCACGACCCTCCCACGACGTGTACGCCAGCATCGCCACGCCACGGCGGTCGTCCCCTCGGATCCGCAGGCGACCGTAATCGACGTCGAGCACGACCTCCCGTATCGCTTGATCGAAGTGCACCTCTTGAGTGTGCTCACTTTGGCTACACGCACCCAACAATCCGACGGTGAGCGCGTACGTGGCGAAGACGGTGGAGCTGGGGGAATTCATTGGGGACACGTATTGTTGTAGACACCAAACCAGCTGAGAATTGCGGCGTGTCCCAGACCGCTACATCGGCGGCGAGTCGCGGGACCATCCCCGGGACAGAACATGACGGGCGGACCCGTCTCCAAGCTCTGTCAAAATCGCGTGTCCCGACTTGTGGCGAACATCGCGCACGGCCCCGAGTTCCCGACACAGGTACTCTCGCGCCGGAGCCTGCCATGGATCCACCGATCGAAATCGAACTGTTGCACGTGGACGACCAGATCGTCGCCGCCCTCAAGCCGTCCGGCCTCCTCGTGCATCGGGGGTGGGCCCAAGACACGACTGCGGCCCTCCAACTTGTGCGAGACGCCATCGGTCAGCGTGTACATCCCCTGCACCGTCTCGATCGCGGAACGAGCGGGGTGCTTCTATTTGCACGCGACCGCGACACGGCTCGCACGCTGTCCTCGTCGTTCCAACTCGGGCACATGGAAAAAAACTACCTTGCCCTGGTCCGCGGCCGCATCTCGTCCGCCGGCCGCATCGACTATCCGATTCCTCGACGCGATGGGGGACCGCGAGTCGATGCCTCCACGTCCTACCGGCCCGTCGCGCAATCGCCCGTCGATCGCTGCACCCTCGTGGATGTGCGGCCCCACACCGGACGTTTGCACCAGATCCGGCGCCACCTTCGACACCTCACCCATCCCCTCATCGGAGATGTTCGCTACGGAGACGGGCGCATCAATCGTCGTTACCGGGAGAACTGCAACCTGCATCGCCTGGCCCTGCACGCCTGGCGCTTGGCCTTCGATCACCCCACGACCGGGCTGCGGGTGACGATCGAAGCGACGTTGCCCAACGAGCTCGTCCACGCGTTCGCACGACTCGGTCTCCCAACGCACCTGCCCACGCCTGCGCCGACCTCGCGGGAGTCCTGAGGCCCGGCCGCGACGCCACGAGGCGTCGACTCGCCCCACGCGCGTCGCCTAGAAAGAGCCGCCGTCGGCGGACACCAGCGCCGCTGATCGAAGGTGCTGTATACACACCGTGCCGATCGCAGATTCCTACCGTCGCGGAGCATGACATGCGCACGTTGAACACCGACCCACCACACCGACGCGACCCCATCCGTGCTCCACGCGGTCCGGACCTGTCCGCGAAGAGCTGGCAAACCGAGGCGGCCCTCCGCATGCTGATGAACAACCTCGATCCAGAGGTTGCCGAACGGCCCGAGGACCTGGTGGTGTACGGCGGCATCGGCCGCGCTGCCCGAAACTGGCCGTGCTACGACAAAATCGTCGAAGTATTGCGCCGCCTCGAGGACGACGAGACCCTTCTCATCCAATCCGGCAAACCCGTAGGCGTCTTTCGTACACACAGCGACGCCCCACGCGTGATCCTGGCGAACTCCAATCTGGTGCCCAAGTGGGCGAACTGGGAACATTTTGACCAACTCGACCGCCAGGGCCTCATGATGTTCGGCCAAATGACGGCCGGATCCTGGATCTACATCGGTAGCCAGGGAATCGTACAAGGTACCTACGAGACCTTCGTCGAGGTCGGATGCCAACACTTCGGGGGCAGCCTCGCGGGGAAGTGGATCCTGACAGCAGGACTCGGCGGCATGGGTGGAGCGCAACCGCTCGCCGCTACGATGGCCGGCGCTTCGATGTTGGCGATCGAGTGCAGGAGCAGCCGCATCGACAAGCGCCTGGCCAGCGGCTATCTGGATCGAAAAGCGACGAGCCTCGACGAGGCCATCGGCATCGTGCGCACGGCCTGCGAAACGGGCAAAGCCGTCTCGGTGGGGCTGTTGGGCAACGCCGCCGAGCTATTGCCCGAAATGGTCGCCAGGGGCGTGCGACCCGACGTGGTTACCGACCAGACATCGGCGCACGATCCCACGCGCGGGTACTTGCCGGCGGACTGGACGGTCGAAGAGTGGGAAGCCCGCCAAGCGACCGACCCCGATGGCGTCGCAGCTGCAGCCAAGGCCTCCATGCGCGTGCACGTGGAAGCGATGCTCGCATTCCAACGACAAGGGATAGCGACTTTCGACTACGGCAACAATATCCGCCAGGTCGCGCTCGATGCTGGACTCCGCAAGGCCTTCGATTTCCCCGGTTTCGTGCCCCAGTACGTGCGCCCCCTCTTCTGTCGGGGGAAGGGACCCTTCCGCTGGGCGGCGCTCTCGGGGGATCCAGAGGATATCTACCGCACCGACGCCAAGGTAAAGGAGCTGATCCCACACGACCCCCACCTCCACCACTGGCTCGATATGGCGCGCGAGCGCATCCCGTTTCAAGGTTTGCCCTGTCGGATCTGTTGGTTGGGCTTGGGAGAACGGCACCGCATCGGGCTCGCGTTCAACGAAATGGTGGCCCGCGGCGAGCTCAAAGCTCCCATCGCCATCGGGCGAGACCACCTCGACTCCGGATCGGTGGCCAGCCCAAACCGGGAGACGGAGGCCATGCTCGACGGCTCCGATGCCGTGTCCGACTGGCCCCTCCTCAATGCCCTGCTCAACTGTGCCAGCGGCGCAACTTGGGTCTCCTTGCACCATGGCGGAGGGGTCGGGATGGGGTACAGCCAACACGCTGGACTCGTGGTCGTATGCGACGGTAGCGATTCCGCCGCGCGACGGATCGGGCGCGTACTGTGGAACGATCCGGCTTCCGGTGTGATGCGACATGCAGACGCAGGCTACGACGACGCCATCGCCTGCGCTCGGGAAAATAGCTTGGACCTTCCCATGTTGGCCACGCCACCAAGCCAGGTCACGCCATGACAGACACCGCAGGCGATCGGCCCTCCCTCGTCCTGGGGGTCAATGCCCTCAGCCTGAGCCAATTACGGCTGGTCTGGAGCGGCCCCGTTCGCGTGCAGATCGAGGCGAGCGCGCGAGAAAGCATACGCTGTGCCCACGCGACCGTGATGTCGATCATCTCCGAAGGTCGCACCGTCTACGGCATCAACACGGGCTTCGGTGTACTCGCCCAAACCCGTATCGCCACGGCGCAGCTCGCCACCCTGCAACGCAACCTGGTCTTGTCTCACAGCGCCGGCGTCGGCCCGCTGATCGATGACGATACGGTGCGACTCATGATGCTGCTCAAAGCCGCGAGTTTGGCCCGCGGGCACTCGGGCGTCCGGGAGGAAGTCGTAGATAGATTGATCTCGATGATCGATCGAGAGATGTACCCCTGCATCCCCAGCAAGGGGTCCGTAGGGGCCTCGGGCGACCTGGCCCCACTCGCCCACCTGGCAGCATCCATGATCGGCGTCGGCCAGATCCGGCAACACGGCGCCGCTCGCCCCGCTTCAGAAGCCCTCTCTTGCGCGGGTCTTCGGCCCCTCGTGCTGGGCCCCAAAGAAGGGTTGGCCCTGATCAACGGCACCCAGACTTCCACCGCCTTGGCCCTCAAGGGGCTGTTCCGAGCAGAGACCGTGTTTGCGAATGCCCTCGTGACGGGGGCCATGTCGATGGACGCCGCCAAGGCGAGTGACGCTCCCTTCGACCCGAGACTTCACGCGCTCCGAGGACACGGCGGCCAAACGCTAGCAGCGGGCGCCTATCGCGACCTCACGGAGGGCAGCGAGATCCGCAAGTCCCATCTCGGCTGCGGGCGTGTCCAAGACCCCTATTGTCTGCGGTGCCAGCCCCAGGTCATGGGCGCCGCTCTCGACCTCATCCAGTTCGCCTCCCGCACTCTAGCCTCCGAGGCGAACGCGGTCACCGACAACCCCTTGGTGTTCCCCGACACCGGAGATGTGGTGTCCGGCGGCAATTTCCACGCCGAACCGGTGGCGATGGCTGCCGATGTACTCGCCATCGCCATCGCGGAGATCGGCGCCATCGCGGAACGACGCATCGCACTTCTCGTCGACCCCAACCTGAGCGGACTCCCGGCCTTTCTCGTGGAGAACAGCGGCCTCAACTCGGGGTTCATGATCGCACACGTGACGGCGGCGGCGCTCGCCTCTGAGAACAAGAGCTTGGCGCACCCCGCCTGCGTGGACAGCCTTCCCACCTCGGCGAACCAGGAGGATCACGTCAGCATGGCGACGTTCGCCGCGCGCCGGCTGGAGGACATGGCCACGAACACCTGCGGGATCGTAGGCATCGAGCTCCTCGCGGCCGCCCAGGGTATCGACTTTCACCGCCCGCTCAGGACGTCGAAACGGTTGCGCGGTGTCATCGAGCAACTCCGCCTCGACGTACCGTTTTATGACGCAGACCGATACTTCGCCCCGGACATCTGTGCCGCCACGAAGCTTGCGTCGTCGAGCGTCGGTCTTGCGCTCGTCGGCCACCTTCTGCCCTCCCACGCCTAGGGCTCGAGAGGGCCAGAGGCGGCTCGAGGGCCAGGCGGAAGCACACGCGGAAGCACACGCCTGCCCCTTAGCGGAGCGATCCGGTGTTACGCTCGCACGATGCCTCCGACGCCCAAAGGGATCCTCGTGGACGAAACTGGGATCCGCCGTTGTGAGTGGGCCGGTCAAACGCCCGATTACTGCGCCTACCACGACAACGAGTGGGGCATGCCCACCACCGACGACCCGCCGCTCTTCGAGAAGGTGTGCCTCGAAGGGTTTCAAGCCGGCCTGAGTTGGCTCACCATCTTGCGCAAGCGGGAACATTTTCGGCGCGCGTTCAAGGCTTTCGACGTGGGGGCAGTGGCCCGGTTCAACCGCCGCAGCGTGGATCGGCTGCTCGGGAACGCGGGTATCGTCCGCCACCGGGGCAAGATCGAATCGACCATCAACAATGCCCGCCGAGCTCTGGAGGTCATCGAGGAGCGCGGATCGCTGGCGGCCTATTTCTGGGACTTCGAGCCTCACACCTCTGCGCGCCCCCGTCGGATCAACCAAGCGGCACTCAGGAGGCTGAACACGTCCGCGGCGTCCACCGCCTTGAGCAAAGACCTCAAGCAGCGGGGTTGGACCTTCGTGGGCCCCATAACAATGTACGCATTCATGCAGGCCATGGGACTCGTGAACGACCACCTGGAGGGCTGCGATGCCCGGAATCGCGTGGCCAGAGCACGGGTGCGGACTCCTCCGCCCCGCGCCGGGCTCTAAGCCGATCTCCGCGTCGGGTGACGACGCATGCAGTCCGGCAGACCCACCACGGCACACCCACCACGGCACACCCACCACAGCGTGGCAAACCTTAGGACGGACGGCCGTTCCAAGGTCCACCAACGTCGATTTCCAGGAGACAATGCGTTCCTCGCACCAGACACTCGATCCATCACACGCGGGAAGGCGGCGCGAGGCTACGACGAGAAAACAGCCGAGGCCAGCAGACACTGCAGCGAGCGTTATCGCCCGCTCGACAGCGGGTCGTGACACACGTACGCTTCTTTAGGACTCAGTCGGCAACTCCACGGAGGCACGCATGTTGCGCCTCTCCACATCTGCTGTGATGGGCTGGTAATATGTTGATCCGCGAACTGAAGACAACCACGGCTTTGATCCTCTCGTTGTGTGCTTTGGCCTGCGGGCCAGGCGACATGAGAACCGAGACGCCAGCGTTGCATGAGCCAGCCAGATCGGCGCCGGTTTCTCCAGAAAACTGGATCGCCGGAAACGATCCGGCGATCCGGGCCTCCAGCATTCGAAGCTGGACCGTAACCGGCGCCATCGCCTCCCCGGTCGACGCCCGAGAATCACCGACGATCGATGCGTGGAGCCAAGCTCTGTTCGACGACGCGGGAACCTACCCGATCAAACCTCCGGTCCAGACCGTCGCCTTACAGTGCTACGCGCGTCAGCAGGGCGAATTCTTCACCCGCTTCGTCGGTCTACCCTCTGCGCCGCTGCGGAGATTCATGGCCGCGCGCTGCGGAGTCGTCGGCGACGCACCTACAGTCCAGCACAGGATCGTACCGGGGAACCTCGACCTCGAGTCCGCACGCGCGGCACGGAGCGAACTCGTCCGTGCGCTGGGCCAAACCCCGGACGGGTGGTTCGTCGGGTACCATAGAAGCAGCACCGCACACGCATTGCTGCACACGGTGGTATACGCACGGCCGACCATTGGCGTCGATTCGATCGTGGCGACCTCAGACCCGTACAACCGTCGCGTCACGATCACCGGAACACTCCCCCCCGGTCAGAAGAAGCTCGACGCCATCACAGCGTACGGGAGGCTGAGTTGGAAGCACTGTCGGTACCGACAGCCTCGGTCGCGTCGGTCCTTCGAGATTCGCTGTCATGTGGATCCCTCCGCGCCCTACACAATCGTGGAAGCCGGCTACGCCCACAAACGGGCGGGAAGCCTCCAGGCCCGGTCCACGTTCTTCCTGTTCATCGGATCAAATCCGGACAATCGAACGTACACCGTGCCGCGCGTGGTCGGCGAGAGAGTTCCAAAACCGATCTCGCGTGGAGGGTTGCTGCACGCGATCAATCTCGCGCGCGTCGAATCCGGGAGCCGCCGCGTCACGGAGGAGCCCATCTACAGCCTCGCGGCGCAGAGTCTGTGGGACCCAGAGGGCACGCCATTTGCGGATGAGGGGCTCGCGGCGCTCCAGTACTACAGCCTTGCGCCAGGCCATCGAACCCCAAGCGCGATCGCTGTCGCTTCGTCCGCATCGTCCACGAGCTCGGGCGATCTGGTGGATGAATTATTGACCGCGCCTCGCTTTCGCGCGTTCCTGTTGGGACCGAGCTATCACCTCGCGCTTACGACCCGCGTAATGCCGGGCGAGACGTCGACCCAAACGGTGCTGCTGGCGTACTAGAAACGGCGAGCGTTCGACGGTGGCGGATCGTCTCGAGCCGCCATGTGCTGCGGCGACCATCGCTGCTCGCTCACCGCGCTCTGCCTCGTCAGCGAGCTGTCGCAGGCTCGCCCAGATCTCAGCTCCACCTGCTTGGGATCATTGCACGCCCGGCGTGATCGCCCTGCAATCCGCACACTTCGGCCCCTCCTCCCGACACGCCCACTTGCTCAGATCATCGTCGAGCAAGCAGCTCTCACACTCGTCCACGCAATCTTCGTCGGTCCCACATTCGTCGATCTCCGGCCGACATGCGAGCAACAGCCTCGGAGAATCGCAGACCATCTCCTCGACCGAAAGTTCGCAGCGCTCGTCTGGGCAGTCTTCGCCCGTCGTGCAGGCACTGGGTATGCACTGTGAATGTGTGTGGCCCACCCCCGCGCAGACGTACACCTCGTTGGCCCCGCAATCGGCATCACGCTGGCATCCGTACACACACCCGCAGAAGACATCGCTAGCCACAATCCCGATACCCTGACCGAACTTGGCTGCCGTGCAGTCGGAGTTCACAACGCACCCGGCCTCCCAGGGATCGACCGTGGGATCGATAGCGGTGACCGAGCCTCCCACGTTATGGCCTTGGCCCGACGCCCCCCCCCGCTATTCCGCCGCACCGGGAACGCACGCGCCTCCAGCCGCTAGATCCGCGGGGAACGTCAGACGAAAGTCTCTGAAATACTGTGCACGACACGAAGGTGCCCTGATATCCAGAACCGATCATCGCCGTCGCCGTGTGTTTCTGCGCAACGCGCGCACATGTGGAGTCGGGAAGCACCTCTGTGCTTTCTGGCCTAGGAGGGAGTATCGCGCCCGGCCGGTATCCCCGAGCGGCGTCCGTCCGTGGCCTGAAACTCCCACGCACAGTCTCCGCATGGGGGGCTATCCTGTGGCGGTGAAGAGTAACACGCGCGGCCGCACAGCGAACACTGGGTACGGAACGCCTAGGCTGGACCGCTCGGCGTTCGGGACGGCCGGATGGCAGTTCCTGGCGTCGACCATCGTCGCGAATCTCGTCGGCTCGTATTTCTGGATTTATCAGTTTCACGTTTTGGGTCTCCTCGTTTTCGCGCTGCTTTCCACGGCTTTCGCCGGGTTCGTCGGTGCCATGGGCCTCGCATGGAAGCAGACGCACGCAGGCGACCGGCCGCGGGCCAGACGGAGCTTGATTGTCGCAGTGGCCGCCCTGTCGCCGTTCTTGATGCTGGCGTACCCCTGGCCCCTGCACATCGCGTATCTTGTGTCCAAGCCCGCTCTTGAGAACCTGGCAGATCACGCTCTGGCAGGAGATACTCCGCCGCTGCCACGCTGGGCGGGAGTGTTTCACGTTGTCGATGTCGCGGTGGATGGTGGCGCCGTAGCCTTGGTCGTGCGCATTCGCTATGGCGGCCGCGACGGGCTTTCCCGCATGGCCACTGCCTGCGACGCAGCGTGCCCTTATGGCCCAATCTCCAATCTAAACTGGAATCGCCCCCTTTCGGCCCGTTGGCGCTACCAATCCGAAGATTAAGTGCTACGGGCGCATTGCGGCGGAGGGGGTCGAAACGACCCACTTGAATCTTGGATGGCGCAATCGGACCGCCAACCTCTGCCCCGGTTCTACGGTTCCGCTGTCGAACGGATAGCTTTCGAGCTCGGAGGAGGAGAGGGGAGGCCGAGGGTGGACGCGAGACGCGATGCGATGGCAGGCGGCGGGCGAGGGCTCCGTACAGTAGCAGCGATCAGCAGATCTGCAGATGGTCAGATCGTCATTCCGAAATGAAATCGCCGCCGCCCGGGCTCGCACGAACGCTCCGGATGGCCTCGCCGCACCCGGGCCTACGCCTCGACTCAGGTAGAATCGGACCGCCGGCCCCGGCGCGATACCTTCCGGCGGGACCTGCCGACGACACCTCCGGGCGGGCCCGCCTAGTAGAAGTCGAACGAGGGATCGCCGTAGTTGAAGGTCACTTCCTCATCGCATCGAATTCGACGTTTGGCATAGAGCAAAAATCCATCGAACTCCGCGTTCGGTCGCCGCGAGTGGTTGAGATAGCGCAGCAGGTTTCGCCCGGAACGCCCGTGTTCATCGTCGGCCCACAGGACATGGGAGCCATTCCGTTTGGCGGCGGGCCCCTTGTACTCCCCGAGAAACTCGCCCGACTGGATCTCACGCTTCGCAAACACGCCCTTTCCATGCCTTACAGATTCGTAGACGTAGAGTGTGGTTCGCATGCTATCGCTATCGGGGTCGCCAAGGATCGCGGCGCCCGTGATCGTGCAAAGTCGACGCGCGTCCGTAAAGCTGCCTACGTACACCTGCGGCGCGTTCAGGCTGTTACGCCATCGTCGAGGACGAGTCAAGGCAGTCCATATCCGCACGGCGGATCCCGAGCGGGCAGGAGCACGCGCTCGGGCGTCCGCAGGTGGCTCAACGGCGCCCTCGAACGCGGGGCCTACTTGTGCAAGCGCACAATCATGAGCGCGAGCTCCAGGGCCTGCTCACAGTTCAAACGTGGATCGACCGCGGAGCGATAGGCCCGCGGCAACGCTTCCTCATCGAGTCCTCGCGCGCCGCCGATACACTCCGTCACATCCTCGCCGGTGAGCTCGAGATGCACACCTCCCAGACGGGAACCGTGCTCCCGGTGGATCTCGAACCCGCGCCGGAGCTCACCGAAGATTCGATCGAAGCGCCGCGTCTTGTAACCCCCCTTCGTCGTCTCGGTATTTCCGTGCATGGGATCGCTTATCCACAGCACGCCGCGCCCGGATCCACGCACCGCCTCGATCAGCGGCGGCAAGCAAGCATCAATGTTGTCCGCCCCGAAACGATGAATCAATGTTATCCGCCCCGGTTCATCCTGGGGATCAAGCACGTCGAGCAGGGGAATAAGCTCGTCCGCCGTGACGCCCGGTCCGATTTTCACGCCCAATGGGTTCTCGATCCCACGGCAGTACTCCGTATGTGCGCCGTGGAGTGCGGCGGTGCGCATGCCTATCCAAGGAAAGTGGGTGGAGAGATTGAACCACCCGGCACGCCGGGGCACCCGCCGGGTCAGCGCCGCCTCGTAGTGAAGATGTAAGGCTTCGTGAGAGGTCGCTACACTGACCTGCTTGAAGATCTGGGGCTGCCCCTCCTCCAGCGAATCCATGAAGCGAAGCGCGTCGAGCACTGCTTTGGAAATGTCTGCGTATTCGTCCCGGAGCGCGGCGTGTTTGACGAAGCCCAGGTTCCAGTTCGCCAACTGGTGGAGGTCCGTAAAACCGCCGTCGATCAGCCCGCGAACGAAATTCAGGGTAGCGGCGGCGTGATAGTAGCCCTCGAGCAAACGGTTGGGATCCGGCGTGCGCGCCTCCACCGTGAAGGCCGGTGCGTTGACGTTGTCGCCGCGGTAGGTGGGCAAGGTCAGACCATCCTTCGTCTCCGTGTCCGCGGAGCGAGGCTTCGCGTATTGCCCAGCCAGCCGACCGATACGAACCACCCGCGTATCGAGCCCGTACACAAGCACGAGGCTCATCTGCAACAACACTTTGAGCAGGTTCGCCAGTTTCGGCGACTCGCAGCCGTCGAAGGACTCGGCACAGTCCCCCCCTTGGAGCACAAAGGCTCGCCCAGCTTGCGCCTCCGCCAGCTGGGACTTGAGGGCCACCACCTCTCCCGAAGTCACGAGCGGTGGCATACGACGCAGTTTGTTCAGCGCTCGCTCGAGCGCATCCGCATCGGGGTAGGTGGGGAGCTGAAGCGCGGTTTGGCTGCGCCAGGCGTCGGGCCACCACCGGGCGGTCTCAGCCGTTTCCTCGACTCGGGACTCCCCGGCCCCACCATTGTGATGAACCAACGTTTTTTTGAGTCCGGTGATCATGCTCAAGCCCACCTGTCGGCAAAGGGCGTTCCCGTCGTGCACCCACGCGGGAAACGGAGCCCCACCGTATTTGGGTAGCACGTCGTGGACGACCCGTATGTCGAAAAATTCGCCAAGTACCGTCCAGGGCGGACCTGTCTTTGCCATGCACCCTCGCCACGGCCCGGCGCCGACGGTCGGCGGAAAATCCGCATCTTCAGGCCAGGCTACCGCGTGGCGATGGGTTCGCCTCTACGGGCCCGTTTCGGTGGGGTAGCCCTGATCCACCCACAGATCGAGACCCTCGTAGAGCACCCGCACTTTGGTGTGGCCAGCCCCGAGAAGGGCGTCCGCCGCGGCCTCGGACGCTGCGTGCGGACAACCGCAGTACGTCACGATCCACTGCTCGGTGGGTAGCTGGTCGAGATAGGCCGCCACGTCATAAAACGGAACAGATACGGATCCGGTGATATGACCCGTCACGTAATCGCTCGGCGCACGCGCGTCGACGATGACGAACGATGCCTCCGTGTCCATCGCTAGCTTCAGCTGCTCCACGCTGATGAAACGCTCGCTGTCCGCGAAAGCGGGCTCGGGTCCCCCCGGGTTCAGCAAGGCATCGCTAATATCCTTGGAGGGCAGTTCAGGGGCCGTGTCGTCGATCGGACGCGCCCACGAACGGATCAGCGCCACCACGTCGGCTATCTGTTGGACTGTGAGGCTTGAAGCGTAGGCCTGCATCGGTGTCCCCGTGCGGCCGCCCTCGATCGCGTACTTCAGATAGCCGTCGGTGGCGTCGGCCAGAAATCCCGGGTCCGCCAAGCTCATGTACAGCGCTCCGGCACCCGCGGGCCCATGACAGCCCTCACAGTGCACGGCATATACCGCCTGGCCGATTCCCGCCGAACCGTCGACTGCAGCGGGATCAACTTCGATCGGCGCTTCGCTCTCCCAACTGCGAATGAGTCCCGTCAGACCCGCGATGCCCGCTTCATCGAGCGGCCCGCCCCAGGCGGCACTCCAGGCGGACATGGGGGTGCCCGTCCGCCCACGGACGATCGCCCTGCGGATCAAATCGTCGCTTGCGGTCGCCAGGAACTTGGGGTGATTGAGTGCATTGGCCCCGTCCGCCGCGTAACCTTGCCCCTCCGCACCGTGGCAGAGGGCGCAGTACAACCCGTACTGTTCCTTGGCGCGCACAAGATCCGGACCCGACTCACCCTCTCCGTCGCTGCTGCTGTCCACGCACGCCAAACTCCCCGATACGCTTCCCAGCGTGCCGACGGCGGCCCACAAAACCACCGTTCGCACCCGCCGTGCGCACGCGACCCGCCGACCCGGCGTAGCACAACTCAGCAGTCGACGATCCGGCCCACCATCCGCGCGACGCTCCGATCCCGTGCTCCCCACGCGCTAGGGCCCCACCGCGTCGAGGATCGATTGTTTGACGAAGGCATAGCCCTCGTCGGTCGACAGATTGATCGAAGCCGGACCGTCTGCCGGTAGGTACGCCGCCAAGTGGCCTTCTCGGCCATAAATATACATATCGTCTTTCCCGCCGCCGTGAAGCTGCCACACGTTGTCCGAGGGCGAAACATTCACGTCTTGGAAGATCGGAAACGAGCAACGCTCGTAGAGCTTCGCTTGGTCGTCTGCTGCATCGTCTCCGTTCACCGCGACGAGCTGCACGTCGACGCCCGCTTCCTCAAACTCCACACGCATCTGCTCGAGTTTCCCAGCCTGGGACTGACAGTATGCTCACCACCCCGCCAACAAGGCCACAAAAGTCACATGCCCCTTGAATACGTCCAGCCCGTAGCTTTGCTCATGGCCGCAACTGCGTGGTTGGACGTCGGTCAATTGCCACTGCGGCCACGGCTCGCCGATACAGGTCCCGCACCCAGATTCCGAGCCAGAGTCGCCGTCGCCATCGCCAGTTTCGGACCCCTCCCCTGTACCCGACGCTTCACCCGAGGTGGAACCGGTGCCGGTGCCGGTGCCGGTGTGCCTCTTCTGCCCGAGGCCCGAGAGCAGAGCCACTGCGCGGGACGTCGAGGTGGGATCGACTCCGACGCAGCCATCGATGGAAGGCAGACCGCCCGACTCGCCCGCGCCCGCAGCTCCGACACAGCTCGCTCCCACGGCCGTGAGGAAGAGCGACAAGGACATCGGCCAAGCGGGAGCACGGACAGCGAACAGGATGTCGCGTAATTCGTCTTTCGCGCTTATCACGCAAGCATCATACGCCGCACCGCCCACGACGTGCAACGATTCAACCCACCCGCGGTCGATGCGACGGCCCGCAACACCTCGTCCGGGCTATCGGTGCCCACGTAGCGTCGCCAATAGGTCGGCTTGAGGGGGGGGGGGGGACGACGCCTCGGTCCGAAGCGATCCGCGATGCCGCGCGGCGCACCGCGGGATCCAACAGATCCGACGGCTGCGCGTTGCGGAGCGCACGTAGCATCACCGCGCGGACGTCGGGCGTGTCCTGTTCGACCCGGTCGATGAGAGAGCAACGTATAGCTGTCTTTGCCTCCGGATACCGCGACGAGCACGTGATCACCCGCCGCCAGCAGATCGTACTCTCCGATCGCTTGGGTCACCCTACGCGCGAGTCGAGCCCGAAGCCCGGAAGCCGACATGCCTAGCCGGCGGCCCGGACCTGGGCATCGAGCCAGCGATAGCGCTGCTCAAGCTTAACGTATGCCGCCGAACCTAGGGGCTCTTGGGCCTGTTTGAGCTCGGCCTCCGCCTCAAGCAACGCTGGCCGCAGGGCCTCCGCATCAATGTCCTGAGAACGTAGCGCGCGCTGGGTGAGGATCGACACTCGTCCCTGACCGGAGACTTCCAAAAACCCCGACCCCACCGCCAAGCGCACCGAGTCCTGGCCAGTGCGATAGTGTACCACCCCGGGCACGATGGCAGTCACGAAGGGGATGTGCCCCGGCAGCACCCCCACTTCACCGAGGAGACCGGGGACTTCCACCCCCGAAACTTCCAGGCCCTGTCCACCCTCAAGGGCGCCGGTCGGAGTGAGAATATCGAGCTTAAGCGTAGCAGGCATGCCCACTAGGCGCCCCGCTTCGCGTCTTTATCGACGAGTTTCTTGTACTTGGCGAGCACGTCGGCAATCCCCCCACACATATAGAAACACTGCTCAGGGATGTGATCGTGCTCGCCCTCACAGATCTCTTTGAACGAACGGATGCTGTCCTGCAGCTCGACGAACTTCCCGTCGGCGCCCGTGAAAATCTTCGCCACATCGAAAGGCTGGCTGAGGAATTTTTGGACCTTGCGCGCCCGCTCGACGGTGCGTTTGTCCTCCTCGCTGAGCTCGTCCATCCCGAGAATCTTGATGATATCCTGCAGCTCTTTGTATTTCTGAAGCGTCTCCTGGACCTGCCTCGCTACCGCGTAGTGCTCCTCGCCTACGACCTCGGGCGTGAGGATAGTGCTCGTGGAATCCAAGGGATCCACCGCCGGGTAGATGCCGATTTCAGTCAGCGCACGACTGAGTACGGTGGTCGCATCCAGGTGCGCGAAGGCGGTAGCGGGAGCGGGGTCGGTGAGATCATCCGCAGGCACATAGATCGCCTGAACCGATGTGATCGAGCCTTTGTGCGTGGTCGTGATGCGTTCCTGTAGGCCGCCCATCTCGGTGGCCAGCGTGGGTTGGTACCCCACCGCACTCGGGATGCGCCCCAGCAACGCCGACACTTCGGACCCCGCCTGGGTGAAACGAAAGATATTGTCCACGAACAACATCACGTCCTGCCCCATATCATCGCGGAAGTACTCTGCCTGGGTCAGCGCACTCAAGGCGACGCGAGCACGAGCACCCGGGGGTTCGTTCATCTGCCCATAGACCAGCGCGACTTTTGAGTTTTCGTTGTCAATTTTGTAGACCTCGCGGGTCTCGGGATTCCAATCGGCTTTAATGACACCAGACTCGATCATCTCGAAATAGAGGTCGTTCCCCTCGCGGCTGCGCTCGCCCACGCCAGCGAACACGGAGTAGCCGCCGTGCTTCTTACCGACGTTGTTGATGAGCTCCTGCAGGAGCACCGTCTTGCCCACACCGGCACCACCAAACAAGCCGATCTTGCCTCCGCGGCGATACGGCGCCAGAAGGTCGATAACCTTGATCCCCGTAACGAAGGGCTCCACCTTTACGCTCTGCTCGACGAACTCCGGCGCAGCGCGGTGGATCGGGCGATACTCGCTGCTCTCGATCGGCCCCTGTTCGTCGACCGGCTTTCCGATCACATTCATGATACGACCCAGCGAGGCCTTGCCCACCGGCATCATGATCGGCTTTCCCGTGGAACGCACGGTCATCCCGCGCACAAGCCCATCGGTAGTATCCATCGCTATCGCGCGTATCGTGCGTTCTCCGAGATGCACAGCTACCTCGACGACGAGGTTGTCGGCCTCGTCGTCGATCGAAGGGTTCGTCAAAGTAAGCGCCGTGTTGACCTCAGGCAGTTCACCTTCGAACTCGACATCGATAACGGGGCCGATAACCTGTGTCACACGCCCCTCGACTTTAGCAGCGGGAGCGCTGCCACCCGATCCCGAGCTACGTCCAGGGGCGCTGAGGCCTCCACCGCGCGGGCCGTCAAAAAGGGAACCTTTGGATGTGGAGGATGTGCTCGTCGACATGACTGATCTCCAGTGCCGCTCAGGCCTTGAGAGCCTCGGAGCCACCGATGATCTCCATCAGCTCCGTGGTGATCGCCGCCTGACGCTCCCGATTGTACGCAAGGGTCAGCTCGTCGATCATGCCTGAGGCGTTGTTTGTTGCGGAATCCATCGCAGCTCGGCGCGCTGCGATCTCGGCTGCCGCCGAGTGAAACATCGCTTGTTGAAGGTGGGTCTCGATGGCCAAGGGCAACAAGCTGCCCAGGAGCGCGACCACATCGGGTTCGAATGCGCGTTGCGCTGTGGGAGCCGGTGACTCGAGCTGAATCGACCCGGCTCTGGGTACGGGCAGGAGACGCAGTTGCGTCACCTCCTGAGTCAGAACATTTTTGAACTTATTGTAGATCAGGACGACCTCGTCCACGGCCTCCTCCCCATCGTCGAAAGCGGTCATGACCTCTACGGCAACAGCCGCCGCGACCTCCACGGCGTTGTCGGGGTTGGGTGCCGGGTGTGAGGTGTCGATGCTGTGCCCCTTCCCGCGTAGAAACGTGGCAGCTTTCTTGCCCACGGAGGTCACGAGCACGCGCTGCCCCGCTTCCTGACGCTCCTCGATGAAGGCGAGTGCTGTTCGTCCGATGTTCGTGTTGAAGCCGCCGCACAACCCCCGGTCGGCTGTGACCGTAACCAAGGCGACGCGCTGCACCTTGCGTTCGACCAGATAACGGTGCGCGTCATCGGGCACGTCGGACAGCACCTCGGTTACGATATTCGCTACCCGATCGCCGTAGGCTTGCGCGCGCGCCATGGTGTTTTGGGCCCTGCGTAGGCGCGCTGCCGCGATTTTGCTCATCGCGGAAGTGATTTTCCGCGTATTTTTTACGGACACGATACGGGTCCGGATTTCCTTGAGATTCGCCATGGCGTGGTCTGGATTGCCGCCACCGCGTTAGGTCGCGGTACGAGACTCCTTGAACTTCGCCAGGGCTTCCCTGAGGCCGGCATCAATTTTCTTGACTTCGTCTTTTTTGGAAGCGGCACGAATATCGGCAAGCAGACCTGCGCGATGTTGCTTGATCCAAGCGTGCAATTCCACCTCGAACCCACCCACCTTTGCGACCTCCACGTCGTCGAGATAGCCCTGCGTACCCGCGAACACCGAAACCACCTGCAAAGCGACATCCAAAGGGGCGTACTGAGTTTGTTTGAGTAACTCGACCATACGCTGGCCACGGTCGAGTTCGGCTTTGGTCGTAGCATCAAGATCCGAGGCGAACTGGGCAAACGCCTCAAGCTCACGGTATTGGGCCAGCGATGTACGCAACGGGCCCGCGTACTTTTTCATCGCGGCGATCTGGGCGGATCCACCGACGCGAGACACCGAGAGTCCCACGTTGATAGCCGGCCGGATGCCCCGGTGAAACAAGTTGCTCTCGAGATAGATCTGTCCGTCGGTGATGGAGATGACGTTGGTCGGGATATAAGCCGACACATCCCCGCCTTGGGTCTCGATGATGGGCAACGCCGTCAGGGAACCGCCCCCCTCTTTGTCCGACAACTTGCACGCCCGCTCAAGCAGACGGCTGTGGAGATAGAAGACGTCACCAGGGTAGGCTTCACGCCCCGGCGGACGTCGCAGCAACAACGACAGTTGCCGGTACGCCACCGCCTGTTTCGAGAGATCATCGTACACCACCAACGCGTGCTTACCCTTGTCCCTAAAGTACTCGCCCATCGTGACGCCGCTGTAGGGCGCGAGGAACTGAAGCGGCGCCGACTCGGAGGAGGTCGCCGCCACGATAATGGTGTACTCGAGCGCGCCTTCTCGCCGCAGCCGGTCGACCACAGAGGCGACTGTGGATCGCTTCTGCCCGATGGCGACGTAGACGCAGATCATGTTCTGGCCTTTTTGGTTGATGATCGCATCAATGGCGATGGCCGTCTTCCCCGTTTGGCGGTCCCCGATGATCAACTCTCTTTGTCCGCGACCCACCGGTACCATCGAGTCAACGGATTTTAGCCCCGTCTGCATCGGCTCGTGCACGCTCTTGCGCGTGATGATGCCCGGCGCCTTGATTTCGACCGTACGACGCTCGGAAGTCGCCAGCGGACCTTTGCCATCGATGGGCTGGCCAAGGGCGTTGACAACCCGACCGATCAACCCTTCCCCTGCCGGTACGCTCATGATGGTGCCGGTACGCTTGACGGGGTCCCCCTCCCGGACGAGGTGATCATTGCCCAGCAGCGCGACGCCGACGTTGCCGTCCTCTAGATTGAGGATCATGCCACGCACATTTTTGGGGAATTCCAAGAGCTCGCCCGCCATGGCGTTGGCCAGGCCGTAGACACGAGCGATGCCGTCGCCCACCGTTAGAACCGAACCGGTCTCCTCGACCGAGGCTTTGACCTCGGTCCCTTGGATCTGGTCACGGATGATCCGGCTGATTTCATCGGCTCTGATCTCCATGTATCTCGCTCGCTCGCTAGGTGCGGGCAGCGCCACCTTTGAGGCGCTGCCGCAGGTTTGAAAGGGTGTTACGCACGCTGAAGTCGATGGTGTACTGGCCGATTTCGGTCTGGAGACCTCCGATCAACTCGGGATCGACCTCCGTCTCGAGCTCGACCTGCTTACCGGTCGCACGCGCAAAGGCTTGCTTGAGGTCCAAGAGGATCGCTGGCTCCAGCGGACGGGCCGACCGCACGGTGGCCCGAACACGCCCGGCCTGCAAGTCGGCCAGCTCGGCATACTGTCGCACGATCTGCTCGAGCCCATGAATGCGTCCTCGTGTGACCAGAAGCGCCAGCAGGCGCTCCACCACGGGGTCGATGGCCAGCTTGTGCGCGACCTCGGAGACGACGGCCTTGCGCTGGCTCAGGGCATGGTGTGCCCCCGTCAGCACATCTCCGAGTGTCTCCGCCCCGTCGAAAGAAACGGCGCAGGCGCTCGCGGCCACTCCCAGGTCACGTCCGAAGCGCTCTCGCTGCACGGGGCTGTCGGCCAGGCCCAGCAAGGCACGGGCGTAGCGTTTGGCCAAGTTCCCGGGAATCACGGGACCTGACCCAACTTCGACGGCTCGATGGCGCCGACCTGAGAGACATAGGATTTCACCATGCGCTGTTGGTCAGTTTGTCCGAATTCCGCCCGTATCACGGCGTCAGCGCGATCGAGGGCCCGGTCGACCATTTCTTCCTCCAGCCTTGCAAAGGCGCGCGTCGCCTCGTTTTCGGCCGTGCGCACGGCCGCGGCAACGATCTGATCGGCTTCCTTCGCAGCTTCCATGAGCAACTCCTGACGCTCCCGCTCCGCCGCCCCCCGGGCTTTCTCGAGTAGCGCCGTGATCTCGGTGTCCGCCCGCTCGATCTTGTTGCGGTAGTCGGAGAGCAGGCCCTCCGCCTCTCCCCTCGCCACGGTGGCGCGCGCGAGCTGTTCTTTGATGGCGTCGCTCTTCTTCGCGTTGCCGGCGATGAGCGGTTTGAACAGGACTCGCTTCAGGATCAACAACAGAACGACGAAATTGATCAGAACGAAAAAGAACCCGGCGCGACCGTCTTCTGCCCCCGGCCAGTTGGACCAGGTGAACTCGCGCTGTGCCGCAGCGTCTCCGCTCGGATCCGCTGCCCACACGCGCGCAGTTTGGAGACCCGCGGCCGCCAGGGTACAGACCGACAACGCGATGGAGGGCACGCTCACGCGGCCCTCCCCATGACCTTGTTCGAGATCTGGCACGCCAGATCCTCGACACGACCGACCAGCTGTTGACGGGCTGCATCCGCAGCGGCGCGCAACTCATTGCGGGCCACATCCAGCGACGTGCCCGCCTCCGCTCGTGCGTGCGCAACTCTGTCGGCTCCAGCGGCCTCTCCTTTTCGGCGAGCGCGCGAGCGAAGTTCCAATGCCTCCTCGCGAGCGGAGCCGAGACGCTCGGTGTAGGCCGTATCGAGCGCAGCTGCCTGGGTACGCAGGTCCTCAGCAGCCTCGAAGGCGCCCTCGATAGCCCGGTGGCGACGATCTCGAACGGCCAGCCATGGCTTGAAGAGCGTCTTGTCGAGCACCATCAGCAGCAAGAGGAAGAGAGCGAGCTGCACCAACACTGTGCCGTCGATGTCCACGACCGGTGGTGCGGCGAGGAGAAGTGGCGCGATTGTGTGCATGATCTGGGCGTCAAAAAACACGAAAGACGGCATCGACAGTTGGCGTGGCACGGCGCCCAAAGGCGCTCCGAGCGAGGCGGCGTGCAGGTAGCACGCCGCCTCGTCATCGTCAACGGCCTGTTCGCGTCAGGCCATCCCACGGGCCACGCGCGCTAGCGTGCGTCTGCTGCCGCGCCGCGCCGCTTCACCCGAACCGATGCCACACAGACCGGCACGGACCAGCGGCACCGGCCAGCGGCACGACAAACACCGGACCGCGACACCACTGCCCGGAGCCGGCCCGCAGGCGGGTCCCACTGCGCGCCCCGAATCATGTAGCGCGGCGCGGCGCAACACAGCGATGCCCGCACGAGCACGAGCACATGGACATGGACACGCGTGCGAGCCCGCGGCTACGCACCAGAATCTGTGGGCCGCGGCGGCGGCGGCTGCTGCTCGGCGCGACTACGGTCGCCCCGTTTGGTCTTGCCGTTGGCGGTGGTACGTACGCTCACGCCCGACTCGCCTCCCATTTTGCAGTTTCCCTCGAACTGTGCGCCCTTTTGAATGACGAGACTCGGTGTCTCCAAGTTGCCACTGACGTGGGCTGGCTGATGGATTTCAAGCGATTCGGTCGCATGCACGTCGCCTTGAACCCTACCCTGCACGACGACAACAGTCGCTTTTATCTGAGCTTTGATCTCTGCCGACTCCCCGACGATGAGCGTGCCGTCCGTTTGGATCTCGCCGGAAAAATTGCCGTCGATCCGAACGGCCCCCTCGAAGGTAAGTTTGCCGTCGAAGGAGGACCCTTTGCCAAGTACCGTGGTGATCTCTTGCTCCATGTTTCCTGCTCCAGTGCGGCCAGGGCATCTCCATATCCTGCTTTCGCCGACAATTGCAGCCCGCCCGCACGTTCAACCGGACCACACATGCGGACTCAACTCCCGATGTGTCCCCGCGCGGGCAGCACGCGGCCAGGCTACGTCCTAGGGCCTCAACGCTTGTTATAGAACACGGTGATGGTCAGACAGTGGAATTCTCGGTCCGAGCTTTGGGTCACCGTTTTGTCGACGACCTCCACATCTTGGTTGGCCTCGAGCCATGCGTTGACCCGGTCGCTGATTCCTTCGCGCTCCCGCGCTTTCGTCGCAGAAAACACTTTCACTCCATCGAAATCCATAGCATTCCTCCAGTGGCGACGGTCTGATTACCGAGCTCGCCCGGTGATGTCAAAGGCAAAATTCCGCTGTGGGCAGAATTTTCCGCTCACAGCGGAAAACGAGACACGTGGACGACGCCCACCTAACTATTTCAGACGAAAACCGTAAGCCGACACGCGATTTGACACAGCGAGGGCAAGAGACGATGCGCAGCAACGAGCATGAAAAATGGGTGACGATACATCTGTTCTGTGACGCCAGAGACGCGAACGACGTGCTGCGTGCTCAGATCCTCGATCAACTCGAGGCGGTCGGCGCGCTTCTCGCGAGCCTCCCAGATGTGGGCGGCACGGAGCTAAGGGACACTGCGACCCCGCTGGAACTGGTGACCTACGTCACACCGAGCGGCGCGGCCGCGGTGTCGGCGGAGCTGCGACGCCTCATCGGCGATCTCAGGGGTGCCGCCGAGAACGGCGGCTGCTCGATTCACATGGCCCAAGAGAGTCACGAGGGCTCGGACTGGCGCGAAGCCTGGAAGCGCTTCTACCACCCCATGGTTTTCGGCGACGCAACGCTCCTCCTCCGACCGAGTTGGATCCCGCGTCGCGCCGGGGATCCCTCGCGCGAGGTCGTGCTCGATCCCGGACATGCCTTCGGGACAGGCCAACACGAGTCGACACGGATCTGTATCGAGGCACTGGTGCAACTCGCGTGCACGGGCCGAGCCCCGCGTCGGGTCCTCGACTTGGGGACAGGTTCTGGGATCTTGGGCCTATGCGCCGCGGCACTGTTCGACGAAGCACGGGTGGAATGCCTCGACAACGATCCTCAAGCATGCGAGTTCGCCCGGGCCAACGTGGCACACAACGTCCTCTCCCAGCGGGTGGGTGTCACGCTCGGCCAATTCGAGGACGCTCCGGGCGCGCCCTACGACCTCATGCTCGCCAACATCCGGCCGGAAGTCTTGCTCCCACTCGCCGCCACGCTCGCCGACCAGGTCACGCCGCAGGGTTGCGCCGTGCTCAGCGGCATCCTCGACGAAGAGCATGACGCTCTGGCACGCGCGTACGAACGACAGGGCTGGGAGGTCGAGGCCACGACGCAACTCGGAGAGTGGCGCGGCCTGGTGATGCAGCGCCGGTCGCCATGAGCTTGCGTGTCTTCGCGTCCAGAGGCGTGGAGGCCTGCGTCGGTGCGCGGGTCCGCCTGGCAGAGGATGAGCGTCACTACCTGACGCGCGTGCGACGAGCCCGGGTGGGAGACGAAGTAGAGATTCTCGACGCTAGCGAACATCGATGGCTGGGGCGCGTGGAACGACTGACCGGAGGCGAGGCCGTGCTCCGCATCGAGGCCGAGATCCCGGCCCCCGAAATCCCCCACATCGTCGTGGGTTTCGGGCTACCGCAGTCTCGAGCTGCCCTGGAAGCCATCGCCCGTTGCTGCGAACTGGGGGTCGCGGAGATCCTGCTCGTCCGCACGGCGCTGAGCCAGGCAGCGCCGCCGAACCCAAGCCGTGTCCAACGCGTGCTACGCGCATCCCAGCGCCAGTGCGGACGAGCCACCACCCCGCACGTCACTTGCCTCTCCTTTGACGCGTCCCTCCACCATCGAGTCGATCTCGCCGGGGCGATCGCTTCGCCGCAGCACGAGGCGAGGCTGGGGTTGCGCGATATTGATCCGTCGGGACACCGTTTTTTCGTGGGCCCGGAAGGGGGCTTCAGCGCACCCGAGATCCGACGAGCAGAGGCCGCGGGGTTCGTCCCCCGCAGCCTGGGACCGTGGACATTGCGAACGGAAGTCGCGGTCGTGGCCGCGGTGTCAACTTTTTTCGCACTGGTGCCGCCGCGCAAAGATTCGTGCAAGCCCTAGGAGGCGACGGCTGGAATGCTAGTCTGCCCCGATGCGCTCGGGCGATCCGGCAATTCGATCTCGCTGCCCGCGGTGTGACGGCGCGCTGGATGGTCCACTTGATGGTGCGCGTCCGCTCCCCGACGTCGACCGCAACTGTCCGACCTGCGGCATTCGACTTCTCCCCATCATCGCCGCGAGCTGCGGCCAACGGATGTTGGCCGCAGCGACGGACACCGTCGTTTTGAGCCTCACCGCCGGGCCACTTCACCTCGCACTGAGCGCCCTGATGGACTCGCCTCCCCTTGCACCCGGCGCCAAGGGTCTCGACGCGCTGCTCCAGATCGGCACCCGCGATCTCAGCGAGTTGGCCGGCCACCTCGTCCCCTTTCTCCTCATGTGCACGCTTTACTTCGCCCTATTCGTCGGACTCACCGGGCGTACGCCTGGGCTGAGGCTCCTGCGGCTGCGCGTCGTCTCCACCCACGGTGTGGTGCCCGGTCCGCTCGTCGCCGCGTGGCGTTTCGTCGCCGCCATCGGCGGCCTGCTACCCGGTGCGCTCGGTTGGGTTTGGATGGCAGTCGACACGGATCGGCGAACCTGGCACGATCATCTGTCGGGAACGTACGTGGTGAGGGAGGCTTGATCGGGGTGGGCCGAAAACGGCGGCGTCTTGCCGAGCTGAAAGCAGCGCTCGCTCGGGCGCGTCAGCGCGACGACATCACCGACAACCTGTGCCGCGCAGCCCTCGAACTGAGTCCGCGCGTCGCTCTGTTCGGCGTCAAGCGCGAGGGTTTGAGAGGATTGCAAGCGCCCGCAGGTATCAGCGACATCAGGGACACGGTGACCCCCCTCAGCCCCGCACTCGAGGCTGCCATCTCTGGAGATGCTCCTATCGACTACATGCGAGACTTGGACCTCCGACTCGTGGTGGGAATCGAGTCCGCAGTGCCGTGTGTGTTCGTACCGGTGATGGTACGCGAGCGCCCAGTGTTGGTGCTCTACTCGGATCGCGAAGGACAAAGCTTCGACGCAGAGGAGCGTGCCGCTTTCGGCGAGCTGTGCCAGCTCGCCGGGTACAGCCTCGAGATGTTTCTCCGGGACCGCCCCCAAGTTCGTTGCCATCCGAAGACAGCCGGTGACACCGCCCCCCAGGACTCCGACGGGCCCCCCCACGATCCCTCGCGCGTCGCCGCGGACCCAGCCGCGACCTCGCGCAACGTTGTGGCGAAAATCGTGGCGTTGTCGGAGCCTCTGATGACGACCACTTCGCGGGGCCGCATCGAGATCGACGAGGAGGAGCTGGAGCCGGGAGCAGCTACGCCACCGACCCCGGTACAACGACTGGCCACCGAGGCCGTCACGCCGTTCGCAACCCGCGCGGCGACGGATCTTCGCGACCCACAGATCGCGGCGCGACGTCCGAGTCGGGCCTCGGACACCCCAGACACCCCAGACACCCCAGACACCCCAGACACCCCAGACACCCCAGACGCCGAACATCCCCCACAGCCCCAACACGTCCCAGACCCCCAACACGCCCAACAAGACGATGCCGAGCGTCTCGCGGAACTGGGATCCGCGGACTTGGAGCACATTGCAGAGGCGTTCCCCGGGCGCCTTGAGCTCGACCTCCGCGGGCTAGACGGGCTCCCCCAAGCGTCGGCCCACGGACCCTTACTGCGACAGATCGTCCGGATCGGACGCCGTATCGGGCCTCACATTGTCCCATTGCTCAAGCACCCGGACGCGGGGGTGCGCTTCTACGCCGTGCTCATATTTCAAGAGTTGCGAGACGATCGCTGCGTGCACGGTTTGAGCGACCGCGTCGACGATGGCGACACGGTTATCCGCGAACTCTCGATGCGGGTCCTGGAGACCTACCGCAATTCGCCGCGCTTCTGCGCTGCGATCGCTCCCATCCGCTCGCGCCTGGCGGCCTCTGATCTCCAGACACGACTGCGGGCCACCGAGGCCGCGGGTACGCTCCGAGATATTCGGGCCGTCACCACGCTCATCGCCCAGCTCGACGATCCAGAACCGAACGTCCGCGCATCGACCCTTGCCTCACTGTGCTCCATCACGGGGCAGCAACTGGGGCGTCGTTACGCCAGCTGGCTCGCCTGGTACAAACACAACGAGGAGCGGGGTCGCGTCGAATGGCTGATGAGCGCACTCGAACACGCCGAAGTCGCGGTTCGATCGTGGGCAGCCGCGGAACTGGTCCGCGTCACGGGCCGCGACTCGCACCCCTTCCCGACCGATGGGAACGCACAGGAGCGCCGCGACGCGTTGCTGTCGTGGCGCTCTTGGTGGGAGGAGCAGCGCGGCGAGATGACGGGACCCTGACGCTGCTATCGCGCACCTCGGCGCGCGCCGTGAACCAAGCTCTGCACGGCACGATGGGCAAGGTCCGCTCGACGCACCGTCGCGCCACGGCCGGACTGCGGGACACCGGCAGACATCCAGATCTCGGTACGCCGCCGGCGACCGATCTTCCGCGCGTGGGCGAGGAACGAATCTTGGGGCAGGAACTCCGTACCGGGAGGATAGGCGAGTCCCACAGGAACGATGTCGAAACCACGCGCCGCTGCGAACGCGCCGGCGGAGAAGGGGCGGACGATGTCGCCGGGGTAGGTTGTGCCTTCGGGAAAGACACACACCGAATGCCCTCCACGGAGGCGATCACGGATCGAGCGAATCGCTGCGGCCCCACTGTGGGCGGACTCGCGGTCCACAAACACCGTCCGGGCGCGCTGGGCCGCATATCCCAACATAGGCCAACGCGCAAGATCGGCCCGACTCAGGGCGACGCCACCGAAGCGCGACAGCAACACCGGTATGTCGAGGGCAGAGCGATGGTTCGAGACGATCAAACGCGGAGGTCCGCCGACCGGGTCCACGCGATCGCCAACGACGCGAACGCGAACCCCCAGGAGTCGAAGTACGCCGCGACTCCAGAATTTCACGTAGGCATCGAATCTTTGCCGACGATGCCTGCGCGGGGTGGCGAGACGATGCGCCTCGGCCACAGAGAGCATGATCGACGTCCAGATCACAAGGCCGACTGCGCGGCTAAACTGACGAACGACAACCATCCCGACACGTCGCCCGAGTTTACCCCGCGAAACGGCGCGCCGCCAGAACACAGACCCATGGGTGGCAAAGAGGACCCACCGCCTCGGAACGAACGGGCAGGGCCGCCGGTCGTCGGCAGCGGGGATCGATGGCCTCGGGATCAGCGATCGACACGATGGCGTGCCGCCGTGATCAGGGCTCGGTAGAAAACGGAGTCTGTCCAACATCCCGGACGGCCTTCGAGCAGAACCAGCTCACCACTCGCGTCGCCTCGCTGTTGCGCCGCCCGTCGCTCGACACGGACCTCATCGCATGCACGGTCCAGCGCCCGCGGGGCTGTCCCAACGGAAGACGAGACCGGTTGCACTGCAGGCGTGGCGTCGGCGGCGGCGGAACCGGTGGCAGACGCGGCCTCCCCCTGCCACGGGCGCCACACGAGAACGAGTAGCAAGACGGCGGCGGCTCCCGACCCCATCCACCACACCGATACCCGCGCTCTGCCGACGCGGGCGAAGGCCGCCGTGACCAACGGAAGCGTGTGGCTCTCGGTCTCCGCGGTCGGTGCGGTCACACACCCGAACTGCGAGCCCGCGGTTGTCGTCCACCCCTCTCGCGCGGGAGCTTGGAGCAGGGAGGACGCTGGGACCGTCCGATGGTCGCCACGATCCACCGGCTCCGACGCATCCGGAACGGCCGCCGGGACGACCGGGCTCGCCAGAACTGCTGCGCTTGCCGAGACTGCTGCGCTTGCCGAGACTGCCGCGCTTGCCGAGACTGCCGCGCTTGCCGAAGTTGCTGAACGCCCCGAAACCTCCCGTCCGGCCAGGACCTCGAGCACACAGCCCAGCTGATGGAGCAACGTCCGGGCGCTCATTGGACGCCTCGCAGCGTCACGTTCTAGGCAGCTGTCGACGAGCGCCACCAGGCCCGCGGGCACCCCCTGGCAACGTGCACCCAACGAAGGGGCGCGCCGTTGCTGCATGGCACGGGTCAACTCGGTCAAGTTGTGGCCAACGAAGGGGGGCGCACCGCACAGCAACTCGTGCAACATGACCCCCAAGGCGTACATGTCGAACTGCGGTGTCGCAGGCCCACCCAACGCTTGTTCGGGGGCCATGTAGTGTGGCGTACCCAAAGCCTGCCCGGGCAGGGTCAACCTTCCCCGCCGCGCCTCGGTCCGAACTGAGATCCCAAAACCCATCACTTTCACCAACACACCGTTGACCCCCTCGTCGTGCTCCACCAGCATCACATTGTCCGGCGTGAGGTCGCGGTGGATCACCCCCGCCTCGTGGGCCGCGCGAACGGCCCGCCCAACCTGATATACGATCCGACAGGCCCGCAGCGGATGAAATGGGCCCGATCGGTCGAGTTCGGCGCGGAGCGTGACCCCGGAAAGGTACTCCGTGACCATATACGCCCGTCCGAGCCGCAGCTCGCCCGCATCGAGGACCTCGATGATATTCGGGTGCCCGGCTGCCCCGGCTGCCCGCGCTTCGCCGCGAAACCGCCGTACCAGGCGTGGGTCTCGACTGGCGTCGGAGGACAGCACCTTGATCGCCACCTCACGCCCGATCACCACATGCTCGCCCCGATAGACCGTCGCCACCGGGCCCCGCGTCATGCAAGCGACCACGCGATATCGGCCGGCGAGGGTGCTGCCCGCAGCAAGCTCCTCAGCGGAGGTCTCGCCGTGGGTCGCTACGGCGCCCGGAACACGGGACGTGGGGATTCGGGGCGAATCGTCCGCAACTGGTTGCGGCACTGTCGTCTCTCCGACGTCCGCTAGAGCACCCGCGCTGGCGTCGGGCGCACGCGCAGGACCGCCGGTGGGGGCGAGCGCAGGACCACGGCAGGTTGGCGCGGGCGCCCGGTCACCGCCAGCGGACGCGGGTATGGATTGCGAACTCGAGCGCTCAGACCGGTGAGTGGGAGCATCGGCCTGCGCAACGGACAAGCCGACGAAAACCCGAGTTTCACCCGCTGCGACGAGTTCCGCCAACAACGAGGCCCGCATCGCCCGCTCTCGCTCGCGTGCGCCGCTGAACAGCTGGGACATGAACACAGCGATCGTATCTTGCGAGGTGTCCGGCGCGTTTCGGGCCAACCACTGCCCGAGTGCTCCGAGCATCTCCCGCGCGTCTCCAAATCGCTTCTCACGATTCGAAGCCAACGCCCGCATGACGATGGCGTCGATGGCGGGATCGACACGCTTACTGATGGAGCTCGGCCGCACCGACTCGCTACGCAACACCGCTTCTGTATCGAGATCTTCTTTCGCTCGCATCGGACGACCGGTGAGCAACTCCCAGAGCACGACCCCGCATGCGTACACGTCCGCACGGCCGTCGAGCGCTTTGCCCTGCGCCTGTTCGGGACTCATGTACCCAACCTTGCCGAACACAACTCCCGGCTCGGTGAGTGTTCCCTTGAGCGATGACGTCGCCAATCCAAAGTCAGCGAGTCGGATCGCGCCTTCCCAATCCACCAAAATGTTGGACGGTGACACGTCACGATGGACCAGGCCCAGCCCCGGGAATGTGTGCGCGTAATGCAAACCGCGCAGGATTTCTCGAATCAGGTGAACCGCGATGGGCACCGGGAATGCGCGCCGCAGCTCGGCGCAACGATCCCAAATGTCTGCGAGATCTCGACCTTCCACCGCCTCCATGGAGATATGGAGTTGCACGCCGATCTCGCCGGCCGCGCGCACGTCCACGAGGTTGTTGTGCTGTAGTCGGACGACCACCTTGGCCTCGTCTAGAAACCGTCTTCGATAGTCCCGGTCGGGCAGGTCGGCACGCAACAGCTTGACCGCGGCGAGGCGCGCGAAAGCACCCCTCCCCGTCCCCGCTAGATACACGGTCGCCATGCCCCCCTCCCCTAGCCGGGCCAGCAGCGTCATGGCCCCCACCGCTCTCGGTGGATCCAAACGCTCGAGATCCGCCATCACCATCTGGCTGAACCTACCACGCTCGAGGAAGATGTGCGTATGCTTGTCGGCGACATGACGGGTGGTCGCGCAACGCCAAACAACACTCCCGGGATCCTATACTACGATCCGAACCCAACCACGGTAAAGTTGGCCGCCGCCACACTTCGGGTCGCGGGGTATCAGGTCTTCCACGCCCGCACACAAACCGAGGCGGTCACCCTTTGTGGGGGGCATGGCCCCAGCGGCGACGATACCATCGTCGCGCTTTTGCTCGATGCCTCGCGCGACCCCAAGATGTCCGCGCGAGTGCTCCGAGCCTTGATCCAACTCCCTGACGCCGACCGCCTGCCGGGGATCTTGATCACGTCACAGAGCGACCCGACCCCGATACCGGGCGCCGAGGGTCTCCCGACCTTGCAGCGACCGTTCTCGAGCGAACAACTCCTTCGGGTCGTAAAGGACAGCCTGGTCGATGTTCCGGACATGCGAGCAACGCCAGCGGGTCACCGGCCCGCGGGCCGCTCTGCCAGCGAACGGGAGCGGCGTCTCGAACGAATCTTGTGCAAGCATCTCAAAATTTCCGATATCGCATCGGCCACACTCCACGCGCTCACGGCCGACCTCGACGCCGATGACAAAGTCCCCAACCTCAGCAGTGCACGCTCGCTGGTGGCCACACTCGGACCTTGTCGCTTAGAAGCGCTCCTGAACATGCTCGACTTGCAAACCGCAAGCGGGGTGATGACCATCACCCGCGGAACGAGCTCGGGCCGACTGCACCTCCGCGCGAACCGGATCTGCCTGGCCGAATACAGCGGCGAAGACGAAGATCTGAAATTGGGACGCTTCGTCGTCGAAGGCGGGCACATGGCTGCGCACGAGCTCGAGACATTCATGGTCGGCAAAGATACCCTAGGTCGACCCATGGGACGTCGGCTGGCGGACGGAGGTCTTCTCACGGAGGAGGCCTTGGCGGAGGTACTCGTGAGGCAAGCGCGAGAGGTCACCTGCCACCTGCTGTCGTGGACCGACGGCGTGGCAACATTCCTCGCCACAGACCGCTGCGATCCGCTGGTGGAGACCGCCGTGCGATATGCCAACGGCGGTCTACTGATAGTCGACGTGCTACTCGCAGGGCTGCGTCGCCTCGACGAGACCGCCATGATGGGACAAAACATGGGTCAAACCGATGACGTGTACATACGCAGTGACGAACACATCGCTCGACTCGAACGCGAGGCGCTCACACGCGAGGAGCTGACGGTGCTCGAGTTGATCAACGGGCGTCATTCGGTGAAGGACCTGGCACGAAAGACCAAGACGGGCACCTTCGCAGTTGCGCGCGTGTTGTACCGCCTCTCCCGCTCGAACCTCATCCGGCGCAGCGTCCTTCCCGTCACCGTGTGACGCCCATGTCGGCGGCACAGCGCGAATGCCACCTCGTCCTCGCTCGCCACGCCCACGCCCACGCCCACGCCCACGCAGGGGATCTTCCGGCAGCCTACGCACCTCGTCCGCCGGGGCTGCGCCGGCCTGTTCTGTCCCCAGTACCAGCCCAGCGAGGAGTCGCTCTCAACACTTGCGGCTACCCAGGCCTGGCCCCGCCTCCCAGGATACCGAAACTGCGGGCTTGCGGCGCACCGGATCAAGACGTGGCCACCGCTCGTGAGTCTGGAGGCGACATGTGCGCCAAGCTTGCATACAGCTGCACAAACGGTCAGTCTACGCCTGTGAGCGACGCCGATCACCGTGAACCTCCCGCGTTCAGCCTCTCGAACGCGGACGCTGTGTCGTTCCTCCGCGGACTCGACGACGCCTCGGCCGATCTCGTCGTCACCGATCCTCCCTACGAGTCGCTGGAGAAACACCGGGCGGTCGGAACTACGACGCGTCTCAAGCACAGCAAAGCATCGAGCAACGACTGGTTCGATATCTTCCCGAACAGCCGTTTTGAGGACCTTTTCGCTGAAGTGCACCGCGTTCTGAAGAAGAACCGGCACTTCTACCTGTTCTGCGACCAAGAAACTGCCTTCGTGGCCAAGCCGATCGGCGAGGCGGCTGGTTTCAAATTCTGGAAGCCGTTGATCTGGGACAAGCGGAAGATCGGCATGGGTTACCATTACCGCGCGCGCTACGAGATGATTCTTTTTTTCGAGAAGGGCAAGCGCAAGCTGAACGACCTTGGCATCCCCGACATCATCGAGGCCGACCGTATATACAGGGGTTACCCAACGGAAAAGCCCAAAGCGGTGTCACGCATTCTGATGAGCCAGAGCACCCTGCGTGGGGAACATGTGGTTGACCCATTTTCCGGCTCCGGCAGCGCTGGCGTGGCTGCACTGGAGCTGGGCCGCTCCTTCGCGGGCAACGACACCTGCCAGGAGGCGCTCGATGTCGCCAGGCCTCGGCTGGTGGAGGCCGGCGGTGTGGAGCAAACAGAGGTAAGGAATGGCGACAAGTCACACGACCAACTCGCCTTCAAGCTCGGAGCGCACGCATGACCGGCAAGGGGTACGCCAACCCGATCGCGGCGTACGTCGCCAAGAACCACCAGAAGAAGGGCGTAGCGGTCAACCAGGAGATTTCCATCGGGAAGCACAACCAAGCGCTGGCGATTGAGTGCAATTACCCGCAAACACACGGCGCCGTTGATGAAAAAATCCCCTACGCGCTCAACGACATCGCGGCCCTGCGGATGCCCGGGTGTGTTGCGTACGCGGGAACGGGGTTCTCGGAGGGTTCCACTTGCTGTCTACCAGACTCAGCTGAGCTAGCCGCTCGCCCGGAAACACGCGAGTGGGATCACGCCCTCGCTGTCGAGCTTCGATGGTGGGATGTGTTGATCGGAGACAAGAGGCCGTTTGCGCTCACGTAGACGTGGCGGGATCTGGAGGGATATGAGCGGGACATGGCGCTGATAAGAGGGGCAAAGCGAATCTACGAATGGCTGCGAGAGCGCTCGCGTGGCGAGTTGCACGCCTACGCGACCGTCTTGGGAGTCAGCGGATGGTCCAAGATATCGCTCAAGACCTATCTGGGCAAGAACAAACTCGCGCCGTTCCTTGCCCCAGCCGGAGATGAAACACTTCGCATAGTGTTGGATGGATCCGAAATCTCCGAAGTCTATTTTCACGAGGTGTTCACGCAGTCCAGCCCTCGACGAGTGACCCTCAGCGCCGGAGATTCTCTCCTGGGCAAGGCCACAAGTTACAAGCTTGTAGAACCGCTGGGGCAAGGGGCCGTCGGACACGTTTGGTCGGCCCGGCGCGAGGGCGGACAAATAAAGATGGTTGCGTTGAAGGTGATGCTTCCACGGGAAGGAATGTTCTTGGGGTCTAGGTTGGCGGATGTCAGAGAACGATTTCGCCAGGAAGCCGCAAATGGCATGAAGATCAGCCATCCCAACGTCGTGCAATACCTTGATCACGGCGAGGTCGACCGCAACCCGTGGCTAGCGATGGAGCTTGGGCGCCCCTCGGCGGGTGCTCGACTGAAAACCGACGGCGTCCTGACAGAGGAGGAGGCAAACTATGTAATTTCGTGCTGTCTCCTCGGCATCGGGCACTTGCATTCGATCGGCGGGCCTCATCGAGACATCAAGCCCGACAATATTCTTGAATTCGAGGACACCTACAAGGTCGGCGACCTGGGCATCGTGAAGTGGAGCGACTTTGACCCGACCTTCACAAGGGGTGGCACTGTGACGCGAGCATCCATGCAGTTGGGATCGTGGTTCTACATGGCTCCAGAGCAGCAAGAGGACGCCCACGATGCGATCCCAGCGTCGGACGTCTACGCACTCGGCGTGACATGGATCGAGCTGTTAAGTGGCAATGTACCGTCACCTCAGGCAGTGGGTGCCCGTGCCTATAAGACACCTAGTGCAAGCGACGGCGTCAATAAGCTCATCGCAGCGATGTTGGCGTACCGTCCAGAAGATCGCCCGTCGTTGACCGACATTCGCGCTGTTCTGGATGGTCGGTAGTCCGCGGACGCCAGCACGATATCCACGTCTGCGCTCGTCCAGACATGCGGAAGCAGCACGCCCTACGTCTCGACGACGAACTTCCCGCACGCACTCGGGCAAGCGCCCGCACAACTTCTTGCTGGCCGCGCTCCCTTCCGGCCCGTCGAGGAAGCCCTTGTCGCTCCCGCGAAGACATGGGCCTCCGAACACCGCGGAAAATCGATACGCGCCCAGCGACGAGGAGCTCCTCTTCACTCTCAACATCGAGAGCAGCGGCAGCGTCATCGACGTTGTCGCCGGCCTCCCGCATCTCCGCATCCGTGATTCGGGGCAGGTCAGGGACATCGGCGATCACGCGCCAACGCTTCGCAAGATGGAGCATCGCGCGGATTTCGTCGATGGTGATCCGAGCGGTGGTAATCGAATGGCAGGAAGCCTTCACATGCGCCCGAACCGGGTCGAGGATGGCCTCATTGAGTTCATTCATGCGATGATCTGCGACGAGTACCCCGAAGCGTTTCCAGCCACGGTGTTTGTTCTTGACGGTGCTCGGGTCGAACTCACGCGCGACGGCGTACTCGATGCCCGGTCCCAAAACTCCTTCACGGTGGGCGCCTGCGTGCGGCCGGTCAGGCGGTATCGTCGGTTCAGGGCTTCGATGTCTCCTTTGAGTTTCCAGTCGGCGTCCTGGGCCTCGGACTTCGTGTTCGCAGTGGCAGTCATCTGCTTTTGAGGAGGGCGCGGCGCTACACGGCCCCGCCCAGGTTCGTGTTCAACGCCCCGTGTCGCCCCGCAATCAACGCTGCGCCGCCTCGGATTTAACCCGCCAAGTGCGCCCCAATCGGAACGCTCCTGGGAGCCGGCGAGAACGCGCCTACTGCAGCTCCTTCTTCGGCCGAAGACCGAGAATCAGGGCCACCCGCCCCACGTCGAGAACGGGGGGCCAGGTGGACGGGTCGGCCGGAATACGCAGCTTCTGGGATTCGGCGGCGCCGACCGAGTGCGAAGACTGCAGATGTTCCGGGAGGACGGGAAGCTCGTACACGCTGGGTTGATCACCGTGGAGGAAAGCGACGACACAGGTTCGCCCGCTTCGGCTCTGGCGGCATGGGTCCACACACAGAGCCCGCGTTGGAGATGTTGATCGGGGGGTACGGCCATTCGATCACGTGACGGCAATGTTGGCGTCGTGATGCCGCCTGCGCAGGTCGCTGCCTCTGGGTTCGCTCGGACAACAGCCGCGCGATCAAGCATATGGGCGGGGTTCGTGCTCGTGAGAAGCTCCTGCGTGATCGGGCGACTGGGAAGCATTTCCGGGCCTCCTCCTGCTGGTCAGTAGGACCGATACGTCAGAATCGTCAAATTCATCAAGACCGTCAAATCCGTGCAAACCGTCAAGCTCCGTCACGACAGAGCGATCAGCGACATCCAGGTCCCCACAGCATCAAGATCATTGCGCGCCTTTGGCGCCGGACCGGCATTGCGCCTCTGGGCCGGGGCACGGGCTTCGCTTCGGCCACCTCGTCGCCTGAGCTATCCGAATAGAGGGAGAACCTTCCGCGTGAGCCTGCTGCCGACTGGCGGGCTCACCATTCCAGCCTCGGTCCCAACTTCCGCAGGTCCTCCTTACGGTTCTCGTAGTCGGGCATCAGCATCCCAAGCCGGCGCCAGTACGCCTTCGTGTGGTCGCGGTGGATGCGATGCACGACCTCATGGGCCACGACGTAGTCCACCAGGCGCATAGGCGCCTGGATAACCCGCCAGTTGAACCGGAGGAAACGCCCTTCTCATCGCAACTGGCCCACCGTTTCTGCTGGTCCTTGACCATGATGTCGGTGATCTCGACCCCGGCCTGACTTGCCCAGATCTGCGTTCGCGCCTCCAGGCGGGCACGGGCGTGGTCGAGGTACCACCCACACACCGCCTTCTCCACGGCCGCCGCCTTTGCCTTTTCACCGAGGTCGCGGTCCACGGACACGACCAACCAGCTTCGTTCGAGTCGAGTTCGTTGGGGACGATCCAGCGATTTGACGCGGAGCCGGTAGTGGCGGCCGAGATACGTGATCGACTCGCCTGAGACGTACTGCCTCGCCTCTGGGCGTGGTTCGCCGTCTTCCACCAGGAGCAGACGCTCGACAATCCAGCGGGCCTTCTCTTTGACGACACGGTCGAGACGGTCCACGGCGACCCCGACGGGTGCCGTGAGCATGACGCCTTCCACGGGGTCCACGGCCACGGCCACGGTCTTGCGTCGTTCACTGCGACGGATACCGTACTCGATGAGGGTCCGGCCGTACTGAACCTTGGAGGATTCCTCGACCATCACGAGGACTGCCTCGCCTTCGCCAGCGCGACGATCTCTTTGGCCATGTCTTCCACGCTGGCGCCCTTCAAGCCGGTGGCCCGAAGCAGCTTCTTGATGCGCACCCGCATTTCCCGCTGCACGTCTTCCTTGCGATACCAATCCACAATGTTGGTGGAGGGGGCGATGGCCTCATCGATCAGGGATGCCAGGTCGCGGTTCGGGGAGTAGCCGTCTTCATCGGCGTCCTGCGCTTTGCTGGGCCGGGCCTGCTCCAGCAAGCCGTAGACGGCGTAGCCCCCTTGGGACAGGCCCAATGCGCCGGCCGTGTCGTCTTGCCCCGTGTCCATGCGCTGCTTGAGTCCCTGGAACAGCGAAAGCTCCTCGATGGCGTCGATGCGCTTCTCTTTGCGGTCCCGCACGATCTCTTCGAGACGTTCGCGTAGCGTGGCGTAAAACGCCGGGTTCTCGTCGAGCTTGACGTGAATCTCGTGGCGGATGGCGTGCTCCATCTCGCTGGCCTTGGCCGTGTCGGACTTGAGGGCGTCGAGCTTATCGTCGAAGTCCTTGGAGAACAGGGCGACTTCCTTGACCAGCAGTTGCACCCCATCGGCGACGATGGCGTCCTCGATCAGCTTGCGAACCTTGGCCCCGCAGTCGTTAATGTCGATCTTCCCGTCCCGATACAGCGCACGCGCAGCCTGGCGAATCTTGCCGAGCCAGCGGGCGTCATCCACGAAGGCGAGGGCCTTGGTGTCGGGGTAGAGCATGTCGAGGCTCTGGGCGAACCGGCGAAAGGCCACATCGAAGGCCGAGCGCACGTCCTCGTCCGCCAGGGCGCTCACGCAGGCATTGAGGTCGGTCTTGTGCGCAACCTTGTCGAACAAGCGCATGACGACCTGGTGGCGCTGTTGAAGCCGGGGGAGTTCGTCTTGCTTGGGTTCGAGGGCCTGCTGGACATCGGTCGAGGAGAAGATGGCCAGGGCGTCTTGCAGGGCCTCCGAGATGCCCCAATAGTCGACGATGAGTCCGTAGTCCTTGCCGTCGGCCCGACGATTGGTGCGGGCGATGGCCTGGAGCAGGTTGTGTTCGCGCAGGGGGGTGTCGAGATACATCACCTGTTCGACGGGGGCGTCGAAACCGGTCAGCAGCATGTCGCAGACGATCAAGATCTGGATGGGGTCATCCTTGTCCTTGAACTTCTTGACGTTGGCCTCGCGGTCTTCCTTGCGCACATGATGCTCGACGAGGTGGGCCTCGTCGTTGTGGGCGCAGGACATCACCAAGATCGAGGGCGGGGCGTTGAGACGGTCGAGGGTCTCTTTGTAGATCGCCGCGGCCTCTCGACTGACGGCCACGATCTGCGCCTTGAAGCCGCCGGGCTGGATGAACTTCTGAAAGTGGTCCAGCAGGTCGAGGCAAATGGTCTCGATGCGTTTCGGCGCGGCTGCGATGGCCTTTTCGGTGGCGTACTTCTTCTTGATGGCCGTCCGCTCCTCGTCGCTGCGGTCCGCGAACATGCGGTCGAAGAGCTTGTCGAGATTCTGGCCCAGGATCCGCACCTCGGGCAGCCGGCCTTCGTAGAAAATCGGCACCGTGGCGCCGTCTTGGACGGCCTGTTGGATGGTGTAGGTGTCGATGTAGGGGCCGAAGGTGGTGAGGGTACTCTTGTCCTTCTTGTCGATGGGCGTACCGGTGAACCCCAGAAAGCACGCATTGGGCATCGCCTCGCGCATGTTCGCGGCGAGTCCCTTGTACTGGGTGCGGTGGGCCTCATCGACCATGACCACGACGTTCGAGTCCTGCGTCAGCACGAGATGGGGGTCACGGGTGATCCGCGTGTCCTTGGCCTTGATGCCCTTGGCCTTGATACCCTTCGAGATGTCCTGGAACTTCTGGACGGTGGTGGTGATGGTCTTGCCGGTGCCGTTTTTGATCAGGGTGCGAAGGTGACTGACGCTTTTGGCCTGCTCGGTGTTCGGAAAGCCGCACGCCTCGAAGGTTTCGCTGATCTGTTTGTCGAGGGCTCTACGGTCCGTGATGATGACCAGCGTCGGGTTCTTGAGGGTCGGGTCGCGCCGCAGCTTGAGGGCGAGCCAGAGCATGGTGAGGCTCTTGCCGGAGCCCTGGGTGTGCCAGACGACCCCACCACGGTCGGCAGGCTTCTTGGCCGACTTGATGCGGGCGATGGCCTTGTTGACGGCGATGAACTGCTTGTACCGGCACAGCTTCTTGACCTTCCGGCCGTCCTCTTTGTCGAAGACGATGAAGTTTTTGACGATGTCGAGCAGGCTCGCGGGTGCGAGCATACTGGCGAGCAAGATGTCTTGCGCCGTGGGCACGCGCCCGAGGTCGGATTGGAGCCGCTCGACCGACTTTGGGTAGGCTTCCTTCCACTCGAAGAAGAAGCGCGAGGGGGTTCCCACAGTCCCGTAGCAGGCAGCCTGCTCGCAGGCACCGATGACGATCTGCACGGTCTCGAACAATCGAGGGGCGCCCTCCCCCTTCCATTCGGAGCCGGCCTCTTGGTACCGGCGTAGCTGCTTGATGGCCTCGTGGCGCCACTTCTCGCCGAGGTTGGAGGACTTGCACTCGATGACCACCAGCGGAATGCCGTTGACGAAGCACACGATGTCCGGCTTCTGCGGGCGCTTGGTGCCGAGCACCCGAAACTGGCGGACGACGATGAACGCGTTGGCCTTTGGATCTTCAAAATCGAAGAACCGAACGTTGTGCCCCTTGCGCCCCTTGCCCCGGTCCTGCTCGACCGACATGCCGTAGGTGAGGTGGGTGTAGAGGGCCTCGTTGGCCTCGGTCAGGCTGGCCGACGGGACGTTGGTGATCTGCTTGATCACCTTGGCGACGTTGTCTTCGGAGAGCCAGGGATTGAGCCGCAGGAGCGCCTTGGCGAGCCGGCCCTCCAGGACGACCTGCTTGGGGCTGGAGCGTTCGGCGTCGATGGTGTCTGCGGGGATTTCGGTGTAGCCGAGGTCGCGGAGGAGCGCGACAGCGGGCGCCTCGGAGCGTTTGTCTTCGGTCCAGTCGTCGGCGTTGGGACTCATGGTGTGGCCTGTTCCTGGTCGATTCGCACGATGCGTATTCGGCGCACGTTGACATCGCACCCGCCCGGCACAATGTTGAAAGCACGCGGACTGGGAATGCTCGGTCGGCAGGACGCTGCGGTGCACACCGTGGCGTTTTGTTTTATGGGAAGCATTTCAACCCCCATCCTTGGATGTCGCCACTGGGGCTGCGCCGGAGCTTGCGCTCGATGACCGGCCAGGTTCGGTTGGCCTGCTCGGGGTTGAGCATGTGACGGCCGATGGGACGTGCGATGAGATCGGCAAGCTCCATGCCGGCAAAGTTGCCCTGCTTGCTGGCGAATACCGGACGCAGCGGCAGGTTGCTCCCTGACTTGTTGTTGGCTGCACAGCGCCGAAACTCCAATTCGAGTTCGTTATCTTCGCGTTTGCCCCGGCTCTCGAAGACGACATGAACCGGGTCGCTGCCCGGCTTGAGATGGAGGTGCATCACCAGGCGCTCGATGCAGAAGCGCATGGCCAAGTGGTAGGGGTTCTCGCCCTGGCGGCGCGAGAGTTCGAGCAGATCTTTGCGGATGACCCCGGTGATCAAGGTGAAGGGGGCATCGTCGATGAGGGCGGTCAGGTCGGTGAGAAACGGAGTGCGGACTTGGGGATTCTGGAGCACGGAGAACGGGCCGTTAGACTTCCGGATTTCCCGCTCGTGCAGGACGACGGCGTCGTGGCCGAAGTATTTGAACTTGAACTCTTGGATGGCCGTGGTGACGTGGCTGGCGTAGGCGGACTTCTTGAAGACGCAGAACGCGAGCACGAAAACGGGGTACTCGGGGGAAACGGGTCCGTGATCGCCGCTCTCGTCCACGTAGACGATGGAGTCGTGGAAGGCGGGGGTCATGTGGCCGGGTCCGGGGTGACGCGGAGTTCACCGGTGAGCAGGACGGACATCAGCGCTTGCTTTAGCTCCACGAGTGCTGCGTCGATTTTCGACTCTCTCCAGCCCCGTTCCTCGACGGCGTCAATCGATGCGGAGATCTCGGCCTGCTCCGTAAGAGACGGTACGGCTAGGGGCGCCGCCCGCAGCGTCTTCAACGTGATCTCACGATATGTTGTTCCTTTCGTCCGCCTCTCAATCCACTGCTGGCTGCTTGGCCCGCGAAGTGCCCAAAGCAAGAAGCGGTTATTCATCTTCTCAGCAGGCGAGATTCTCGCCGTACCTTGCGTCAGATTCGCGCCGTCCAGCGTATTGGGCACCTGATGAACCATCCCGACGCTCGCGCGAATGGAGTAGACGAGATCGCCAGTTTTGACCGCCGAACGATGATACCTGGCTGCAATCTCTCGGCTCGTGCGGCCCAATCCAACTTCCCGGATACCCTCACGCCGCATGTCGCCCGTTTTGATGTAGGGGACCCCGTCATCAATATGTGGCCCCGCCTGGACAATGCCGTAGGTGATTGTTGCGTCCTCGGCAACCAGCTCTTGCAACGCCACCACGTCCCACTCCTCCGGAATCTCCCCGATTTCGGTTTGCTTGAACTTCTTGTGGCGGCCGGGGAGGCCGCGGGTGAGAAGCTCCTGCATCAGGCCCTTCTTGACCACCTGCACCTGGTCGATGACCGCCTGCGTCTTCTCGATGGCCTCGTCCACCGACGACAGGATGGCCGCGATCTTCCGCTGCTCGGGGAGGGGTGGGAGGGGTAACGCTGCGTCGAGCACGTCCGAGCGGGTGATACCGGGGATGAACCCAACGGCGGCGCGCCTCATGCTTTCGGTCAACGATTCGAGGGTGAAGTACACGAAACGTCGGTCCCAAGACTTCGGACGAACGGCCATCAACTGCCGGCTGATGCAGTATGAGTCTGCCGCAAGCGCGAGTTTTCCGGTCCCCGACCCCTTGACCGTTAGTAGAATGTCCCCCTTCTCGCACGTCGTCTTTGGCCGCGACGTGTACTTCGTGACACGAACTATCCCATCGGGAAAATCGGCAGGACCTGTAAGGTAGGGATACCCAGAGGGGTCGTCATTGTAGTCCACCGCGTCGATGTGCTGCCCCGAGACGAGCAGGATGTCGTCGCCGAGACTCGCCTGCAACCAAGTCTCAGCGTCCATAGCCCAACTCCTCCAAGAACCCGTTCATCTTCTGCTCGGCCTCGGCACGCTCGCCTTCAAGCGCCCTCAGCTTCGCCACCGCGGCCCCCAAATCGATCTTTTCCTCCGCCTCCGAGATGTCCACATACCGGGAGATGTTCAGGTTCCAGTCGTTCTTCTCGATCTCCTTGATCTCCACCACACGGGCGTACTTCTCGACATCGGCAAACCCGTGGAAGGTCTTGGAGATCTTCGCTACGTCTTCATCCCGCAGGAAGTTCTGGTTGCTGCCGTCCTTGAACTCCCCGGACGCGTCGATGAACAACACCTTGCCCTTGCGCGGGCTCGCCTTCTTGTTCGTCAGCACCACAATCGCGGCCGGGATGCCCGTGCCGTAGAACAGGTTCGTGGGCAAGCCGATCAGCGCCTCGAACAGGTCTTCGCGCAACATGCCTTCGCGGATCCGGCCCTCGGCTGCCCCCCGGAACAACACGCCGTGGGGCATCACCACCCCCACACGGCCCTCGGCGTTGATCGTCGACACCATGTGCTGCACGAACGCCAGGTCGCCCTTGGTCTTGGGTGGGACCCCGAAGCGGAACCGGCCGAACCGGTCGGCCTCGGCGACTTCACGGCCCCACTCGTCGAGCGAGAACGGCGGATTCGCAATCACGCGGTCGTACAGAATCAGCGCCCCGTCCTCGATGAGTTTCGGGTCGCGGATCGTGTCGCCCTTCTCGATTTGGGCGCTCGGACGACCATGCAGCAGCATGTTCATCTTGCAGATCCCCCACGTGCCCAGGTTCTTCTCCTGGCCGTGCAGGGTCACGTTCTGCGGGTCGCCGCCTTTGCGGTCGATGAACTTGGCACACTGAATCAACATGCCGCCAGAGCCGCACGTCGGGTCGCAGATCCGCATCCGCTCCTCCGGGGCCAGGACCTCCACCAATACCTCCACGACCTTGTTCGGCGTGTAGAACTCCCCACCCTTCTTGCCGGCGTCATCGGCGAATTTCTCGATCAGATACTCATACGCACGCCCGAGCATGTCGGGCTCGCTCAGGTCCTCATTGCGTAGCCGAAGCTTCGAGAAGTGCTGGACCAAACGCCCGAGCACGGTGTCTCGGTTCTTCGTGTCGCCCAAACGGTTCGGGTCGTTGTAGTCGATGCCGAGCAACACGCCTTCGAGTGAATCGTTCTCCTCCTCCAGGGCCGAGCAGGCTTTGTTCAGAGCATCACCAACGTTGCTCGCAGTCTCTTGCAAGCTCAACCAGCGCGCCTGGGTTGGCACGAAGAACTGGTGATAGTCCCGGTCTTCCCAGGCCACTTCGGCGTCCTCACCGTCTTCGACCAGCTTCTCCGCCTCCTCCTCGAAGCGGTCCGACAGGCGCTTGAGAAACAACATGCCGAAGATGAAGCTCTTGTAGTCGCTGGAGTCGATGCTGCCCCGCAGGATGTGAGGGTGTCAGATTTTTTGTGTATGAGGCAGACGGGGTCAGGAGGAGGAATGTTTTGTTTAGAGGTGGAGCGAGGCTGTGGAGGGATGTGTAGTTTTGGGAGGGGTATTTCTTCTAGTTATGAACTCGGGGCGGGTGGGAGACACGTCGTCTCCGTGACGCCGGCAGAAGCTGTGGTG